>DASUOS010000281.1:0-4485 GCA_036276515.1 Anaerolineales bacterium | reverse complement strand
GAGCAAAACTTCGCCTACGAGTGTTCCTTCCAGCCGGGGAACTACTTTGGGTTGAACGTCAACGAACCGTTGACCCTGGGGACGAGGTTATATGGCATCCTGTATGCGGGAATTCCGGTTGGCGTTTTGATCGCCCTGTACGCCCTCGTTATGCCCACCAAGAAAAAACCTAGTGTTCCTGCATAAAGCCTTTCAACGGAAATGGATCCTTTCCACGTTGCTGGTTCTGGCTGGGACGGCCCTGTGTGTGCGCCTCGGCATCTGGCAGCTGGACAGGCTCGAGCAGCGCCGTGCGTTCAACCACCAGTTCGAGTCCATGCGGGCCATGCCGGCGCTCGATCTAAATGAGGACGTGCCTGATGGGATTCCACAGATGGAGTGGCGAGAGGTGCAGGTACAGGGTGAATATGATTTCGAGAACCAAATCGCCCTGCGCAACCAATACCTCGGCAGTGAGTACGGCTATCACCTGCTGACCCCGCTTCGTTTTAATCAACAGGCCATATTCGTGGATCGGGGCTGGATCCCCGCCGAGGGCAACGACAGCCCGGAGGATTGGCGCAAATATGATGAGCCGGGAAGGGTCAGCCTGACAGGACAGATCCGCCGGGGCCAGGCGAAACCTGCTATCGGTGGAGTCGCCGACGCGCTGCCCGAAGACGGGGCCCGGCTCGCGGTCTGGTCCAATGCGGATCTGGAGAAGATCGCCGGCCAGATCCCTTATCCTGTGCTGCCGGTTTACATTCAGCCAGAGGTCGACGAACAGGATACTATTCCACCAATCCCGTACACGCCGACCATCGAAATTACAGAGGGCCCCCATTTTGGGTATGCACTGCAATGGTTCACGTTTGCAACCATTTTATTTGTTGGCTATCCGTTCTTTTTGCGAAAACAGGAAACAAATTGAATTACTCCTTAAAATCCACTTTTTCACGCTGGGTGCTGGGATTATTCTGTGCCGTGCTCGCCTTGACCGTGCTGGGCCGGGCGGTGGCGGTCACGGGCGCGATCGCCTTTTGCGATGGGTTCCCATTTTGCAATCCCAGCCATCCTCTGGGCTGGTTGAAGCAGGCCCATATCCTGATGGTCGGCCTAGCCTCACTGCTGATGGTGATCGTCTTCCGCAAGGCATGGCAGGAGCTGCGCGGCCATCGCGTCCTTTTGCCGCTGACTACCATCCTGGCCGTGATGTTCTTCGGCCAGGCGCTGGTCGGGGCGATGCAGGTGACCCAAAATTATCCACCTCATCTGGTATTTCTGCACCAATTGACGACCGTAGCGCTCTGGGTTTCGCTCGTGCTGCTGGCTTATGTATCCGGATTGCTGGATCGGGACACTCTTCACAGCTCGATCTCGAATCCCCGGCAGCGCGCCAGGGACTTCCTCGCCTTATCCAAACCCCTGATCGTCGGCCTGCTGCTCATCACAACCTATGGCGGCCTGGTGATCGGGCTGAAGGCATGGCCTTCTTTCAGCCTCACCATGTGGACGCTGCTCGGCGGCGCGCTGGCAGCGGGCGGATCGAGCGCGCTGAACCAGTACATCGATCGCGAATTGGATCGGAACATGCAGCGCACAGCCAAGCGGCCCCTGGCAGACAGCCGGCTCACGGACGCCGAAGGACTGGCATTCGGGCTGGGTTTGTCCCTGGTCAGCTACTATATCCTGGCCAGCTTTGTAAATGGGTTGGCTGCACTTCTTTCGCTTGCGGGCATTATTTATTATGTGATCCTGTACAGTCTCTGGTTGAAGAAGGCAACCGTGCAGAACATTGTGATCGGCGGCGGGGCAGGTGCGATCCCTCCGCTGGTCGGGTATGCCGCGGCAACCGGCGGCCTCGACTGGACGGCGCTGCTGCTCTTTGCCATCATTTTCATGTGGACGCCGCCGCACTTCTGGGCGCTGGCCATTGTCCGCATGAAAGATTATGAGCGGGCCGGCGTGCCCATGCTGCCGGTGGTGCGCGGTGAGCTGGAAACGCGCAAACAGATCCTGATTTACACGATCGAGCTTGTCATCGTGACATTATTGCTGCCCATTCTTAATCTTGCAGGGAGCGTATATCTTATTTCATCTGTCGTGTTGGGTGGAGCATTGATCTACGCCGCCTGGGCGGTCTGGAAGGAGGGAGGCAATAAGGTGGCCTGGCGTATGTACAAGTGGTCAAGTAGCTATCTGGTCTTTATTTTTCTGGCGATAGTGATTGATGCTGTGGTGAAGTAAAAGTAGCTGTGTTCCAGCAGGGATAGCTCACGGCTCGTGCAGGATCACTGCGGTATCATCCTGATAGACGATCATCCATTTCATCTCATCTCTTAACCCCCTTGCCAGCGGTTGATCGGGAGGAATGATAGCCCAGGAAACATTGTATTTTTGAAACCTGTCTTGCCATCCGTCTTCGAGGCGGATCACCTGTTCGTACTCACGCGTGAGCGCTTCACCATAAAAATCCGTCTGCCCATCGATAAATACGGTTTTCTCGGGCCACATTTGATAAAGAAGGTACCCTCCCCAATCGAAGTGATTGAACATTTCACCACCCTGTGGATGGTTTTGCAGCCAGGCAGCCGCTTCCACAGGGAATCTGCCTTCATCAAAACGGTTCGCCGAGCGCGGAAGTGGCGGGAACGCAATCGTAATCAGTATGAGTGCAATGGTAAATACAAGACTTCCTTTGAGGTTATTTTCCGCGTTTAAAATTTTATTTTCGAACCTGGTAAAAAGACTCGACGGACCAAATACTGCCTGGGATGCCAACCCAATATATGGGGTGGTGACGATGACGAAGAGGGGAATGTTGCGTGCGCTATACAGGCTCATGGCGCTCCAGCCGGCAATTAAGATCACCTGGTGAGCCCGCATCCTGCCTCCAAGGCCCAGGGCAAGAATTCCCAATACCATCAGTAGAAGAAATGGCCAGGTACCCGGCTGGTGGAAATTCGGCGACTGGTATTCCACGGTATGATCGACGAGATAACGATTGCCCAGATATCCCACGCTCAGATCCCAGAGTTTCCATCCCACCGGGTTGATGAATGTGGCTGCGATGGAAAGCCCCCCGATCAGGGATAACCTTGTAAGCTTCTCCAGGGTAGCCTGCTTATGCAGGTACTCCCAGAACCAGCCTGCAACATGTCCGCCTAAGATCACAAAACCGGCGATAAACGCTCCATGCGTGTTGACCCATATTAGCATGATCAAAGGAAATAGCCACAACTTGCTCTTTTCGTTCTCCAATTGATAGGCCCAGAGTGCGGTGAAAAGGAATGTAAAAATATGGGGACGTGTCAGCCAGTGAAGGCTGGATGCGAATGCAGCCAGGATCGTGAAGAAAAGGGCCAGACTGCGGAAGATATTCTGCCTGGCCATTTCCCGGTACATGAGGGTGAAAGTACCAGCGATCACGAGCGCGGCCAGGAACACAACTCCATGCAGACTCATCCAGGCATGGACAAGACTGAAGCTGACCTGGGCCAGCCATTCATGAGGAACAACCGGTTCGCCAGACATTGTATGGGAAAACAAATCCCGCATCGGGATTTCCCGCTGCTGCAGAATATAATTTCCGATTGTGATATGCCTTCCCAGATCTCCATCGACATTCAACATCCGTGGTCCCAGGAGCAGCACGCCAATAAATAACATGCCAAAAAGAGCGGCATCCAGTCTTGGTAGCAGGTATTGAATGATGGGAATCTTTTGAGGCATTTTACATCCCTGTAGAAATGATCAATATTTTACTGCCTCTGTCCACTGAACCCAGCTTTCAAAAGCAATACAGGATGATCCTATATAATCATCCTGTATTGCCGGTTTGCTGTCCACTTTCTTAATCTATGCTTATGGTATCCATAACCTGACCAGTACGATCAGCCAGAGCACCACCCACGCTGCCAGAAACAGGACAGGGCGGTTGAAGAGGGAAAGCAGCACAATGGAAAAGTTATACCCGGTCACATAGGGGGAAACCAGGGGACTGCTGATACCGGATAATCTCTTGTCCTTCAGCTGTAATGCCTTATAAAGCAGGAAGATTCCGATGGGAAGAAGATAGGGAAATAGCCCCGAGTTCCAGGGATTATTTGGCATATTGAACAGATATTTGGGCCAGAATCCATACATCAAGAAGGAGAGCAGGTAAGCAGCTGTGACAGGTGCAAATACCTTGGCTATTTTCAGCGCTCCACCTTCCTTCCATGCCATGTACATCCAGAAAACCGCGATACAAACCCCGATCTGAGGCTTCATCATCACAAAAAACAACCCGATTTGTGCCGGCATCCAGTATCCCAGCGTGACAAGGAAATCGATGTTCCCGCTGTAAAGACCGCCGAACACCGATGCGGAAAAGAGGAACAGCACCAGCTGATACCTGCTTGCCCCCATCTTCACAGCCGTCACGGTGAAAGCAATGATGCTCACGAGGAAAAGAAGAATACGTCCTGTCCAGAAGGGAAGGAGAGCGAAGGGCGCCAGAAGGAT
>DASUOS010000280.1:0-16116 GCA_036276515.1 Anaerolineales bacterium | reverse complement strand
CGGCCGGGGCTCTTCGAACGGAGCATGTATAACTTCGCCAACTGGATGATCTCCACGGGCAAGCAGTTGCGCAAACGCTATGAAGTCCCGTGCGCGGACTGCCCGTCACCCAGCGGAAGTTTTGCCCACTAATACGAAATCCCCTGTCCACCTGACCAGTGAGGAACCCATCCGTGGACGGGGGAATTTATTGGATGCCTGCTCTATAGTTCGATTATCGGTTCCTGGACCTTGCACAAAGGTCCGCCATCCAAACTCGGAGAAGAATGAAAGCATTCCTGGAGAGAACGAAAAACGTATATCACGAGTACCCGCCCGCCTTCTGGACGTACAACCTGATCGTCTTTATCGACCGTCTGGGCGGCTTTATGCTCTACCCGTTCTTTGCTCTGTATCTGACGCAAAAGTACGATATCGGTATGGCCACGGTTGGTCTCCTGTTCGCCGTCTTCTCGGTCTCCGGGATGGTGGGCAGCGCCCTCGGCGGGGCCATCGCCGACCGGATGGGACGAAAAACGGTCATCATTTTCAGCCTGCTGCTCTCCTCGCTCAGCGCACTGGGGATGGGCTTTGCGCCTACACTGGGGGTCTTCGTGGCGGTCTCCGTCCTGGTGGGCACGCTGGCCAACATCGGCGGGCCGGCCCACGAAGCCGTCGTCGCTGACCTGCTGCCGCAGGAGAAGCGCGCCGAAGGCTACGGCATCATCCGCGTAGTCTTCAATGTGGCTGTGATCATCGCTCCGCCCATCGCCGGCCTGCTGATCGCCAACTCGTACCTGACCCTGTTCCTCGTGGACGCGGTGATCAGCATCATCAGCGCGGGCATCGTATTCTTTTTCCTGCCGGAGACCAAACCTCAATCCCACGCGCATGCCAGGCCTGAGACGATGAAACAGACCTTCGCCGGCTACGGCCGGGTTTTCAAGGACACCCGCTTCCTGGCCTTCATCGGCGTGACCGTCTTGATGACCCTGGTCTACCTGAACCTGAACTCGACCCTGGGCGTCTACCTGCGAGACCAGCACGGCCTGCCCGAGCTGCGCTATGGCTGGCTGCTCAGCATCAACGCCATCATCGTGGTCCTGTTCCAGTTCGGGATAACACGCAGGCTGCAGCACTTCAAGCCGTTATTAATGATGGCTGCCGGGTCGATGCTGTACGCGGTCGGCTTTGCCATGTATGGTTTTGTGCCGACCTTCGTTCTCTTCATCGTTGCGATGATCATCATCACCATCGGCGAAATGGTGGTTTCCCCGTTCCAGCAGTCACTCGTGGCGAGTTTTGCGCCCGAGCACATGCGCGGACGCTACATGGCCGTCTCCGGGCTTTCGTGGAGCATCTCGTTCACGGTCGGTCCGTACTTTGCCGGGCTGCTGCTCGACAGCGCGAACCCGCAGCTGCTCTGGGCGTTCTGCGGGCTGATCGGAACGCTGGCCGCGATCGGCTTCCTTGTTCTCAACAAGGTCCATCACTCCCCCGCTCCGCTGGCAGAGCCGGCCGCGGCCGATTAACCTCCGATGCAAAAGTCTTGCGAAGGCTGATCGCCCTGCCCTGAACGAACAATTTTCGCAAGACTTATAACATCCTCCTCACTACTGGGACAGGTCATACGCAGGCCTGTCCCAATCCTTTTAATAGGGCGGTTTACTTCCCGGCCGGCAGCCAACTCTGTCTCGACAAACGCCGTTTCCACCTGTAGAATCCTGCTATTCCAAGCGATCAGGAGACATCATGGATATTCGATCGTACAACCGCGAGGCCTGGAACCGGGAAGTGGAAGGCGGGAAAAGCCGCTGGACCCAGCCGGTTACTCCGGAAGTCATTGCCAGAGCAAGGCAGGGAGAGTTTTCGATTCTACTGACTGAGAACATCCCTGTACCGCAAAAATGGTTCCCGCCTTTGAAAGGCGCGGATGTGCTCTGCCTGGCGTCGGGCGGCGGCCAGCAGGGACCGGTCCTGGCCGCGGCCGGGGCGCGGGTAACCGTCTTCGACAACTCCCCCGCCCAGTTGAAACAGGACCAGCTCGTCGCCGAGAGAGAATCGCTCTCCATCCGCACGGTGGAAGGCGATGCTGCGGACCTGTCCGCATTCGAAGATGGATCCTTCGACCTGGTTTTCAATCCCTGCTCGACCGTCTTCATGCCGGACGTACGGGCAGTCTGGCTGGAATGCTCGCGCGTCCTGCGCCGCGGCGGCATCCTGATGACCGGCTCGATGAACCCCGTTCATTATATTTTCGATCTTTATAAAGCAGACGAGGGAGTCCTGGAAGTGACCCATTCCATCCCCTACTCCGATTTAACAAGCATTCCACCGGAGGATCTGCAGGAACATGTGGAAAAGGGTCTGCCAGTAGAATTCGGTCACTCTCTCACAGACCTGCTCGGCGGGCAGTGTGATGCAGGCTTTGCCATCACTGACATGTACGAGGATTACATGCTCGATTCACCACTTCAAAAATATCATCCCAGCTATCTGGCTACACGAGCCGAGAAACGATAGCCCACTGCCAGTACTTCCGGCAGGCATTTATGAGCGAGGCATAACACAGAGTTAAGTGTCACGTTAAATCCTGTAGTACTACCTGTAGCGATAAACTCGCTAAATCACGAAAGGAGAATACAAATGGGTCTATTATCTTGGCTGATTGTGGGTCTGATCGCTGGCTGGCTGGCCAACCAGATGATGAGGGGTGGGCGCGGCAACGCCGTGACCGATATCGTCGTGGGGATCATTGGCGCTATTGTTGGCGGCTTTCTTGCCGGTGAGCTGTTCGGCGTCCCGAACGCTGTGAGCGGCATCAATGTCACCAGCATCATCATCGCCTTCCTGGGAGCCGTCGTGGCCATCGCGATTGTCCGCGCGCTGCCCGGCCGTTCCCCCGTCTAACCGACAATTGAATATTCGAAGATAGGAAAGGCGGTTTGCTTCATGAAGCAAACCGCCTTTACATTTTTTCAGCCAGACCAACCAAAACGGGCTGCCACTTGGGCAACTCGCTTTTGATTCATCCCATCGCTACGGAATCAAGGTGATACGGTTCTGCGGCCCGGGTGCAATCGGTGAATTGTTCTCAAAGTACGTTACCAGTGCATCGAGATCTACTTCACCGCCGAGGCGGTCCGTGCCTTGTAGAAGTACTGCAAACCCGTCTCCACCATCGGCGAGGAAGCTGTTCACAGTCACCCGATAGGACGCATTCGGATCGATGGGTACGCCATTGATCATGATGCTGGCAATATCCACCTTACTGCCATTGGGTGCGGAGGCATTCCAGGCGTAGGTCAGGGTGTGCGAGATCTGCAGCGTCCTTCCCAGCCCATCCGACCCGGCCGTTGCCTGCTGTTCGAGCAAAGCATCGATCTGAGCACCGGTCAGCGTCATCGTCACCAGACTGTTGCCGAACGGCTGGACCGTAAAGGCCTCACCGTAGGTGACATTCCCATCACCTTCACTTCCACTCGCGGCATAGGTAAAGTCTGCGCGGATGCCGCCCGGATTCATAAAGGCAACTACTGCTCCCCCGAAGGCCGGATCAGCCGTTGCTGCCAGCTGGGCGTCGGCAATGACATCACCCAGGGCCGATTCCCCTGCATCATTTGGGGTACGCGTAATTGTTGCAGTAATGGATCCAATCACGCGGTTTGAGAGCGGTGCAGAAAGATTGTTGTATTTCGTAACCAGGGCGGTCAGGAATGGGTTAAGGGGCACGTTCCGCGTCACGATATTGTTGTTAGCGGTGGCGCTCACCATATCTCCGGTCGAGCGATCAATAACCAGATCGATGTCAGTCACCACCCGTCCGAAGGATGCGGAACTGGTGACAGGGCGTCCGTCGATGACACAGTTGTACGCCTGATGCGTGTGACCGGTGATGAACAGGTCCACCTCATCGCTCGTGCGTTCGACAATATCGACAATCGGACCGGATATACCCGGACACTCATTATATCCACCAGCCGGGAATCCGCCTTCATGGATGACCACCACAATGGTCTCGATGCCCTTTTGTTTCAGCTCGGGAATCAGCGCATTGACAGTATCAGCCTCATCATGGAAATCCAATTCCGAAATTCCCGAGGGCGTCACGATGGTGGGTGTACCTTCGAGAGTCATGCCGATAAAGGCAACGTGAACCCCATTAAAACTCTTTGTCTTATAGGCCGGGAAAACAGTTTTGCCATTCTTTTGCCAGGTCACATTTGCTGCCAGGAAGCGGAAGTCGGCGCCGGCAAAATCATCGCCATCCAGACAGCCATCCACAGGATGGCAGCCACCCTCCTGCATACGGATCAGCTCATAGATCCCCTCATCGAACTCATGGTTTCCCACAGCATTGAAATCCAGACCCATCAGGTTAAAGGCTTCGATAGAGGGTTCATCGTGGAACAGGGCAGAAATTAGGGGACTGGCACCGATCATGTCACCCGCAGAGACGAACACCGTATTGGGGTTGGTTGCGCGCAGGGCATTGACATGGGTGGCAAGGTATTCGACTCCACCAGCATTGACTGTTCCAATACGACCGGCAGAACCGGCCGGTGGCTGAAGATTGCCGTGAAAATCGTTCAATGCCAGGATTTGAACATTTACGGTTCCCGACGGTTTTGCACCCGCCGCACCGACCGCCCCCAGCAGGAGTACCAGAACTCCTATGATGGATAACAGACGTACTGACTTTTTCATTGAAATCTCCTCGTTATTCAACTACTCAGAACTTCTGGATCGTATTCAAAATCGTCCCCACAGGAATTGACCGGTGCACCTCCTCGATGAAAATTGGACCTACCGGATATCGTACGTTTAAATTATACATGAAACACTTACCGATAGGTAAAAGAATTGTAACCTTTACCTCCTGAAGCAGGAGAAAAGGAAAAGGTTCAGGGCTTGCGCAAAGTTCAAAAGAGTCTGCAATTCACTTGTTCTTGAACCACTGAGACACGAAGACACTGAGAAAAGGCTGCAAGCACTCTGTGTCTCTGTGTCTCAGTGGTTAGGTGTAGTGTTTAGAGCGCCCATGGCTAGGTTTAGAAAACCTCCTCCGTCCGACTTTGAGAAAGCCCTGGGAAAAGGTTTCATATCCATGAGCTTTTTTCAAGTTGTGCAGTAAAATGATTTGTAAACAACTTTGAAAACGGGTCCCAGGGTATCCCGTTCGTAGCCAGGAAGGAGGCAGCGTCCCATTAACTGACTCAAACTCTCCATTACAGCCGGCCCATCAACGATACCTTTCATAACAGGTCGTACCTTTTCACCCAAGGAGAAAAGCCTGTGATAACCAAACTCATCAAATTGACAGGAGTGCTTGCCATCCTGTTGCTCGTTGCCAGCCCTGCCCTGGCTGCGGGCTCTGCGGTGCAATCGTCATGGTCGGCAGCGGGGATAGCAGCCAAAGCGACCACCTATACAAATCCTCTACCCGTTCATATCCCGGGCGATGGCCTGGTCGAAAGCTGTGCCGATCCATCCATTATCCAGGGGCAGACGGAAGGTGATACGAACTGGTACATGTATTGCACAACCGATCCCCTGAACGACCAGGATAAAACAGGAAGCAACTTTAACTTTCATCTCATCCCGATGCTAAGCTCCACCGATCTGGTGAACTGGACCTATGAGGGGGACGCCTTCCCCGCCCGGCCAGGCTGGGTGGCAGACGACGCCGGGATGTGGGCGCCTGAGATCCAGTTTTTCAACGGCCAGTATTATCTTTACTATGCCGCCTCCTGGACCGACCTGCCCGGGGGCGGCAGTGCGATCGGGGTAGCGACCAGCCCCAGTCCGCTCGGACCGTGGACAGACAGTGGCACACCCGCCGTGGAGCCGCACGGAGCCGATTGCTGCGGACCTGACTCGCGGCGCTGGGTTTTCGATCCCGATGTGGTCCAGGATGAGGGCCAGCTCTATATTTTCTACGGCAGTTACTTTGGCGGTATTTCTGTCCGTGAGCTCAGTGCCGATGGACTGCACTCTGACCCCGATAGCCAGAAGCTGATCGCCATTGCGAACCGGTATGAAGGCGCGGAGGTCGTTAAGCATGGCGATTACTGGTACCTGTTCGCCTCCGCCACCGACTGCTGCCGCGGCCCATTAACCGCCTACAGCGTTTTTGCAGGGCGATCCACGAATATCCTGGGACCCTATGTCGACCGCGATGGAGCATCCTTCCTGGAAGGCCGCGTGGGCGGAACACCGGTCATCAGCATGAACGGCAACCGCTGGGTGGGGACAGGCCATAATTCTGTTTTTGAGGATGCCAACGGTGTATGGTGGACTGTTTACCATGCCGTAGACCGTCATGATCCCTACTTTGAGGGCGCGGTCGGATTTACGAAGCGTCCCGTTCTCCTGGATCGGCTCGACTGGATCGATGGCTGGCCAACGGTCCGCGGCGGTCTGTGGGCCTCGGATAGCTCCGAGCTGGCCCCGGCCGCCCAGCCCGGTGAGCTCATCAAATACAAGGTGAAGAGCCCGCCTCGCGATCAGCCGCGAAGTTTGATAACATCTCTCTCAGATGAGTTCAATGGCACGCTCGGCAGCCAGTGGACCTGGGTTCGTGAGCCCGCTGCGGAGGGCTATGCCATATCGAGCGAGAGCTTTGATTTCCGCACCCAGCCCGCCGATCTGCATGAGGGCAGCAACAATGCATCGATAC
Organism: Anaerolineales bacterium; assembly: GCA_036276515.1. Lineage (GTDB taxonomy): Bacteria > Chloroflexota > Anaerolineae > Anaerolineales > Villigracilaceae > Defluviilinea. The sequence goes on along the minus strand of DASUOS010000280.1, from coordinate 9,458 downwards.
TGACCGAGATGGCTCCCGTCAATAATTACATCGTGGAAACGAGGGTCAGGCTGAACCTGCCTGCCGAAGGCTGCTGTTTCAACTTTGTTCAGGCGGGACTGGTTGTTTTTGGCGATGACGACAACTATGTGAAACTGGTTCACGTGTCCATCTGGGAGACGCGCCAGACCGAATTCGCCAAGGAGCTCTTCCCGGTTCCGGCCGGCTATCCACGTTATGGCAACACAGTGGTGAGTGCCCCTGGCGAATGGACCTGGCTACGCATCGTTAAGCGGACCCAACAGAAGGGGGAGGAGCTCTATACAGCCTATACCAGCCGGGATGGCACCAACTGGACCCGCGGCGGCACATGGACTCACCAGCTCGGCTCGAACGCCAGGATCGGCCTGGTATCCATGGGCGGACCTGGCTTTACAGCCAATTTTGATTACGTCCGCGTGTATGTCCTGGATGATTAGCGTCTGATTGACCCCGAAAAAGGCAGGTTCCCAGAATGGAACCTGCCTTTTGGTTTCTGTACGATACTTAGCGTTTGATCAGCCTGTCCAGCACGCCCAGCAGTCTTTCCTGCCAGTCCTCTTCCCTCCCGATCGCCGCCCAGTAGGCATTCTTGCCGCCGCGTATGCCCGGCCCCAGGTCAGGCAGTCTCTCCGCCTCTTTTCCATCCGCTGAGGAAGGATAACGCAGGATGACCTGGCCGGTCTCCCAGCTCACAGCCGACAGGCCTGACTCTTCAGCCCGAAGCTTGACACGCATCTGGTAGAACAGGTTCTCTACCATCTCCGGCAGCTTCCCAAACCGGTCCTGGAACTCGGAAGCCAGCGCGTCGATCTCCGTCTCATCGCGCAGGTCGGCGATCCGGCGATACAGGCGCAGGCGCAGGTCCTGGTCGGCAATGTAATCGGCAGGGATACCCACGGCCAGCGGTAAATCGACATTGACCGGCATGGAGATGGGCTGGGTCAGGGAGGAGAAAGCAGTCTCGATCCTGTCCTTCGGCGCGGCCTTGCCATCCCTGCTGGCCGCTTCCAGCCGGCGGATCTGCCGTACGGCATCTGCCAGCAGACGTGTGTACAGGTGGAACCCAACAGCCTGGATGTGTCCATGCTGGCGGGTACCCAGCAGCTCACCGGCACCGCGGATCTCCAGATCGCGCATGGCGATCGAATAGCCGGCGCCGAGCTGGGTGTTCTCGGCAATGACTTCCAGCCTCTGCTGTCCTTCGATGGTAGGCGAAAGTTTGTTATGCCGGAAGAAGTAAGAGTAGGCCCGGGAGGCGCCGCGTCCCACGCGGCCGCGCAGCTGGTAGAGCTGGGCCAGTCCGAACGTGTCGGCGCGGTCCACGATCAGAGTGTTGGCGTTCGGGATGTCCAGGCCCGACTCGATGATTGTCGTCGAGAGCAGGATGTCCGTCTCACCGGCGTTGAAGCGGTGCATGACGTCCGCCAGCTGATTCTCATGCATCTGCCCGTGGCCGACATCCACGCGCGCCTCCGGGACGAGCTGGTTCAGGTGGGCCTTCATTGCGTCGATGGTGTTGACGCGGTTGTGGACGAAAAAGACCTGCCCCCCGCGCTCGAGCTCCCGCAGGATCGCCTGGCGGACGAGTTTGGGGGAATAGGGTCCCACATGCGTGACGATCGGCAGGCGCTCCTCGGGCGGCGTGTTTAGATTCGAAATGTCGCGCACACCTGTCAATGCCATATACAGAGTACGGGGGATCGGCGTGGCCGTGAGCGTCAGCACGTCCACTTCGGTGCGCAGCTTTTTGAGATGTTCCTTGTGAGTCACACCGAAGCGCTGTTCCTCGTCGATGATGACCAGCCCCAGGTCTTTGAACTCGACATCCGAGGAAATCAGGCGGTGCGTGCCGATCACAATATCCACTTCTCCGATCGAGAGCCGCTGCAGGATGGAAGTCTGCTCGCGCGGCGTCCGGAAGCGGGAGAGCATCTCCACGTTGACCGGGAACGCAGCCAGGCGCTGCAGGAAGGTCTCGTAATGTTGCTGCGCCAGGACGGTGGTCGGCACCAGGATGGCAACCTGCTTGCCGTCCATCACCGCCTTGAACGCGGCGCGCAGGGCGAGCTCGGTCTTGCCGTAACCAACGTCACCGCACAGCAGGCGGTCCATGGGGCGGCTGGCCTCCATGTCGCGCTTGATCTCGACCAGGGCACGCTTCTGATCGTCGGTTTCGACGTACGGGAACGAATCTTCCAGCTCTTTTTGCCAGGTCGTGTCCGCTTTAAAAGCGTATCCCCGGACCACGTTCCGCCGGGCGTACAGGTCGAGCATGTCCTGGGCGACCTCGATAACAGCCTGTTTGACACGTCCCTTCTTCTCCTGCCACTCCTGCCCGCCCAGCCGGTCAAGCGCCGGGACAGCGCCCTCGGCGCCGATGTAGCGTGTCAGCCTGTCGGCCTGGTGGACCGGGACATAGAGCTGTCCGCCGCCCTCATATTCGACCGCCAGGAACTCTCGGATAAGCCCGTCCAGCTCGCGCTGGACCAGCCCGCCAAAGCGGCCAATGCCGTGATCGATATGGACCACATAATCGCCCACCTCCAGGTCGGCGTAGACCGATTCAGGCGTTTCGGCTACGGGACGCTGGCGCATGCGCGGCTGGGGGCGTTCCCAGCCGAAGATCTCCGAGTCTGTGATCAGGTGCAGGGAAAGCTGCGGATCTTCGTTCCTTAAAATAAAACCTTCCGAGAGGGAAGCTTCCACAAATTCTGGCGCGGTCGGCATCCCGGCTGTTTCATCGGCGGAGCGTTCCAGCCAGAGCTCATGCAGGCGGTTCGCCTGGCGGGAAATGACGATCGCCTCCTCGCCTTTTTCAACGATGGCACCCAGATAATCGATAAACTGCTTCAGCCGGCCGCCAAACCGCTCATCGTGGCTGAAATGTGACGATAAGGTTTCCTCCATGCCGCTGTTCTCTGTTTGCGTGGAATACCCCAATTCAACAAACGGCCGCGCCTGGAAGTTATCCAGCATATCGGGCCAGGTAATGTATGGCAGGGGAAAGTCTGGCGAGAGGGTTTCTTCCTGGATGCTCTCATGCCTCAATTTGACGGCCTGCTCTTCCACTTCCGCAACCATGCTCTCGACCACCGAAAGGTCATCGACCAGCACCAGGGATTTCTGGGGAAGATAATCCAGCAGGCTGGCCGGCTGTTTGTGCAATACCGGGATGTGGAATTCAGACAGCTCCTCCTCCGCCGGGTGATCCCCTTCTGAAACGATGTACTCGCGTGCCGGTGTGATCAGGATCGATTCGAGGTTCTCGGTGGTCCTCTGTGAAGCAGGATCGAACTTCCGCACTGTTTCGATCTCGTCGCCGAAGAAGTCCAGGCGGACTGGCAGTTTTTCGGCCGGTGTCCACAGGTCGAGCAGACCGCCGCGGCGGGAGAACTGTCCCGGCTCGAGGACGGTATTCGTGCGCTGGTATCCGATCTCGGTCAGGTATTTCAGGATCGAATCGGGTTGGGTGGTTTGCCCGACAGACAGCTTTTTACACGCCTTGAGAAAATCGCGGCGCGGCAGCGTGCGGGTCATCAGTGAGCGGGCCGAGGTGACAAAGATCGGCGGGATCTCCGGTTTTTGTGCAAAGGGGAGGTGGTAGGCGGCCAGAGCCGTCAGGGTATGCAGGCGCTCGCGGCGGGTCGTCACGCCCCAGGCAGCCTGCTCATAAAACAATGGGGTGGGCTCGGCAAAATGATAGCGCGGCGACTGGACCCAGAATCCCAGCTCGTCATACAGAGACAGGGAATGGTCGGCGCGGTCGGTGATGATCAGGACCGGCCGGTTCAGGTCCAGGTGCAGGGCGGCGAGGACCGGCAGGCGGGCGGCGCGCGGCAGTCCCAGGCCGGGGAGCGGTTTCCCATCGGTCTCGAGCTGTTTCAGCAGCTGCTGATAGGCAGGAAGCGAGCGTATCGTATCGAGAAGGATTTCCATGTTTGAGAAGGTTACGATTCAACCGAACCGTTGTATTTGTTCATGGCCGCATTCAGCCCGTTTTTCACAAACTCCAGGGCTGCATCTGCGGCGCGATCGACGATCTCGGAGATGCTTTTCATTTCTTCACGGGTGAAATCCTGTAGTACATAGGCGGCAGGGTCCATCCTTCCCGGAGGTCGTCCTATGCCGATGCGCAGGCGCGGGAAGTCCTTGGTGCCGAGCTGCTGGATCGTGGAGGCCATGCCGCCCTGCCCGCCCGGCCCACCCTTGGGACGGATGCGGATAGTGCCAAAGGGGATATCCAGGTCATCGTGGGCGATCAGCATGTTTTCCATGGGTATCTTGTAGAAGTTGAGCAGTCCCTGCGCCGACTGGCCGGAAAGGTTCATATACGTCTGCGGCTTGGCGAGAATGATCTTGCGGTCTTCGAAGTGGGCCGTGGTAACGACGGCCTTCGACTGAACCTTAATGCCTTGCGCGTTGAGTCGCACGGCCAGCCGGTCGATGAACATAAACCCGGCGTTATGACGGCTGTCCCGGTATTCGCGGCCGGGATTTCCAAGACCGATCAGGAGATAAGTGGTTTCAGGTGTCATGTTTGAAGTTCCAGGTATCGGGTATTAGAAACGACGAATGCGGAGGATGAGTCCGGCGAGGGCAAACATGCCGAGGAGCACCAGGGCACCCCGGCCAAGGCTCAGCAGGATGGTAGTGGAATCCAGCGAGACCGGGTTCGTGGGAAGCGGTGTTGGCGTCGGCCGCGGCACATCCGTCGGGGTCTGTGAAGCGGCCAGCAGAAAGGGAGTAGGCACAAGCACAGTACCTTCTTCGGGTGTGGCGGTTGCAGCAGGTATGGCTGTCGGGATGGCATCGTTTTGAATGCTGACCGGAACGGTGACTTCCTGAAAGGAACCGTCCCCGGCGAACACTCGCAAGCGCAGGATGTAGTCACCATCGGTGATGAGGGTAGTGTCCCAGGTGAAGAGCGGAGAGTCGAATACGGACTGGGGCAGCGTCTGAAGGGGGAACCAGGTCCCGATGGGATCGGAGGCGTAGGCAAAATCCAGCTGGGCAGAGATGAAATCCGGGACGCTCGTCGAGCCAATGATATTCACCTGACCGCGCAGGGCTTCCCCGGCCACAGGCGAGCTGATCGCAACAGGCGGCGAGTCCTGAGCAGCAAGAAGGAAAAATAAAAAAGACAGAAAAAAGGAAAACGTTTTCATCAGCCGAACAAGCAAGTTTAACATGAAGCAATGCGCGGGTCAAATTCCAACGAGCGGGATCTGTCGGTGAGTTGAAATGCGAGCGCCATTCTCCGGGATTTTGAAGTATGGTAAACTGTGTCAGACATCATCCCAAGGTGCCGCCCTACCATCCAAACGGGAACTTTGATGGTACACATCAAAGCATCATAACAGGCGGCAGGAGAACAGGAATGACAAGAAATCGCGCTGAATTGATGGTCGAACGCCTGCGCAATATGCAAGCCGCCGCGCCCGATATCGAGGCCTCGGCGGTCGTTTCTGTGGACGGCCTGATCATGGCCTCTGCCCTGCAGCAGGGTGTGGAGGAGGACCGCGTCTCCGCCATGTCCGCAGCGATGCTGAGCCTGGGTGAGCGCATCTCCACAGAGCTGGGACGCAAAGGTCTGGAGCAGGTCTACATCAAGGGCAATAAGGGCTCCATTGTGTTAACCTCCATCGGCGAGGAAGCGGTTTTGACCGCGCTGGCCCGCCAGGATGCCAAGCTGGGCATGATCTTTCTCGAAATGCGCCGGGCCGCGGAAGATATCTTTAAATTGGTTGGATGAAGACGATACTGAGCCAGTCTCACATAACGTACGCAATCCCCGATGGGGAGGGCTTCACCGCCCTCCCCATCGCATTTATTACCGGCAGAACGATGAAGCAATCCGGTTCGAGAAACGTGATTACTTCATCGCTGTTAACGATTCTCGCAATAACTCGATACAAGAGGCAGCTATGACCACTAAATATTTATTTTATACAGGCGGTGTGGTTTCATCGGTGGGCAAAGGCGTGACCGCCGCCGCAACCGGGCTTCTGTTGAAGGAGCGCGGCCTGAAGGTCGCCGTCCAAAAACTTGACCCCTATATCAACGTCGATCCGGGGACGATGAGTCCCTACCAGCACGGTGAAGTGTACGTGCTGGACGATGGCGCCGAAACGGATCTGGACCTCGGCCACTATGAGCGCTTCATCGACATCCGTCTCAGCCGCTCCAGCAACTTTACCAGCGGACAGGTGTACGCTGAGATCATCGGCAAGGAACGCCGCGGCGACTTCCTCGGAGGGACGATCCAGGTCATTCCCCATATCACCAACGAGATCAAGCGCCGGGTGGCCGGGATCGCCAAGGAAACCCAGGCAGATGTGGTGATTGTGGAGATCGGCGGGACGGTGGGCGATATTGAGTCCCAGCCCTTCCTGGAGGCCCTCCGCCAGCTGCGGAATGAAGTCGGGCGGGAGAACGTGTTCTTTATCCATGTGACCTGGCTCCCCTACATCGGCGCGACCGGCGAGATCAAGACCAAGCCGACCCAGCACTCGGTCGCCGCCCTGCGCTCGATCGGTATCTCCCCGAATATGATCATTGCCCGCTCCGATTACCCGATGGACAAGGAACTGTGCGACAAGATCGCCCTGTTCTGCGACGTGGAGAAAAAAGCGGTCATCCCGATGACGACCAGCGATGTCCTTTACGAAGTCCCGCTTCTCTTGGAACGGGCGGGCGTTGGCGATTACCTGGTCGAGAAGCTTGGCATGAACGCCACGACCCGGCCGGATATGAAGCCCTGGGAAAAGCTCGTGGAGCGCGTCCGTAAGCCCAAGCCCACAGTGAAAGTCGCGCTGGTAGGAAAATATGTCGAGCTGCAGGATGCCTATATGTCAGTGCGCGAGGCGCTCAAGCATGCCGCGCTGAACAACGATGTCGAGGTGGAGATCGGCTGGGTCCATTCGGCCGACCTGGAGAAGGACAAGGGCTGGGAGGTGATCCAGAACTCCGATGGGATCCTGGTCCCGGGCGGTTTCGGGTCGCGCGGTATTGAAGGCAAGATCCTGGCGGCGCGCTATGCCCGTGAAAAGCAGGTGCCCTATCTCGGCCTGTGCCTGGGGATGCAGGTCATGTGCATCGACTTTGCGCGCGGTGTGCTCAACCACGAGGATGCCAACTCCTCCGAGTTCGACCGCAGCACAGAATACCCCGTCATCGACCTGATGATCGACCAGCGCGCCATCACGGATATGGGCGGCACGATGCGGCTGGGATTGTATCCTTGTGAATTACAGGAAGGCTCGAAAGCTGCAGCGGCCTACGGTCAGGACCAGGTCGAGGAACGCCATCGCCACCGATTTGAGTTTAATAATGCTTATAAAGAGGATTTCGAGAAAGGCGGCATGGTCTTCTCCGGCATGTCACCCGATGGCAAGCTCGTGGAAATAGCAGAGATTAAAGATCATCCCTTTATGGTGGGAAGCCAGTTCCATCCTGAATTTTTATCCAGACCGATGAAGCCACACCCGTTGTTCTCCGGGTTCATCCGGGCGGCCAAGGAAAAGAATGGGAACCAATAAAAACAGAGCGGATGCTGCAGCATCCGCTCTGTTTTTATCCGTTTATTTTCGTTTCTTTTGATTTTTTTTCTTATTGTTATTATGAGCCTTCACCGGTACGGAGGCGACAGACGCAGCCACCCCACCCGCGACAGCCTCACGATAGGGCTCATGCAGGCTGACCGGCGTGCCTTTGTTCCGTATTCGGAGGTTGAGCATCTCCACGAGCACCGAGAAGCCCATCGCAAAATAGATATATCCTTTCGGGATGTGCTGGTGCAGGCCTTCGACGATCAGGGTAAAACCGATCAAGAGCAGAAAGCTCAACGCCAGCATCTTCACCGTTGGGTGGCGCTCGACAAAATTGGCAAGCGGCCGGGCGGTAAAGACCATTACGAGCGCCGAAATGATCACAGCCACGACCATGATCTCGATATGGTCCACCATGCCAACGGCGGTGATCACCGAATCCAGGGAGAAGACGATATCGAGGAGCATGATCTGGAAAATCACGCTCCAGAACGCTGCCCGAACCTGTGCCGAGGTGTGTCCTTCCTCTCCCTCCAGCTTCTGGTGGATTTCGTGTACGCTTTTCCACAAGAGGAACAGGCCGCCCGCGATCAGCACGATGTCGCGGCCCGAGATTTCGAAGCTGAACAGGGTAAATAAAGGCTCTGTCAGGCCGATAATCCAGGACAGGGAAAACAAAAGCAGGATGCGGGTCACCACAGCCATCAGAATGCCGGTGGTCCGGGCCCGCTGCTGCTGTTCTTGGGGAAGCTTGCTGGCGAGAATCGAAATAAAGATTACATTGTCCACACCCAGTACAAGTTCCAGCGCAACCAGAGTGAGAAACGCGATCCAGGTTGTGGGATCTGAAATCCAATCCATACATCTCTCCTTGAGAAGGTTAATTCATCAAAGTATAACCGAACTCGGCGGTAGAGTAGGTCCTTTCCGGCATGCTATAATTTAATTCTTACGATGGCTGCCAACCCTTTCACCCTTCTCTCACAATCTTCCCTGCAGGACTACGTGGACTGCTCACTGCGGTTCAAGCTGCGCTACCTGGAGCGTCTATCCTATCCCGCCATGGAGTCGGAGCCTGCCCTTGAGAATGAGAAGCACCAGCAGGAGGGCGAATATTTCCATCGTTTGCTGCAGCAGTATCTGATCGGGATCACGGCCGAGTATATCGCCCGGCTGGCGAATACGCCGACCCTGGAACGATGGTGGTCCAGTTTTCTCGCGGATCCCACTCTTCAGAGCCTGCGTGAGTGTCCAGACCTGCATCCTGAATCCAATCTTTCTGCGCCGCTCGGCAAACATCGCCTGCTGGCGAAATACGATTTGATCGTCATCCGGGATGGGAAAGCCACGATCTATGACTGGAAAACGTACCGAAAGAGACCGCGCAATGAGTGGCTGTCTGCCCGCCTGCAGACGCGCGTGTACCGGTCGCTGCTGGTCCGGGCGGGTGCCCATTTGAACCAGGGACAGCCCTTCCTACCTGAGCAGGTGGAGATGGTGTACTGGTTCGCCGATTTTCCAGGCGAGCCGGCCCGGTTTGAATACACGTCCGCCCAATTCCAGCGGGACTGGGACTTCCTGACCAAGCTCTCCGAAGAGATTGACTCCGCCTCGGCCTACCCGCGGACGGAGGACCGTCAAAAGTGCTCCTTCTGCACCTACCGGTCCTATTGCGAACGCGGCGTCCGCGCCGGGGCCTGGGAGGAAGCGGAGGAAGAGACCCAGGCTACTGAGCTGTTCGACGTCAACTTCGAGCAGATCGGCGAAATCGCTTTTTAATCTACTTCACAAAAATCCCCAAATGGTTCCCAACCGGCCGTTCGCGACCGGGAATGTAGTTATCGATAGGCGCATTGAGCAGGCGCGGCAAACCGCCCTTCCCTGCGACGA
>DASUOS010000279.1:0-7577 GCA_036276515.1 Anaerolineales bacterium | reverse complement strand
CGGCGCCTTAAGCCGGTCGATGCCCTGGATGCCAAACTGTTCCTGGCCATCAATCACCTGCGCCATACCCGCTTTCTAAATGGTTTTTTCTATGCAATTACATTTGCCTGGAATGGAGCCGCCTTCTGGTATGCCGAAATGGTGCTCAGGGCGCTGCAAAATCTCCGGGAGGCGAAGCGGATCTGGTGGGGCATTGGTTTTCCCCTGACGGTCACCGGCCTGCTCGTCGAGCTGCCGATCAAATCCTTCTTCCGGCGCCGGCGGCCGTTTATCTCCCTCATCCAGGCGATCGTGATCGGGAAAAAGCCCGGCACCTGGTCCTTCCCTTCAGGGCACGCGGCGGGAGCATTCGCCGGAGCCTGGCTGCTCAACCGTTCCTCCCTACACTTTGCTCCGGTGCGGTATGTTCTGGCCTCTCTGGTGGGATTTTCCCGGATTTACCTCGGGGATCACTACCCGGGAGACGTTGCCTCCGGGTCGTTAATTGGTTTGCTTTTCGCTATGATTTTTCGTAGAATGACCCGGCGGCTATCGAAGTAATATTAGACGGCTCCACCTTATCAAGAAGGTAGGCCGAACGATTTGCGAACAGGATTTGAAATGTATCGAAAATTACGCATATTCTTGATGGTGTTTGTAGAAACGCTCATGCAGCTGGTGTGGTATTTTTTTTGGATCATCCTGCTCGTCAGACAAAGAGCGAAACTCCCCCGCCATTTGTAAATTTATTGGATTTTACCGGGTAGAAAATTTAGATTTATTCTCTGTTAAAGAAGAGCGACTCGGCGGAGTCGCTCTTCTTTCGTGTAGCGAATATCTTGATGGCTTACCCGCTGACGATCCGTTCGCCCTCATACAGTTTGATGGCAATGAATGTGATCACGATCGAGAGCAGGATCGTCAGGAGGGCCGAGACGATGATATTTATGGTCGAGATCGGTTCATAGCGCAGGAACTGGTTGATCAGGATCTGCTGTCCAAAGGTGGGGATCAGCATGGTCCACAAAGCTGGTTTGACGGGCAGAAAGGCCAGGGCCAGACCCGGCAGGGAGGGGATCAGGCCGATGAAGGGCAGGTAGGTCCCCGCCTCCTTGGTGGTTTTCGTGAAGGATGCGATCAGGGTCTGGATGGCACAGGCGAGAAAGACGATCGGCAGGCAGATCAGAAAAACAGAAGCCAGGGCGCCCAGGTCCAGGCCGAGCTGGACGCCGACCAGTTCCTCCACAGGCAGCAGGTTAAAGATGGCGGCGAAACCTGCCAGCGTGATCAGAAGGTTGAAGGTTGCGAACGGCATTGCCGAGAGCATTTTTCCGATCGCAAACCAGCCGCGCGGCAGGGGATTGATCAACAGTGGCTCCAGCGATCCGCGCTCCCGTTCACCGGCGGTTGCGTCCACGATCACGGGGGAGGCGCCGTTGAAAATGGCAAATATGATGAAGTACGGCAGCATCGAGACGAAGATCAGTGCCTGGCTTTGGGGTGTGGCAGTATCCAGGTCCTCGATCTGGACGGCGCGCAGCACCTCCGGGCTGATGCCTCTCAGGCTTAACCTCAATACCCCGAGGTATTCACTGTAATTCTCCAGTGCATTGCGGGCACGGGCGATATCCGGACTGGCCGACTGGCGGGTGCTGTCAAAGACCAGCCGGACAGTGGCGGTGCTGCCGGATGAAAAGTCCTCGCTGTACTCGGAAGGGATAATGAGGGCGACGTTGATGTCACCGGCGATCACGGCCGCCTCCGGGTCTGCAGGGGCAGACTCGATGATGATATTACTCTGCTCGAGAAAGGCGATCAGGCTGGGGGCGTTTTCCGCACCGGCAACCGGCAGGATGAGGGGCTGCTCCACATTTTCACGGATGGTCCTGCCGAGCAGCATGATCATTCCACCCAGCAATAACGGCCCGAACATAGCCCAGAAGAAGCCTGTCATCCAGCTGCGATAATCGCGCATATTGTCCAGGATTTCCTTCTGGAAAATGATGAATATCTTTTTCATCGTTCCAGGCCTTCCTCTGAACCGATCACTGCGACAAAGGCATCCTCCAGGCTTTCGCGGTGGGTCTGCCTGCGCAGCTCATCGGGAGTCCCGGTGGCGGATACGACACCCTGGGAAATAATAACGATCTGGTCACACAGGGCGGCGACCTCCTGCATGATATGACTGGTGAACAGGACACATTTTCCCTCCTCCCGCAGGCGCAGGATGAACTGGCGCATGGCACGAGTGCTCATCACATCCAGTCCGTTGGTCGGCTCATCGAGCAGAACATTTTTCGGGTTGTGCACCAGCGTACGGGCGATCGCGACCTTGAGCTTTTCGCCGGTCGAAAAGCCTGCGGTCTTTCGGTCGGCGATGGACTGCATGTCGAGCAGATGAAGGAGTGAGTCGATCTGTCGTTCGAGCGCTTCCCCATCCAGCCCATGCAAGCGACCGTAATAGCGGATATTCTCGCGGCTGGTCAGGCGGGGATAGAGTCCCCGTGCATCTGCGAGAACCCCGATCCGTTTCTGGACCTCGAGCGGCGACACGCGCACGTCGATGCCGTCGATCTGTGCGCTGCCACTGTCCGGTTTAAGCAAGGTATAGAGCATTCGCAGGGTTGTGCTTTTGCCCGCGCCGTTGGGGCCCAGTAGCCCCGTAATCTGGCCGTCAGGGGCAACGAAGGACACATTTTGCACAGCCTTCACCTTGCCAAAGGATTTTGAAAGACCTTGTACCTGGATCATATGGATGGCCTTTTAAGGGCGAGGCCCGCTGAAATCGACAAAAAAGGGCGGCGGTTGGATACTTTCCACACAGTCGGTGTCCAGCCCCTGGGTCGAAGCGGTCTCGATGAAGTCCTTGAAGATGTTGATGCTACAGCGGGTGGTAAGATTCCCGTGTCCCATTCCCGAGAAAACCAGGTGCAGCTCGTTGGTCAAGCCTTCGGCGATGGCTTCCGCGTGGCGCGGCGGTGTGATCGGATCGGCTGCACCGGACAGGATCAACACCGGAACATCCGATAGAACCGGGTGGCGGAATTCCTCCGAAACTTCGCCTTTCGGCCACTCGGCACAGACTTCCGCGAAATCGACGGTGCGGTCGCCAAAGATGCTCTCTTCACTGCGCTCGGCAGCTGCCTCGGCGGAAATCAGCGGCGCGTCTTCGCTGCAGGCCACGGCGTAGAACATGCCGTCGTACAGGCCTGCATTGACAAGCAGGGCCTGTGAGATCAGCGGCACATAGTTTTCATCGGCATAAGCGGCGTGAATGGACACCGGCAGTGTCGCCACCAGGTCAGGCACATACAGCGTGTTGAAGACCATGTTTGTGATCATCTGGCGCGTGACGGTCAGGTCGAGCGGCTCGTGGGTCAGAGGATGGGGGATCGTGATGTTCGTTGACGCCTGGTCAAAGCGTGAGAGCAGCTCGCCGAACTCCATTCGCAGATCGGGAAACGCTGTGCTGCACGCCTCATCCGCCTCACAGCGGGCAAAGAAATTCTCCAGGGCGGCCTGCCCATCTTCTGCCGCATCCATGAACATGACGAAGCCCGGGTCCACGACCGCGTCCAGCGTTAAGGTGCGGACTCGCTCCGGGAACATGCGCAGATAGGTCAGCGCGGCCCGCGTGCCGTAGGAGGCGCCATACAGGTTGAGCACATCATAGCCCAGCGCGGCACGAACCTCATCCAGGTCGGTCATGGCGATCTCGGTCGTGTAAAAGCGCAGGTCAGCATCCAGCGTTTCCGGGCAGGCTTTGTAGAGCGCAAGGGCCTGCTCATCGGTCAGGGATTCATCGTCTTCCGGGTCGAGACAGCGCAACGGCTGGGATTCGCCGGTTCCGCGCTGGTCGACCAGCACAATGTCCCGGTCTTCATGGACCTGGAACATCAAGTTGATCATTGCCGGAAACGTCTCGATGGCCGATTGACCCGGTCCGCCAGCCAGCAGGAACAGGGCGTCTGGCTCGGGATCCCGTTTGATGGCCGGGATGACCGCTACGTGCAGGTCGATCCGCCGTGCATCCGGGTTGGCGCGGTCCTCAGGGACGGTCAATGTGCCGCAGCGCGCCTCCACCTGATTCCCTCGGGGTGAAGTCAGTATGCAATCCTCCAGCACAATTGAGCTTTCAGGTGTGGCTGTCAGATTGCGAGGTGTGCAGGCAACGACAACAATTAAAAGCAGCAAGGAGATAACAACCGTTTTTTTCATCGCAGCTACGATTATATCCAGTAGGGAAAACAAAACTGGATTACCGCTTATGCAGACAGTAATCCAGTTTGAATGTCAAACGTCACGATTTTCAGGCGTACATACCCCAGTCCAGCGCCGATGGGTCTTCCATCATCGAAAAGTCCCACATATCCATGCCCATCTCGATAGTCACAGGCATATTGAGTCCCTCCACGGCCTTGGCCTTGGTCATCTCGATCATAGCAGGCCCGTAGGGGCAGAACGGCGTCGTCAGGATCATCTTCACCCGGGCAATGTCATTCTCAATAATGATGTCGCGTACGAGTCCAAGCTGGATGATATTCATCCCGATCTCAGGATCGACTACTTCGCCAAGCTTCTCACGGGCGTCCTTTACTTTATCGGGGTGGGTCTGGTGGATCGTCCACTGAATTTCGTTAATTGTCTCTTCGGTCATGGTTCCTCATCAAGTATTGACACGACGGTCAGGATTTTAGTTTTTTACCGCTTCTGGGTGGACCACGTACGTGCAGTGGGCGCCACCGTCCAAAATGCACTGGACTTTGTTGGCAGGGAGGGCCAGCATCCTGGAAATGAGAGTCTGGTCCACGGTGCAAACTTCTGGGTGAGCAATGCCGATCTGGTAATAAGGGCAGGAGATCTCGTGGATCTGGTAATCGTTACCCTTCTTTTCCCATTCGACGGTAAAGCCTTCCTGAGCAAGCAGCTCTTTCACGAACTCGAGCCGTTCTTCCATGCTCATGCCCTGGATCTGGCTGGAGTATTCGTTGGCCAGGTCCTCGGCGATCTGATTAAAGAGCTTGCTAACCACCGGTCCGGGCATGGTTTCCTTCATCTGCGCCAATAGACGTGTGGTCAGGCGCAAATATTTCGTGGGAAACCTCTCCATGCCATCTTCGGTCAGCGAATAGACCAGGCGCGGGCGTCCCACACCGTGGCGCTCTTCGTCCGCAGCGATCAGTCCCTCCATCTGCAAGTTGGTCAGGTGATGACGGACCGAGATGGGGTTGATCCCCACAGCTTCGGCCAGGTCGTTGATGGTGATCTTCGGCCGGCGCAGAAGGGTCTGGAGGATGCGATCTTTCGTGCTTTTCATGCCCGCGAGTATAACTATCTTGGTTGAGTTTGTCAATATACTAGATAAATATCATAAATATTGACTTTTCTCTCCAGACCTGCTATAATGCCGCCGACTAGGATAAAACGCCAGCAATGGCTTAATTTTGGTGAGGAGCACACACGAATGTCGTATCTTGAGATCAAAAATTTGCATGTATCCATCGAAGGGAAGGAGATCCTGAAAGGGCTGGATCTGACCGTAGAACGAGGCAAAGTACATGCCATTATGGGGCCCAATGGAACGGGGAAGTCCACGCTGGCGTATACGCTGATGGGGCACCCATCCTATACCGTTACAGAAGGCGAAGTCATCTTCAAGGGACAAAATGTCCTCGAGCTGGAGCCGGATGAGCGCTCCCGGCTCGGCATTTTTCTGGCGTTCCAATACCCGGTTGCCATCCCCGGGGTGACAGTGGCGAACTTTCTGCGCACGGCGATCAACGCCCGCCGCCGCGCCGCCAACCCCGATGATAAAGGCATGCCCATCCCCGAGTTTCGCAAGCTGCTCAAGGAAAAGATGGCCATGCTCAAAATGGACCAGGCATTTGCCGGCCGCTACCTGAACGAAGGTTTTTCGGGCGGCGAGAAGAAGCGGGCGGAGATCCTGCAGATGGCGACCCTCCAGCCGGAGATCGCCGTCCTGGACGAGACCGATTCGGGCCTGGACATCGACGCGCTGCGCATCGTAGCGGACGGGGTCAACGCCCTGATGAGCAAGGACCTGGGCGTGCTGGTTATCACGCACTACCAGCGCCTGCTGAACTACATCAAGCCCGATTTTGTCCATGTCATGCTCGGGGGAAGGATCGTTGAATCGGGTGGCGCGGATCTTGCCCTCCATCTGGAGGAAAAAGGCTACGAGTGGATCCGCGAACGGTATGACGCAGTCGCCGAAGGATAGGGCATCCCGGCGCACAATTGCTGTTGAAACTGTAACAGGCGGCTGGCTGCAGCACGGAAGCAGTTCACTGCCTGTGAAAGGTGAAGATCATGAGTGACGATGCAAAAATCTTAGAAGATATCGGCGAGTACAAGTACGGTTTTCATGACCGTGACGATAATTACACGTTTAAGTCTGAGAGGGGGTTGAGCCGTGAAGTCGTGGAAAATATCTCGCGTATGAAGCAGGAGCCGCAATGGATGCTCGAATTCCGCCTCAAAGCGCTCGAGCATTACCAGAAGCGGCCGATGCCGAACTGGGGTCCTTCGCTCAAAGAGCTGGATTTCGACAATATTTACTATTATGTCAAGCCGACCGAGAAAAGCGAAAAATCGTGGGATGATGTCCCCGATGACATCAAGCGCACCTTTGACAAGCTGGGCGTTCCGGAGGCCGAACGAAAGTTCCTGGCGGGTCTGGGAGCGCAGTATGAGTCCGAGATGGTCTATCACTCGATCCAGGAGCACCTTGAAAAGCAGGGTGTGATCTTCCTGAGCATCGAAGACGGTCTGAAACAATACCCCGACCTGTTCCGCGAATATTTCGGGACAGTCATCCCGATCGAGGACAATAAATTCGCTGCGTTGAACAGCGCAGTCTGGTCTGGCGGCTCCTTCGTTTATGTGCCGAAGGGCGTCAAGGTCGACCTGCCCCTGCAGGCCTACTTCCGGTTGAACACTGCCAATGTCGGCCAGTTCGAGCGCACGCTCATTATCGTCGAGGAAGGCGCCTCGGTCCATTATGTGGAAGGCTGTACCGCACCCCAGTACACGACCGACTCGTTCCACTCGGGCGTGATCGAGATCATTGTCAAGAAGGGCGCACGCTCGCGCTATTCGACCATCCAGAACTGGTCCACGAACGTCTACAATCTCGTGACCCAGCGCGCCAAGGTTTTTGAGAATGCCTCGCACGAATGGGTCGATGCCAACATCGGCTCGAAGGTCACGATGAAATATCCATCCTGCTATCTCATGGAACCGGGTGCACGCGGCGAAATGCTATCGATGGCTTTTGCCGGCCCGGGCCAGATCCAGGATGCGGGTTCGAAGATGATCCACTTCGCGCCGAATACCACGAGCAAGATCACGTCCAAATCCATCAGCAAGGGCGGCGGGCGCGCCTCGTATCGCGGCATGGTCAAGGTCTACAAGGGCGCCAAGGGTGTCAAGTCCAACGTGGTCTGTGACGCGCTCCTGCTCGATCCGAAATCCCGCTCGGATACGTACCCGTATATCGAGATTGATGAGGATGATGTCACCATTGGCCACGAGGCGTCCGTCAGCAAGGTGGGGGAGGAGCAGCTGTTTTACCTCAT
>DASUOS010000278.1:0-6172 GCA_036276515.1 Anaerolineales bacterium | reverse complement strand
CCGGGAACGGCTGCGCCAGCCGCCTGGATTGGGCCCGAAAGATCATCGAGCTCGATCCGCATAAGGATGAACAAAAGGTAAGGGAGATTCTGCCTGCACTGACGTCCGATTTCCCTACGCCCGCTGAGCGCCCTCTTTTTTCAGCCTTGGATTGCAGTCTTTTCCAATCGACCTTTGACATCCCTCTCCCACGATGGGAAGAGGCACTTCAGCGGGCAATGACCGAATAAAAGCCTTCCATGCTCTACTACAAAGCAGGCACCCCGCCCCGGGTGCCTGCTTTTTGATTCCTTGAACAGTGTATACTCTGCAATATGAAGAATAACTTTCTGCCGGTCATTTTTATGGCCATCCTGTTTGGTGTCGTCGCGTTCATGACAGTGCCCTCGCTCAACCAAGTGGATTTACCGGATGTCAACATGTCCGCTATGGGATCGGAAACGATGCGGGCGCGGGTCACGGAGATCATTGAAGAAGGGCAAATTGACCTGGGTGGAACAATGCAGCGCTATCAGGTTGCACGGGTGGAGATTCTGGAGGGGGACTATCGAGGTATCGTGATGGAAATGGATTATGGCCGGCGCCAGGTGCTGTCGAGTAATCTTTATCTGGAAGTGGGCGACAACGTGGTTGTCACCATCGGTGCGCGGCCCGATGGAGTCTTGACGGTCTATTTTGCCGATTTTGTGCGGGTTAATTACCTGCTCTGGCTGACGGGCATCTTTGCTGTGACCATCCTGCTCATCAGCCGCTGGAAGGGCCTGCGCTCCCTGATCAGTATGGCGCTCAGCCTGACGATTATCATTGGCTATATCATTCCCCATATCCTGGCCGGAGAGGACCCGTTGCGCGTAAGCATAAGTGGCTCGGTGATTCTCCTGGCGGTGACGCTCTATTTGACGTATGGATGGAATCTTAAAACACATGCTGCCGTGCTTAGCATGATCATTGTTCTGCTGATCACCGGCGTGCTGGCTGGCGCGTTCGTTGTAGTCACCCGTCTGACCGGGTCCGGGGATGAGAACGCGCTATTCCTGCTGCAGATGCTCAATACCCAGATCAATCTGCGCGGGCTGCTGCTTGGCGGCATGATCATCGGCGCGCTCGGCGTGCTGGATGACCTGGTGACCACCCAGGCCTCCGCCGTGTTCGAGCTGCATCATGCCAACCCCTCGCTCGGATTTCCGCAGCTCTTCCGGTCTGCGATGCGGATCGGGCAGGATCATGTGGCGGCGACGGTCAATACTCTGGTGCTGGCCTATGCCGGGGCATCCCTGCCGATGCTGCTGATGTTTTCGCTGGGAAGAGGAGACTACGGCACGCTGGTCAACTTTGAATTTGTCGCAGAGGAGATCGTCCGGACGCTGGTTGGGTCATTGGGGCTGGTCGCTGCTGTCCCGCTGACCACGGCCATTGCCATCCTGTTCGCTCTTCGGGCGGAATCGCTTGGGAAATGGCGGCACGTGCTCGGTCCGGAGGGGAGCGGGGAGTCGCATAGCCATGCACATTAGGCTGCAACTTTTTTTTGGATGCTGCGTATAGAAGGTACAAGGAGCGCGAGTGAACGACGAACATACCTGGGTCATCCAGGCTCAACAGGGAAGCGACGAAGCGTTTACCAGGCTCGTCGAGGAACACCAGACACACGTCTATAACCTGTGCTACCGCATGCTAGGTGAGCCTGAGGCCGCCGAGGATGCCGCACAGGAGTCTTTTCTGCGTGCCTACCAGAACCTGCACCGCTACGATCAGAGCCGCCCGTTTGCTACGTGGCTGCTTTCGATTGCCGCCCACTATTGCATCGACCGTCTCCGCCGCCGCAAGCTTTCGATCTTTTCCCTGGACGAGGAGAACGATGATGGCACAACCTACGAAGTTGCCGATCCCGCCTCGCCCGACCCGGAAGCGGAATCCGTTAAACGCGAGGATCGCGACCACCTGCACGTCCTGCTCAAAAACCTGGACGAAACAGACCGGGCCGCGGTCATCCTGCGGTACTGGTACGACTACTCCGAGATCGAGATTGCCGATTCGTTGAAATTGACCGTTAGTGCGGTCAAAAGCCGGCTGCACCGCTCCCGGCGGGCGCTGGCCGGCATGTGGCAGGAAAACCAACCTCGCACTCGCACCGAAAGGAGGCCCCATGAATCACCAGCCTTTTGAAGACTGGCTGTTGAATGACATGCCCGTCACAACCGAACAGAAGCGCGAGCTTGACATCCACGTGCGGAGCTGTGCGTATTGCACTGCACTGGTCGAGACCGGGTTTGCATTGAAAACCGTCAGGAAGGCTTCCCCGCAGTCAGGGTTTGCTGCACGCTTTGAGACCCGCCTGGCAGCCCGCAAAGCAGTTGAGCGGCGGAGAAGGTACATCGGCTCGGTCCTGTTTACCGCCGGAGGCTTTGCCCTGTTGCTCTGGCTCACAGCGCCCTATTTGACGGCGTTCTTTTCCGCACCCGCTACATGGATCTCCGTGGTCGTGGACTGGGTTGTTTTTGTCATTACCACGCTCCAGGCACTGGCCCAGGCCGGATCTGTGCTCCTGGATGTGGTCCCCGATTTTCTCTCACCCTTTGCGTGGATGATCCTCGTCTCTGGATTGGCAGGGATCAGCCTGTTATGGTCGGTTTCAATATGGCGGTTCGTTCGAGTTCCGCGAGGAGTTTGACGTATGAAGAACATAACAAAACTTATTACACTGTTTTTCCTGCTGGCGCTGCTGCTGTTCCCGGCAAGCCCGGCGTATGCACAGGGAACAGGCCCGAGTGATGGGCGCGTTATCTTCGGCAGTAATTTCACCCTGGAAAGCGACGAGGAGTTCAACGGTGACCTGGTGGTCTTCGGCGGAAATGTTGTCATTGAAGAGAATGCACAGTTGAATGGCAACCTGGTCGTCTTTGGAGGAACGATCTCCACTAATGGAGATATGAACGGCGATGTCGTGATCATCGGTGGACAAGTGGATCTTGAAGAGAATGCCGTTGTCGAAGGCGATGTGGTCACGATTGGCGGCCAGGTACAACGCGCCGAAGGCGCAACTGTGGAAGGGGATGTCATCCATAATGTCGCGCCGGAGATCGACCTGCCCAGCGGTCGGGTCCCACCGGATGTGGATGTACCCAGTGT
The DNA here is from genome assembly GCA_036276515.1 of Anaerolineales bacterium. Classification (GTDB taxonomy): domain Bacteria; phylum Chloroflexota; class Anaerolineae; order Anaerolineales; family Villigracilaceae; genus Defluviilinea. The sequence continues at coordinate 3,046 of DASUOS010000278.1, read as the reverse complement.
GCCGATCCCTGAGATCAATGTTGGCTACAATCCCTTCTGGGAGTTCAGCCGGGTCTTTGGTTCGGCGCTGCTCGTCTCCTTTCTCGGAATCCTGGCAACCCTCTTCTTCCAGGAACGCCTGGACCGTATCTCTCAGGCGATTGTGACCCAGCCTTTGATGACGACCAGCATCGGCCTGCTGACCATTGTAGCCATGATCATTGCCGCGCTCACTCTCATCCTCCTGCCGGTAGTGGGGCTGGGGCTGATCCCGCTTGCCTTTGCCTGGCTGTTTGGCGTGATCTCGATGGGGCAGGAGATCGGCGATCGCTTTGCCAAAGCGCTCCGCCAGGATTGGACACCGGTGATTGCGACCGGGCTGGGAACGTTCGTGCTGGTGTTCATTGTGGCTTCCATCCAGTCGCTGAACCACCTGCTGCCGTTCATGGCCTGTGTCACATGGATCCTCCCGGCCCTGATCGGTTTGCTGGCGATCGGAGCGGTGGTGATCACCCGTTTCGGGGCGCGGCCGGTCCAAAGTCCCGGGCTGATCGTTTACACTCCACCGACAAATCCGGGTGAGGTACCCCCCCCGTCCCAGCCGTAAAAATCCTGCATGTTATAATTTTTCCGCCCCGAGAAATAACCGGGGCGGAACGATTTTATATGGAGGATGAATGGCTTTGAAGCAAATACCTGTTCCCAACACCATCGTTCACAACGCGCCGCCTCCGCTTGTGGAAGTGTACGGAACACACCGCGAAATGGGATGCCAGATCGGCGAGTCCCGGCGTGAGCAGGTTCAACACAGTATTGAAAATGCACACTTATTGATAGAACAATCGTATTCCACGCTCGAATTAACCTGGGATGGGGCAAAGATCCAGTCCAGGAAATATCTGCCTTTTGCAGAGGAGCGGTATTCACAGTACGTGGATGAAATGAAAGGGATTGCCGAAGGGGCGAATGTCACGTTTGACGATGTGATGGTCCTGAATGCCATGGAAGCGGTGACCATGGATGCCCTGCACCTGACGCGCTGCACCAGTTTTGCCGTCAACGAGGAGCGCACCGCAGATGGACACGTGCTTGCCGCCCATAATGAAGACTGGGTTCCCGAGGATGAGAATGATGTCTATGTGATCTCGGCCAAGCCCCGGGATGAACCACCGTTCCTGGCGATGACCTATGGCGGGCTGCTGCCCAATGTGGGGTTCAACGCCTACGGTATTGCCCAGTTGATCGATTCGGTGTACCCGAACGACTCGCGCATCGGCATTCCTCGACTGGTAGTGGCTCGCGCTGTCCTGGCCTCCCGCCGTCTGTCAGGAGCGATCGGCCGGACCCTGGTCTCGCACCGGGCGGCAGGCTACAACCACCTGCTGGTTCACGATAGTGGGGAGATCTATTCAGTGGAGGTTTCGTCCCGTAAATTCGAAATCCTGCACGGCGTGGATGGCTACATGGTCCACACCAACCATTACCTGAGTCGGATCATGAAGGAGATCGAGAACGAACCGGAGGAATTGATCTCCTCGCGTGTGCGTTACTTCCGGGCGAACCGGTTACTGCGACAGAATTCCATGCATAACATCAAGTCCCTGCAGGCGATCCAAAAGGATCATGTCAATCTGCCGAATTCGATCTGCAACCATAACATCGAAGGGATCGATCCGCTGGATCGTGAGAGCACGATCTCAGCGCTGGTGATCGACCTGACCTCGCGCGAGATGCACATTGCCTGGGGCAATCCGTGCCAGAACGCTTATCACACCTATCACCTAAACGCGTAAAGACCGTTCAATCCGGATCAAAACGGGCGTCATACAGGTCTTTTTCTGAGTCTCTATAGGAACGCCTGCTTGAATAAAAAAAAGAGCCATCACGTGGATGGCTCTTTTCGTGTGCCCCCACGGGGACTCGAACCCCGGTTTGAGCCTTGAGAGGGCTCCGTCCTGGGCCGCTAGACGATGGGGGCGTCTGAGCGGGCGAGATTGTATCATCAGGCCTGTGAAACGTCAATCAAACCGGCCCAAGATTCACTCAAAATTACCTGGGTGTTATCCGGTAGATTTCCCCGCCCTTGCTCCAGTGAACCAGCTCGAAACTGGCGCGCTCGACCAGCTGATCTGGGTGCAGAACATAAGGTTTGAATGACAGCTCGTCGATCCAGATCACATAGCCATTCCCGTCCTCCCCGGGCCAGTCGGGGAACCGTCTCAGGACTTCGGCCGCATCCACTCTTCTTTCGCGGGTCTCCCCGTGCGGCATTTTGGTGATGGTCCGGCGTGTCAGGAACCAGGCGGCCGCTTCGTAGTTGCTGTAGATCTTCTGGTCCAAGCCAATGGACCGGGAATTCAAGAAATCAGCAATCCCCGAGTCCCTCAACACCGGGATGTTATACAGGTTATATTCACTCGTTTCGCCCTGCACATAGGCGTTTCTACTGTATTTCTGAAGGTTATAAAACGGGAACACAAGCCAGGCCAGGAAAACAACCACGGCCAGGAGCCGGACATTGCGAGTCCCGAGTTTTCGCACAAACCAGGGTATCAATTCCCGTATTGTTAAAAACATCAAGGCCAGTAGGGCGGGCAGGATGATGATATGGATACGGTCCATGAACGGCCAGCGCACCTCGGAATAGCTGATGTTGAAGACCAGTACGCCCAAATAGAGAATGAAAAAGACAAGGCTGGGCAGGAAGGACGGAGTGATCAGGCTCTGCAGCCAGCGTTTCCAATCCGACAGGCGGTTTCCTGCTACCAGGACAATCAAAACAATCAGCGCCAGTGCCCAGATCGGGATGATGTTCGTGAGAGTGGCAGGCAAAAACCAGTGGACAGCCTTTTCAAGGGTCACCTGCAGATTACCCAGATAGTTGGGCGGCATGCGCACACCAAAAAGGATTCCCGTCTGCAGATAGTTATGGAAATAGACCCAGAGCACGATGGGCAGGCCGGAAAGCGCGCCAAAACCCCCGGCATTTACGATGCCCTTCCCAGGATTCCTCCGATATAAAAAGAGCAATAACAAAGCGCCGGTAATTGAAAGGGTAAGCCCGGCG
>DASUOS010000277.1:0-2222 GCA_036276515.1 Anaerolineales bacterium | reverse complement strand
ATTCGGACTGGGTATTGCTTATTCCATCTACGGGACCGGCGCCCTGGACATCGACTTTCCCGTCGCGGATACGATGCTGCAGGTGGCAGTGATCACACTCATCCCCACCCTTGTAGGCATGGGCATCCGCCAGTGGAAACCGGAATTTGCCGAGAACAGTAAGCGCTGGTCAAAGACCTTCGCCACGGCCTTCCTCTTTCTGGTCATCCTGGCCCTCGTCATCCAGAACTGGGACGTGATTGTCCGCGACGGCCCGCGCTTTGCCCCGGCTTTTATTGTGCTCAATATCGCATCCCTTATCGTGGGTTATTTCGTTTCAAGGTTCTCAGGCATCAACTATGTCCAGGCCATGACTATCGCCATCGAGACCGGCCTGCAGAATTCCACGGTCTCGATCACGGTGGCCATCACTCTCCTGAACAACAACGAGATGGCGGTCATCCCCGGCCTGTATGCCATCTGGATGTACGTCACGGGCTTTGCACTCGCCTTCTGGATGGCGCGCCGTTCGCCACGTATGGAGGCCGCCGCGGCCTGACGGCAACCGGTTCTACTAAAAGGAGTACACCGAAGGACGGAGCGATGCCGTCCTTTTTTATACATTGACACCGTGCTGCTCAGGAAGTCGTTTCACGAGCCCCGTCTCGCCGGTATGTTGAAAGTTCGACTAAAAATTCTTGACAGAGATAACACCTTCACCTACAATAGGGCCACTGTTCCAAGATCAGGAAAGGAGGCACGAAACAATATGGCAACCATTCACTCATCTTCAATTTCTGTTTCGAGCGCGCCTCCGGCAGGTGGAATGTAACAGCGATTTAATTCGGTTCCCTTGATCAGTTAACCGCAGGCGTAGCTTACCCTGCGGTTTTTGATTCAATACCCATCATTTATTGCAGGGCGCAACCCTGCGATTTTCTTTTTCGCAGGAGGATATTTACAGGAAAATAAAATAAATGAAATATTCTTTAAGCAAGCTGGATGTAGAAGAGCTGGAAGCACAACATATCGTGAAGATCAAGACCCGGAAGCACAAGCTGACAGGTAAACAGTCGGTGAAGCAGCTCATTTCGCGCGACGGGCACTACCCGGACCCCAATGCAAAGTTTGCGAACCCCGATCTGAATAAACTTTCCAAAATGGGCTTTCTCGATGAGCTGATGTCCGGCATTAAGACAGGAAAGGAGGGCTCGGTATTCCTTGGCAGAAATGCAGACGGATTCGTTGCAGTGAAGGTATATACCGACCTGCGGGTGCGCTCCTTTAAGCGCGACCATTTGTACAGAGAAGGCAGGTTTATCGGCGATTCGAGGATCGAAAAGGCAATCGAACAGGGAAGTCAAAAAGGCCTCGATGCTCACCAGATCCTCTGGGTGCAGGAGGAGTTCAGGCAGATGAAGCACCTGTATGAACATGGAGTCAACGTGCCAAAAGCCATTGCTGTCCACGGAATTTCGCTGATTATGGAGTTTATCGGGGATGAAAACGGCCAGCCCGCTCCACGCATCTCCGACCTGAAAATGGAAACGGAGGAAGCGCAGGAAGCATTTCGACAGTCGGTCCAGAATTTAAAGCTCATTGTCCAAGCAGGCAGGGTACATGGCGATTATTCCACGTTCAACATCCTCTGGCATAATGAAAAGGCGGTGGTGATCGATTTCCCACAGGTGATCGAATTCAGGAATAACCCAAATGCGGGGTCGTTCCTGGAACGGGATGTCCACTCCTTGTGCAAATCCTTCAGGAAGCAGGGCGTTATCGCCGACGAGGGAAAGATATTAAGAGATATCCGTACAATCTGGAAGGAGCAAAAACGAACAGGATGAATCAAAAAAGTGACTTTGTCAGTGTCAACGGAATCCGCCTCCATTATCTAGATTGGGGTGGAACAGGTCCGGCATTGATTTTTTTAGCGGGTATGGGATCTTCCGCCTATATCTTCAACAAATTTGCACCCCGCTTTTCCGACAAGTTCCGCGTCCTGGCTCTCACCCGCCGCGGGCATGGCGACTCCGATATCCCCGAAACAGGCTATGACGCCGACACGCTGGTGGAGGATATTCGTCAGTTTACGGATTGCCTGGGCATCGAAACAGCCATCCTTGCCGGACACTCGCTGGCGGGAGTCGAGCTCACCCATTTTGCTGCAACACACCCGGCCCTGGTGGAAAAGCTGATCTACCTGGATGCGCTGGATGACCGCAGACGGGAACCGGCGGTCA
>DASUOS010000276.1:0-7438 GCA_036276515.1 Anaerolineales bacterium | reverse complement strand
CCGGCTCCTGACCCCCGAAACTCTGCGTGCCCGCCTGGACGCCTCGCCTGCGCCGCTGCCTCTGGCCGAGCTGGGCTACAGCATCTACGCCGACTACCAGCGCGCCCTGGCCTATCGCGGCGCCGTGGACTTCGACGACCTCATCCGCCTGGCATTGACTTTGCTCGAAAGTGACGAGGAATTCCTGGAGCGCTTACGTTTCCGCTACCCGTATATTTTGGAAGATGAAGCACAGGACTCGAGTCTGTCCCAACAGCGCATCCTGGGTTTGCTTTCCGGAGAGGGGGGCAACTGGGTGCGGGTCGGCGACCCCAACCAGGCCATCTTCGAAACCTTTACCACGGCCGACCCCGAGCTGTTGCGCCAGTTCATCCGTGACAACCAGCATGCCGACATGCCCGAGTCGGGGCGTTCCCAGCCGTCCATTATTGCGCTGGCGAACCATCTGATCGATTGGGTGATGACCGACCACCCTGACCCGGCGGCGCAGGGTGCATTGAGCACACCGTACATTGTCCCGGTACCGCCAGATGACCCGCAGCAGAACCCGCCCGATAACCCGCAGGCGATCAAGTTCATCAGCAAGCGCTATACGCCTGAGGAGGAGCTGGACGCGGTCGTCAAATCGGTCAAGGGCCTGATGGATTCGGTCTGGGATTTTCCCGATGAGGAAAAGCCGACGGTTGCCGTCCTGGTACCGCGCAACCACCGCGGCATCGAAGTCGTGGAAGCGCTCAAGCGGCGCGGGGTGGACACGATCGAGCTGATCTCGTCCACGTCGAGCACACGTGCTGCGGCCGGGTCGCTGAACTACCTGCTCTCGTTCCTGGCCGATCCACAGTCCGCGAGCAAGCTGGCGAAGTCCTACCAGGTGTTTCGCCGGGACTGGCGCGAGAAGCCCAATGGGCAGGACGGCCGCGTAGAGAAAGAAGTTGCTGCCAGTGAAGAGGAGACGGACCTGCCGCTCGATGTGCCTCTCTCTGTGGCAGAAGACAAACCTGAGTATTCCGTGCACAAGCTGCTGGCGCGGGTCAACCTGCTGTTACGAAAAATGGAAAACGTGGAGGATTTTGTCGCTCCATACCAGAACGATCGCTGGCTGGCGGCCGTCAGTGAGGCCGAGGATGAGCCGGTTGTCCAGGAGCTGGTCGCCTTCCGGGTCAATGTCCAGCGCTGGCTGAGCGCAGTCATGCTCCCGATCGATCAACTCGTGCTGACCCTGGCCCAGGATGTCTTTACATCCGCCGCGGACCTGGCGCTGGCCCACAAGCTGGCTCTCGTCCTGCGCCGCGCCGCCAACGAGCACCCGGATTGGCGCCTGCCGGAACTCACCTCCGAGCTGGCGGTCATTGCCAAGAACGAGCGGCGCTTCATCGGCTTTTCCACTGACGATTCCGGCTTTGACCCCGAGCGTTACCGCGGCAAGGTGGTGGTGACCACGATGCATAAAGCCAAGGGGCTGGAATGGGACCGTGTCTACCTGATGTCGATCAATAACTACGATTTTCCGTCGAATATGCCGAATGACCGCTTTATTTCTGAGAAGTGGTTCATCCGCGGCGGCCTGAACCTGGAAGCGGAGGCGCTGGCCCAGCTGAGCGCGCTCGAATCGACCGGCGAATATGAGTGGTACGAGGAAGGTGCAGCAACCGTCGACTCGCGCATCAACTACGTCAAGGAACGCCTGCGCCTGTTCTATGTGGGCCTCACCCGTGCCAGGCGGGAGCTGATCGTCACCTGGAACTCCGGCCGGCAGGGCGACGCCACGCCGAGCTTGCCTTTTGCGGACCTGATGGGGTGGTGGGAAGTGATAAAGCAGTAACCGCTTCGGCTTAAAACACAGACGGAGTCCCAGTTTAACTCCCCATTACAGGAACATAACTGTCCAAAAAGCGAGTTGCAAAAGCGGCTCTCGAGTCATACACTAGTAGTGAACCGCTGGTTCCGGTTCTTAAGGGAGTGGTGTCATGAGTGCCTATCACCGTCTGATTACTACGCTGGTGATGATCGCTGCCCTGCTGCCATCCACAAGCTTGCCTGCAGCCGCGAAAGACAGCGCTCCGGGCAAAAATAGCGCTGTTTCCTTCACCAGGATCGATTTCGTCTCGAACATCGAAACGATTGGGGTGGCCGTCAGCGGCGGTGGCCTGCCCGCGACTGCCCAGTTGAGCTACCGAAAAAGCGGGGAGATGGTATGGCGTACAGGCCATGAACTCATGCTCATCGACGATGGCCGCCTGATCGGCAGCCTGTTTAACCTGTCGCCCGCCACAATGTATGAAATTAGGGTATCGGATGGTTCTTCCGAGATCAGCGGTTCGGCGACCACACAGCCGGAACAGTTACCGTTTACTCCTTTGGTGACCTTGCATGTCAATGACGATGCTCTTGCAGGCGGCAATGGATCCGCCGTTGCGCCTTACCGTACGATCCAGGAGGCGGTCAATCATGCGGCTCCCGGGACGCAGGTGCTTGTGGCCGACGGCACGTACCGGGAGGCGGTTACCTTCCCGGTATCCGGTACGCCCGGGAAGTGGATCCAGGTCAAGGCCGCGGGAACCGGCGCTATACTCGATGGCGCGGACCGTCTCTCAGGGAATATTTGGACGGCGCACTCAACCAACCGCGTCTGGTACACGAGGGTGAATGGTCCCGTCGCTTATCTGGCACGGGCTGGGAAGCGTTTCTACCAGTACGACGATAAGACCGGGCTCATGCAAAAGATAGGTCACGGAGGGGTCACAATAAACGAAGGCTGGTTCTATGAACCGGGCACATCCCGCCTCTACGTCCGCAGCCTGGATAATCCTTCCGGGCACGCCTGGCAGCTGCCGCGGCTCAACCATGCCTTCGATGTGAATGCCCGCGACTGGCTGTGGATCGAGGGCTTCGAGATCCGTTTCTACGGCACCACCACCAACGGATGTGGTGTCTGCACGCTGAACGCTTCCCAGCTGATCATCCGCAAAAACAAGATCCATAACATGCAGCTGGGGATTTTCATCAACTGGAACGGCACACTGAGTCAGGGCAACGATACGCGCATCGAGCAGAATGATGTATATGACCCCGGGCTGTATGGGCAGCCCTGGGCGTCGCTCAAAGGAAGTTTGATGGAGGGTACGGGGATTATCGTCCGCGGGCATACTGGCGCGATCGTACGCGAGAACACGATCTATGGCTTTTTCAACGGCATTTACACCGGCTCGTCTGGCGCACTGGAGAACTCAGAGTTGGCATTCGATGCCGACATCTACGACAATACGATTTTCAACATCAGCGACGATGCCATGGAACCCGAAGGCGCCTGCATCAACCACCGCTTCCGGAACAACACCGTGGACCGGAGTTTCATCGCTGTTTCGATCGCGCCGGTTACGAAAGGACCCACGTGGGTCCTGCACTCGGTCTTCAGCAACTATACCGGCCGGGGCATTAAATTTGCCGATCAATCCGATGGGATGGTACTGGTCTACCACAACACCGGCTGGACGAACGTGAGCAATATCAATGGGGCAGACCTGATCACACCGGTCCATACTGTGAAGATGCGCAACAATATCTTCGAGAGCAGTGGATACTCAATTTACGAGGTTCCCACAGGCTCGACCCGCAACGACTGGAATAACGACAACTGGTACACCACACGGGGCACGGCAGGCCCCCATTTCAAATGGGAAAACGTGAACTACAACACGATCTCCAGCCTGTGTGCCGCGACCGGCCTCGAATGCAGCGGATATGAAGACCTTCCTGGTTTTACCGACCCGGCAGGCGGCGACTTTAGTCTGTTGCCCTCCAGTCCGAATATCGATCGGGGAGTCGTGATCGCAGGTATCAACGATGGGTTTCTGGGCGATGCCCCCGATGTCGGCGCTTACGAATCTACCTACACTCTTTCTCCCACTGTCCTTTCGATCTTGCGTACAGAACCAAATCCTGTAAACGTTCCCGTGGTCAGCTTTGCTGTGACGTTCTCAAAACCGGTGAGCGGAGTGGACACCGCTGACTTTGTATTGATGACCTCGGGACTGGCAGGTGCTTCTATTTTGAATGTTAGCGGTTCTGGTCAATCCTATATGGTGGCGGTGGATAAAGGTTCGGGCTTTGGCGCACTGCACCTGGAAGTGCCTGTCTCGGCGACTGTGAACGATTTGTCGGGAGCTCCCCTGGAAAGTCTGCCGTTCAAGGGCGGCCAGTCCTATTTGATCCTCGATGCCCCAACATTTGCGGATACAACCGTCGATCATTGGGCATGGGAGTTTATCGAAAGACTCTATGCAGAAGGCGTTACCGCCGGATGCCTTACCTCTCCAATGAAGTATTGTCCCGGCAGCACAGTGACCCGGGCCGAAATGGCTGTATTTCTGCTTCGGGCTGTACATGGTTCTGGCTATCATCCGCCTTCTGCGAGCGGCGTGTTCGAGGATGTCGATCCGGACTATTGGGCCGCGGGCTGGATTGAGCAGCTTGCCGCGGAGGGAATTACTGTTGGTTGCAGCGTAACACCGAAACGGTATTGCCCCACAGCAGGGGTCACCCGCGCCGAGATGGCGGTCTTCCTGTTGCGGGCACGATTTGGCTCCGGCTACATGCCTCCTGAAGCGACAGGTATATTCCAGGATGTACCCTCCGACTACTGGGCAGCGGACTGGATCGAGCAGTTGGCCGCTCTGGAAATTACGACTGGCTGTAATGCAAGTCCCAGACAGTACTGCCCCGGCGCAGCGGTAACCCGTGCCGAGATGGCAGTGTTCCTGGTGAGGACCTTCAGCCTTCCGTGAGCCCTGACAGCAGGGGGAGTTGCCTGAAAAGGCGATTGAATCTCGATATCAACTGTGCTACAGTATTTCAAACCGCAAGGATTGAGACATTATTGTGTTTCGTTGAAATATTGGACCGGGCTGCGTCCTATCCACTACTGAAGGCAGGGCTTTATAGCATGGACTCTCTACGAGATCAATTACTGTTAGATTCTGTTCTCGGGGCGATCGGCAATACCCCGCTTGTCGACCTCCGTCGCATTACCCGCGGGTTGGATGGTCGCATTCTGGCTAAACTCGAGTACCTCAACCCGGGATTTTCCAAGAAGGACCGTATCGCTCTGCAAATGATCGAAGAAGCCGAAGCAGATGGAACGCTTCAGCCCGGCCAGACGGTCGTGGAACTGACGAGCGGTAATACGGGCACGGGACTGTCCATCGTTTGTGCGGTGAAAGGATATCCGTTTGTGGCAGTCATGTCCAAAGGGAACTCTACTGAGCGGGCGCGCATGATGAGGGCGCTCGGGGCGGAGGTGATCCTGATCGACCAGCTGCCCGGGTCCAGGCCGGGACAGGTCTCCGGCGGGGATCTGGCACGGGTCGAGGAGGCAGCCCGGCAGATCACGCGGGAGCGAAACGCGTTCCGCGCCGACCAGTTCCACCTGGCAGGCAGCTCGCGGGCCCACTATCTGCACACGGCTCCCGAGATATTGAATCAAGCGGGTTGGAAAATCGATGCGTTCTGCGATTTTGCCGGAACGGGGAGCTCGTTCGGCGGCTGCGCGGCAGCCTTCAAGGAACATGACCCGGCCATCCAGTGTTATATCGTCGAGCCGGCCGAAGCGGCAGTACTATCGGGCAAGGCTGTTACAAATCCCAACCACCGCATTCAGGGTGGGGGATATTCGATGGACGATTTGACCCTGATTCATCGGGAGCACATCGATGGCTATCTTCAAGTCAGCGATGGAGATGCCATGGATCTGGCCCGCCGGCTGGCAAAAGAAGAGGGGATCTTTGCCGGCTTTTCATCGGGCGCGAATGTTGCCGCGGCGCTGCAGCTGCTTCAGGAGAAGCATCGAGGCGGTACGATCGTGGTCCTGCTTCCAGATTCGGGGTTGAAATATCTAAGCACAGAGCTCTGGCTATGATGGCGCTTAAATGGGACCACCCCGAGGCTCTGACTCGGAGTGGCCTTTCGTGCCGATCACTCAAGAGGAGAGAGAAGCCATACTGCTAAGGAAGAACGACGCGGTCAATGACGTGGATGACACCGTTGCTGGCTTTGATATCCACTGCAATGATGTTGGACGTGCGGCCGTTCGCGTCGGTAAGAACGCCGCCACTCTGAAACAGGAATCCACCCTCCAGGCTGCGGATGCGTGAAGAGGCAAGAACATCCTGCGAGTCACGATTTCCGCGGGCAACGTGATACAACAGGACCTGTGTCACGAGATCTTTATTGCTCAGCAATTGTTCGGCGGATACACCGAGCTCACCCAGTAAGGAAACAGCAGAAAATTGCCTTCATGCGAAGAATCGGCTAGAATTCAACTGCATGGACGAGATCCTCCAAAGACTGGTCAGGGATAATTTTTCAGAGCTGGCGGGACTGCGAGTCGACGCGTCCATCCCGGTGCCGGAGCGGCTGGTGAATGAGATGATCGGGACGGCGATTCGGGGAAGTAAGAACATCAGCTATTGCCGGATATCGATCAGCCACCAGAACCGAATCGCGGTCAACTTAAGAACCCCTCTATGGCCCTGGCCTCTTGAGCTCAGGCTCCGGCTGGATCGGGTTGTGGACTTCAGGCGATCGCCGCTCCTGCGGGCGAAGCTGGAGAACAAGGTCCTGCTGGGACGATTGGGCTCCTTCTTCAAGGTTCTGCCGGAGGGTGTCCACATCTCTGGTGACCAGGTTGTCGTGGACCTGGGGGCCTTCCTCCTGGCTTCGGAGCAGAAGAGGTTTCTGGAGCTTATCAAAACTGCAGAGATCAAGACGGAGGAAGCGAAAGTGATCATCGATATCACAGCCGCAGTGAATGGGCATTCCTGATCTTTTTGCTTTCTTTGTTGATCCACCCATTAAAAATTCCCGGCCTTTCAACCTTCGAAAAGGAAGAACAATAGATCGATACATCTCGTGATATATTGAACGAAGTTCCCGTCCCTGCTACAATACAAATTGTCCGTTCATAGGAAGGAGAGAATATGAGGAGAATTATTGGCCCGGATGTGAGTTTCTGGCAGGACGATAACGCAACCCCCCAGGGTATCAATTTTATCCGGATGAATGAAGGTGCGGATTTCGTGATCATTCGAGCCGGGCAGCATCTGGCCGCCGACTCCGATTTCCGGGATAACTGGCGCCGCTCTAAAGAGGCAGGCCTGCCGCGCGGCTCGTACTGGTTCTACGACAGCCGCGCCGATCCCAGGCAGCAGGCTGAGTTATGGTTCAATCTGCTGGCAGGCGATCTGGGCGAGCTGCCATTGTTTGCGGATTTCGAAGAAGCCTACGGCGGGACCTACACAGGCTGGACTCACTGGAAAACATTTTTGGACCGCATTAAATCACTGGTGGGGAACAAGGAAGTTGGCATTTATACCGCCTATTATTACTGGCAAAGCAATGCACCCACGAATGCATCTGACCTGGAATATTTCCACCGTTACCC
>DASUOS010000275.1:0-6203 GCA_036276515.1 Anaerolineales bacterium | reverse complement strand
TGTAGGGTACAATTGCTCGACTTCGCACTTAAGGAAATCAACTTTGTTTGAAATACTCTTCCTCGGAACGTCCGCTTCCGCGCCGTCTGCCAAGCGGGGACTCTCGGCCCAGATCGTCAAACATGATGAATATCGCTTTTTGGTGGATTGTGGGGAGGGCACCCAGCGTCAGATCCTGCAGTCGGGTGCGGGGTTCAAGAACCTGACCCGTATCCTGCTCACCCATGGCCATTTGGATCATATTCTCGGCCTGGCCGGGCTGTTGTCCACGTTCATGCGCTGGGAGGCGATCGAGGAGCTCGATATCTTCGGCGGCCGCTCCACCCTCGACCGGGTCCATGACCTGATCCACGGCGTGGTCCTGCGCGGCCACCAGCCTCCCATGCCGGTCCGGATGAACGAGATCAAGCCGGGGATATTCTTCGAAACGGACGATTTCACCGTCACCGCATTCTCGGTGACCCACCGCGGGCCCGACTGCCTGGGATATATCTTCGAAGGCAAGGCGCGCCGCCCGTTCCTGGCGGAAAGAGCCAATGAGCTGGGCGTCCCGTTCGGCCCCGAACGCCGCGAGCTGGTGGCGGGCCGGGAGATCGCCCTCCCCGATGGCCGGCAAATCAAGCCAGACGATGTACTCGGACCCGTGCAGCCGGGCGTGAAACTGGTCGTGGTAGGCGACACGGGCCGGACCGATGACATCCTCGAAGCCTGCCGGGACGCGGATGCACTCGTGATCGAGTCCACCTACATCGAGGAGGAGAGCGAAATGGCGCGGCAGTTCTCCCACCTGACCGCCCGCCAGGCCGCCGAGCTGGCGGTGAAGGCCAATGTCAAAAAGCTGATCATCACCCACATCTCGCGCCGCTATCGCGAGAAGGATGTGCTGAAGGAAGCCCAGGCGATCTTTCCCAACAGCTTCGTCGCCCGGGATTTCGATCTGTTCCAGATCAAGCGGGAGGAATGAAGAAGGCAGCCCGCATGCCGCTCCACAATGGAAACATTTGCCCCCGCGAACTGTGCGGGGGCATTTTATTTCCAATTACTCGCTCGTCATAATGAACAGCGGGGTCATCTCAAAGCTTTCGAACTTGGGCCGCAGACGCTCAATGTTATAAAAACGGTTGACATTGACCGTCTTCTTCGTGCTGGTGACGATATCCACCGGGATATTATCATAGCGCCCGTTTTTGAGCACTACCAGGCGTCCGTGCGTTTTCTTCAGGATCAGGTCGAGGGCCAGGTTGCCGTAGGCCATGGGGACGATGGAGTCGATCGCATCCGGGTCACCGCAGCGGACCAGGTAACCGAGTTTCTGGTTGACCGTGTCCACCATGCGCCCGTCGTTGTGCTGGGCCGTCCTCTCCTTCAAGCTGGCCGAGATCAGGTCGCCGATGCCGCCCAGCTTCATGTGGCCGAAGGCATCGGTCGAGCGGTCCTGGAAGACCATCTCGCCGCCCTCGAACATGGCGCCCTCCGAGACCAGAACCACCGAATAGCGGCTCGGGTTCTTTTTGCGGTCATACATCAACAGTTCGGCGAGCCGGTCGATGTCGAATTTATATTCGGGGATCACACAGCGGTGAGCGGCCCCTGCCATGGCCGGCAGCATGGCCGTGAACCCGGCATACCGGCCGAACACCTCCAGGATCATTAAGCGCTCATGCGAGCCCGCAACCGTACGCAGGCTGTTGGCGACCTCGATGGTCCGTGTCACACAGGTGCTAAACCCGATGCAGTAGTCCGTGCCCGGCACATCGTTATCCATTGTTTTTGGAATGGCAACGACCTTCATCCCCTCCTGATACATGCGGACGCCGTAGCTGAGCGTATCATCCCCACCGATTGGGATCAAGTAATCGATGCCGAGAAAATCGATGTTCTTAAGGACTTCCTCGGTGAGATCGTTGATATCGGCTGTATATTTTTCCTGGAGCGCGGGCGGCAGGCGGTCGCGCCTGACCTTGGCAGGGTTGGTGCGCGAGGTATGCAGGAACGTGCCCCCGGTTCGCCCGGCCCGATTTACGATCTCTTCGGTCAGGAACTGGTAGTTATTGCTGTTATCGGCCTGCGGATCGCGGACCACATCGATCAGGCCCGCCCAGCCGCGCCGGATGCCGATCACCTTATACCCTTCGCGCGTGGCGCGGATCGTGACCGCCCGGATCGCGGGGTTCAGGCCGGGGACATCGCCGCCGCCTGTGAGAATTCCAATTACACCTTTTGTCTGATTGCTCATATCAGCCTCCATGAACGCATCGTGCGCAATTTTAGCCACTATTGTACAACTTTACACAACAACGTGCGAAATACATTTACGATACGTTTGCTTTACATTTACAAAATTAATTGGATATGCTTTTGGAGTAGTAAACGGGATAGTATTGTGTCACGTTTCACGTATCAGGTGTCAGGTTCACCAACTGTAAAGGAGTAAGCGATGGCTATGATTTCCCGCTTCGAAGACATTCAAGCTTGGCAGGAGGCGCGTCAGTTAGTAAAAATGATCTACAAGCTGACCAGTTCCGGTACAATCTCAAAAGACTACGGCCTACGGGATCAAATCCAGCGCGCTTCTGTTTCCGCTATGAACAATATTGCGGAAGGATTTGACTGCGAATCGAAAGCGGAATTCGCGCGGTTTCCGGGATTTGCACGACGTTCAGCCGTCGAAGTTCAATCCTTGCTTTATACCGCTTTTGATATAGAGTATATTACAGAAGCGCAATTCAAAGAGCACTATGAAAAGGCAAGAAAGACAAAAGCCTTGATAGGCGGCTTCAAGCATTCCATCACCAAATCAACCTGACACCTGAAACCTCGCACTTGACACTTTTATATCATCGTCGGTTCCTCATACACACCCAGCACTTCCTTCATCACCTGGATGATCTCTCCCAGCGTTGCATAGGCGTGGACACATTCCATGATGCAGGGCATGGTGTTCTCGGTACCCTGCAGGGCAATGCGCAGCCGGTCGAGGGTCTGGCCGACGCGGCCGTTGTCGCGGGTGCGGCGCAGCTCCTCCAGGCGCCTGACCTGGCGCTCGTAACCTTGTGGGTCCATTTCGAGGATGGGAATGGAGAGCGGTTTCTTCTCTGCATAGGCGTTGACGCCCACGATCCTGCGAACACCGAGCTCGATCTCACGCTGGTAGCGGTAGGCCGCGTCCGAGATCTCGCTCTGGAAGAATCCCTTTTCGATGGCGGGGATGACGCCGCCCAGCTCCTCCACGCGGCGGAAGTAATCGTACGTCTGCTGTTCCATCCGGTCGGTCTGGGCTTCGACGAAGAAGCTGCCGCCGAGAGGATCCACGGTATTGGTCACACCCGACTCTTCGGCGATGATCTGCTGGGTGCGCAGGGCAATCGTCACGGCATGCTCGGAGGGCAACGCCAGCGCTTCGTCCAGCGAGTTTGTATGAAGGGATTGTGTGCCGCCGAGGACCGCGGCCAGCGCCTGGATCGCCACCCGGACCACATTATTCTCCGGCTGCTGGGCGGTCAGGCTGACCCCGGCCGTTTGCGTGTGGAAGCGCAGCAGCCAGGAACGGGGGTTTTTGGCCTTAAAGGTCTCACGCATCTCGCGTGCCCAGATGCGCCGGGCGGCGCGGTATTTGGCGATCTCTTCGAAGAAATCGTTGTGGGCGTTGAAGAAGAACGACAGGCGCGGGGCGAACTCGTCCACGTCCATGCCGCGGGCGATGCCCCAGCGGACGTACTCGAGCCCATCGCCGAGGGTGAATGCCAGCTCCTGGGCGGCCGTGGACCCAGCTTCGCGGATGTGGTAGCCGCTGATCGAGATGGTGTTCCACAGCGGCACCTTTTGTGAGCCGAATTCCATCGTATCCACCACCAGCCGCATCGACGGTTCAGGCGGGAAGATGAATTCCTTCTGGGCAATGAATTCCTTGAGGATATCGTTCTGGGTCGTGCCGCGTAGCTGATCGGCTCGAATGCCCTTGTTCTCGGCTGCGGCGATGTACATCGCCCAGATGATCGCGGCGGGCGAATTGATCGTCATACTCGTAGAGACCCTGTCCAGCGGGATGCCGTCGAGCAGGATTTCCATGTCCTTCAAGGAGGAGACAGCCACGCCGCACTTGCCGAACTCCCCAAGCGCCTCGGGCTGGTCGGTGTCGTAGCCCATCAGGGTCGCCAGGTCGAAGGCGATGGACAGGCCGGTCTGGCCCTGGCCCAGTAAGTATTTGAAGCGGGCGTTCGTCTCCTCGGCGGTACCGAAGCCGGCGAACATGCGCATCGTCCACAGCTTGGAGCGGTACAGCGTCGGGTGGACGCCGCGTGTAAATGGATACTCGCCCGGCGGTCCAAGCGAGGCGGTGTAATCGTTGTCCGCGACATCGAGCGGGGTATAGAGGCGGTTGATCGGTTCGGAGGAGGTGGTGATGAATTCGTCAGAACGCTCCGGGAGGGATGACAGCGCTTTGCGCAGCGTGGTGTCCTCCCAGTGTTCCACGGCCTCTTTCAGCTCATCCAGTTTCTTTTTATCGTACATACTCTCTCCTTTGGCAAAGGTACATGGATTATAACCGCCTCGGTTCCGCCAGGCAGCCTACGAGGATACATTCCGGGATGTGATTACAGAGTG
This sequence comes from Anaerolineales bacterium, assembly GCA_036276515.1. Taxonomy (GTDB): domain Bacteria; phylum Chloroflexota; class Anaerolineae; order Anaerolineales; family Villigracilaceae; genus Defluviilinea. Next base: position 1,598 of record DASUOS010000275.1, on the reverse strand, counting down.
CCGCATCATTATTTACTCACCTTACGCAGAATATCTTGAAGAGGCCCTAAAATAAGGGTGCGGGCGTTCGCCCGCACCCTATTTTCGGGTAATCCTGTAGTGTAAGTTGCTTTGATTACGTAACATCGGTTATTTAAAATCAGGATTTGAATTTCAGCCTGCAATCGCACTGGAAAAGTTTAATTGTTTATGAGACAGGCGGTAAGAACTGTTTACATATTTCTTACGGATTTCAGGGAACGGTTGGCGGGAGGGGGTGGTATACTCCGCCTCAGTGAAGGAAAAATATGCCCCGCTTTGAAATTGACGTAGACCCCTGTGACCATATTACCGCTGACGCCATTGGAAAACCCGGCCAGCGGGTGTTCTATCTTCAAGCCTATCAGGACCAGCGCACCATTACCGTCATTATCGAAAAAGCCCAGCTGCAATCCATGGCAATCGGTATCGAGCAGTTCCTTTCCCAGGTCAGCGAGCAGAATCCTGAGCTGGATGAAGCCTCCGGCGACTACGTGGAGGACGTCATGCGCATCAACCCACCCGTCGACCCGCTCTTCCGCGTGGGTGAGATCGGGCTGGGATATGACAAGGACCGCGACCGCGTGGTGGTCTTCACCAAGGAGCTGCTGACCGAGGAGGACGATCCCGAGTCGGCGGCAGTGGTCCGCTTCTGGGCCTCGCGCACCCAGGTGCGGATGCTGGCCCGCTGGGGTGTGGAGGTTGCCTCGCGCGGCCGTCCCATGTGTCCGCAGTGCGGCCAGCCCATGGAACCTGAAGGTCACTTCTGCCCGAAGAAGAACGGGTACAAACACTAATGAACGTTGCTTATTGACATTCCACTCCCTTTGGCAAATAATACTCCCAAGGACAACCTAATTCTGGATTAGGTTGTTTGTTTTATGGAGAAGTGGAGACCGGCCTTATCGAGCTTTCGTCACACACTCCTTCTGCCCTCGTTGAATAAGCAAAGAGCACATTCATCGTTAAAACTGTATGAGTACTTTACAACAGCGCCTCCACTCTGCCACACAATACCGTGAAACCGGAAAGCATGAGCAAGCACGCCAGCTCCTGCTCGAGCTGCATTCTGAATTCCCGGAAGATGCGCAGGTCAATTACCAGTGCGCCTGGATTCATGACCTGCTTGGCCTGGAACGTGAGGCCATCCCGTTCTATGACAGGGCGATCGAGAATGGGCTCAGCGGTGACGATTTGAAGGGCGCATTACTGGGCAAGGGCAGCACGTATCGGGCCATCGGCGAATATCAAAAATCGATCGACACCTTCCAGCATGCGATAATCCTGTTTCCTGGCTGCCACGAATTTAAGGTATTTCTTGCGATGGCGCTGCATAATATCCATGAAAATTCCAGGGCCATGGAGCTTTTACTGACCAGCCTGGCCGACACCTCGGCCGATGAAGGCATCCTCCGTTACCGGCGCGCCATAAAGTTTTATGCTGATAAACTTGAACAGACATGGTAACTGAAATCCTAAAAACCGCCCTGCAATGCGGGGAATACGAGCTGAAGGGACAGTTTGTTCTCGGCTCGAATTACACGTTCCTGGTCAGTGTCAACTATGAGGGCGCTTCATAC
>DASUOS010000274.1:0-7378 GCA_036276515.1 Anaerolineales bacterium | reverse complement strand
GCAGGCAGAATTTCCGACAACCAGGCGGGTTGGGTCGAGCTGCTTGAACCACAGGTAGGTTTCTGACAGCCAGGCGCGCTGGGAGGGGTCGGTCAGGTCGATGCCCCAGCTTTCATTCATGATCGTCCAGATGCCGATGCTTGGGTGATTTCCATCACGCTCCAGCATGCCGGCCAGGGTTTCGCGCGCCCGGCGTTTTGCATCCTCGGTCAATAGGATGTGGTTGGGCAGCTCTGTCCAGATCAGCAGACCCACAGTATCGGCCGCCTCGTAATAGCGTGGATCGGCGACTTTGATGTGAACGCGCAGGCAGTTGAGACCCATATCTTTTGCCTGGCGGAACTGCTTCTCGATGAACTCCAGAGAAGGCGGTGTGCTGATCAGCTCTGGGTAATAATCCTGGTCCAGCGCGCCGCGCAGGTAAAATGGCTTTCCGTTGAGCAGGATCTGGCCGTCCCTTGTTTCGATAGTGCGAAAGCCAAAGGTCTCGGTAAGCTCATCGACAGACGTGGACAATTTTAGCGTGTAGAGATTCGGGTCGTCCGGCGACCATAAGCGGGGATGCTCGACGCGCAGGGAGAAGCGCGGCGCGTCTGCCTCCGCCCGGGCGACAATTGTTCCATCTGAGGCGATGATCTCCGCTGTGAGGCGCTCTGTGAAATCGCCGCGTCCGGTCACCTCCACCGACACCTGCTCGCCGTTTGTCAAAATTTTGACATGCTGGAGGTGGTTTACCGCCCGCGACTCGACCCAGACCGGCTGCCAGATGCCCGAGAGCATCCCATACCAGGACTGCTTGCCATGCGGGATTTCAGGAAAGATCTCGAGTGGATCGTCCACACGGACTGTGAGGATATTCAATCCAGGCCGCGCCGCCGCTGTGACATCGAACTCAAAGGGCAGGTAGCCGCCTTCATGCTCTCCGATTTTGACACCATTCAGCCAGACCTCGGCAAAATAATCCACTGCGCCGAACCCAAGCACCACGACACGGTTTGATTCCAGCCAATCTACAGGAAGCGTGAATTCATGCTGGTACCACGCCTCGCCAGTATGGTCGCGAAAACGTTCATCCGCCTGCCAGGGGGAGGGAACTGTGATATGCGGGCAGTCATGGGGATTCTCTATCGGGGTGAGTGAGAAGCGCCATTTTCCATCCAGGGAAAGACGGGTGCGTGGGGAGGGAATCCTCTTTGAAGAAGGCCCGGCAATAGGCGGGACGAACTCATCCATGTGGGCCTGGTAATGTTTAACCATCGGCGTCTCGCTCCTGCGAAGGACGCCTTCTGCATCCAGTGCAGAATCGTATAGCCCCAAATGGACGAGGTATTTATCAAGAGTGCGCCGGCCTTTTCGATATTCCCAGTCCACCATCGTGAAGAGTGGGAACCATGTGTAGCCGATGATCGGGATCCCTTCGCGGCGGAGCGCCCCGACTGTGGAAATCGTTTCATCCATCCACTTCGCCCGGGCTTTGATATTCCCGTTGGAAGAAGTCTCTGTGATCATGATCGGCATCTGGTAGCGTTCCCAGGCCTTACGCAGGATGATCTCGATCTTGTGACCTGTAGCCCTTCGAACGATTGTAGAGGCTTTGCCATCCGGCCGGAGCTTCAACTCGGCATGGGACCATGGATAATAATTTGCACCGAAGACATCGAAGTTAACGCAATTCCGGCGAAACCAGTTGAGATCGCTATCTGTCATGCCATGGTCATGCACATATTCAGCCAATGCATGGTTCCCATCCAGGCGACCGGTAGCAAGGTCAAAGCACAGGAACTGCCGGGTGTTATCCAGGGCTGCGCGTGATTCAAGAGAAGGGTCATTCGTGTAGGTATGCCAGAGGGCTTCCACCTGTATGCTGACGGCCTCCGGCTGTTCTGTCTTGATTGCCTGGGTGGTCAGAACGATGCCCCGGGCGATCGCTAAAGCCATCTTGACGTAGCCGTCCTCTCCGCTCAGGTAGGGCGGCCATTCGGCCTTATATCCACTCATCTTGGCGTTGACCATGGGCTCGTTGAGCGGCGTGTAATAGCGCACCAGGGACTTATAACGAGCGACCACGGCCGATGCATACTCGGCCACACGCTGTGGGTAGCTGGCATTAATAAAGCTGTTGTCGAGCCAGATCGGGGTGCCATAATGCATCAGATCGAGGATCGGTGAGATGCCTTTCACTGTGACAAGATAATCAAGAGCCTTATCCGTCCATTCCCAGTCCCATCGATCCGCTGCAGGCTGAACGATGTGCCAGGGGATGCCCCAGCGCACAGCCTGGACGCCGGTCTCGGCAACGAGATCGATATCGCTTTTCCACAGTCTGTAGTGCTGGGTCAGTTCGTATTCGTCCAGGGCACGCAGCCGTGGACGCGCGTGTTGAATAAAGGTATCTTCAATACCGGTAGCCCAGGTAAAGGGCGCTGCGAGGATGTCGTGTGTCATTGAGTTGTTTTATGGTAATAGTTGAGGGGTATAAGTCGGGCCGTTCGTGACAGGTTTATCACTTTCGAAAGTAACCAGGTCGATATGCAGAGTGCGGTCACCAATATCATTCCCAATATTAGCCCCCGTCCAGGCATGGTAAGCCATCCAAAGATTGCCCTCTGTATCGGTAAAAAATGCCTGGCCGCCAGGGCCCATGACAGGATTCTCGTAATCGAACCATGGTTCGTCCAACGGTTTCTCACAAGGGCCGGTGACGGTTTCGCACACGGCATAACTGACGGCATACTGGTGCGATTCCCACCAGTTGCCCGAGTAAAACAAATAATATTGGTCGTTGTGCTCAACCATAGCCGGGTTCTCGATCAGGGGCCTCTCCCAGGGCTGATCCCGCTTGATCAACTGAACCGGCTCGCCTACCAGCGTCATGCCATCCGGGCTGAGCTCCTGAACCCACAGCCACACATCCAGGTTGCAGCAGTTGCCATCGTTCTTCCAGAACAGGTACAGCTTTCCGTCATCATCCCGATAGGGATAGGCATCGATCGAGCCGCCCAGTTCTCCCTGGCAGATAAACGCTTCATCGTTCGGGTCGACGAACGGCCCGGCAGGGTCATTGCCCACGGCCACCCCAATGCACTGGCGATCGACAGCTTTGTCCCGCGCCACGTAATACATGAAAAACTTGTCCTCGATCTGAATAACGCCAGGAGCCCAGGTCAAGCCCAAATTCAGTTTGGCCCACTTGGGCAGAACGGGCAAGGCGTCGCCGAGACGTTCCCAATTTGTCAGATCAGTGGAGCGAATCACTTGAATATTTGATGTGGCGCCAGGGGGTGGAGTTCCATAGGCATAATAGGTATCTCCAACCCGGATCACATGCGGGTCGGGAAAGTCTTGCTTATAGACCGGGTTGGTGTAGGAGGGTTCTGAAAGCTCTGCGGGTGCTGTCGTCGGCGTGGGATCCCCGGCCGGATTGGAGGCCGGTGTTACCGGAGCACAAGCGCTTAGGATCAAGATAGCAATTCCCCACGACTTCCAAAATCTGGTATTGGCTCGATTTATATGCAGCATATTCACCGTATATTTTATAGGCGTCAAGATCAACTGTGTGGAGGGATATGGATGCGCCGGGTATAAACTGGCGCATATTCATCCCTTTGTTTGAATAGTTGGCAGGTACAACGGGACGTATTCTAAATCGAGCTTGTCTAGCCTTTAATACCTGTCATGGAAATAGAACGGATAATGTAGCGCTGGAAAAATGCATACATGATCAGCACAGGCACAGTCAAAATCAGCGCGCCTGCCATCAGCTTGCCATAATCAAAGTTGTATTGACCCTGAAGTGTAGCCAGACCCACCGGCAATGTCAGGGCTTCCCGGTTGCCGCCCAGGATGAGCAGGGGCCATAGGAAATCGTTCCACGACGTGAGGAATGTAATAATTCCCAGAGTAATCAGGGGGCCTTTGGAGAGAGGCAAAATGACTGAAATGAAGGTGCGCCACACGCTAGCGCCATCGATATAAGCGGCTTCCTCCAATTCCTTGGGTAGACTTTGGAAAAACTGGCGCATGAAAAATACACCAAATACGCCCGACAACCCAGGCGCGATCACCCCCTGGATCTTGCCGATCCAATCGAGCCTGGCAACGGTGAGGTAATTAGGGATCAAAAACATAATGCCCGGCATCACCAGCGTTGCGAGCATCAGCCCAAACAGCAGATTCTTTCCGGGGAATTCCAGGCGGGCATAGGCATAACCGGCCAGCGAATCGATGATCAGTATCAACGCGGTAAATAACGCGGCAATGAGCAGGCTGTTAAAGAACCAGTTTCCAATTGGCAAGGTCTTGTCATTGAAAATCGACTGGAAATTCTCCATCGTTGGGTTCATGGGAATCCAGTTCGCGCTCAGCCATTCTTCGAAGGGTTTAAAAGCCGTCGAGACCATCCAGAGTAACGGCAAAAGAAAGAAAAGCGCAAACAAGGTCATCAGCAGGTAAAAGCCGAGCTTGCTTAGCTTTGATTCGCCGATCTCAACGTCTGCATCCTGAATATCAGTACGAGCGGGTTGTAAAGTAGCCATGACTACTCTCCTATTCTTCTTGGGAAGATCCGAAAAATTTAAAATTGAGATATGTCAGAGAAAGCAGCAGTAGAGCGACAAGAATTGACATGGCTGCGGCCCTACCCATTTGGCTGCGAAGAATACCTTCGATAAAGATACGATAGATCACCGTCTGGGTGCCCTCCGCCGGACCACCGCCTGTCATCAGATAGGGTTGTCCGAAGAGGTTGGCGGAAGCGATCAGGGTAATGGTCAGGACGAATACCATCACAGAGCGAAGATTGGGGATCGTGATCAGAAAGAACTGCTGCCGAGAATTAGCTCCATCGATGGAAGCCGCTTCGTACAGGCTTTTTGGAATTTCCTGCAGCGCCGTCAGAAAGATAATCGTGTTGAACCCAATTGTCCACCAGACGGTTGCTATGGTGATGGCGATCCACGCCCCTGGCAGGTCGCCCAGCCAGTTGGGAGGGTTCAATCCAATCCCTTTCAGAACATTATTCACCAGGCCGCCCTGTCCTTGGAAGATCCACCACCACAGAACGGAGGCAACTGTCACAGAAAGCGTATAAGGCGCAAAGAAGATCGTTCGAAATACGCCTCTTCCCGGGTAATTACGATTGAGTAGAACTGCCAGCACGAGAGCAATCCCGACCAATGGCAGTACGGACCAGAGGATAAACTCGCCTGTGTTGCTTAACCCGTTCCAGAAATCGTCAAACGGGACACTTTCCGGGTTAAATAGGTCGGCATAATTCTTTAAGCCAACAAAGGGCCTGCGATCGGGGCGCAAAAAATCGAACTGGAACAGGCTGATATAAATTCCATATAAAAAGGGCCAACCTAAAAAGGCCGCAAAAAACAATAGATGGGGCGCGATAAAAAGATAGGGAACGATGGATATCTTTTTGCGGGCCTTGCTGGCCGCAGGAACGCTGAGGGCTTCGACTTTTGTAGCCATGATGGGACCTCCTTCTAAATGCCTGGAGCTCATGTAAAGAGCCGGGGAGGCGTGAACCATGCCTCCCCGGGTCAAGATCAAACTGAACTATTCACCATACGTAGAAAGGTTCTCTTCCATTACCTGCTGGGATGTAGCAGCTGCCTCATCCAGGGCAGCCTTGGCGTCAGCTGCATCGCCTGCCAGATAGGCATCGATCGCAGGGCCAAATTGATCCCACAGGGCGCCTTCGAGTCCGGCTACCGGCGCCGGGAGCGCTACCATGTTGGCCGATTCAGCAACCGATGCGATGGGGGCTGCCACACTGGCAAGGTTGGGATCGTCGCGAACACTCTGGCGGGCCGGAACCTGGCCGGCTGCGGCCCATTCCGCGGAATTGTCGGAGAGCCATTTGATCCACAGAGCAGCAGCGGCCTGGGTGGTAGGATCGTCTGTAGTCAGCGCGAGCTGGTGCGAGCCGCCCCACGTGGCGGGCTGGTCACCGATGGTGGGCAGCGGCGCAAAACCGACGAAGTCGAGCTTCGAAAGATCAGAAATCCACCAGGGCCCATGGAAAACCATTCCCACATTGCCCTCTTTGAAGAAATTCACTTCAGGGTCACCCGTACCTGCGATGTCAGGTGAGTATTTATCCTTAAGTTCCTTGATTTTTTCGAGGGCTTTTACTCCTTCTTCGGAGTTGTAGGTGGCAGTAGTACCGGCTTCATCGGTCAGAGAACCACCGTACTGGCGGATGAGAGCCTGAAAGAGAGCTGCCGCCTGGAAAGCATTGCCAAGCGAAAGCGGTGTCACGCCACTGGCTTCCAGCTTTGCCAGCGCATCCTCGAACTCTTCGCGAGTCCAGGGTTCCTTGCCGGGTTCTTCCACACCGGCAGCCGCAAACAAGTCCTTGTTATAGAACATGATCAGCGGATGGACATCCAAGGGGATGGAATAGCGTTCCCCCTTATACTCGCCACGGCTCCAGAGATCCTGCGGGAAATTTCCGGCGAAATCATTACCCAAAACAGCCATGGCTTCTGGTCCGAACGGTTTGAGCACATTACGGGAAGCCAATGCCGCTACGCGGGTTGCGTGGACAGCGGTCATCGCCGGCAGTCCACCAGCGGCAGCCGCGGACTCCAGTTTTTGCTGATACTCAGGCTGGGCAACATGCGTGACGGTAATGCCACAGGGATTCTCGCTGCTGAATCGTTGAGCCAGGGCGGTCATTTCATCGCCGTCTCCACCGGTGAACGGGCTCCACATTTCAATGGACTTACCCTGAACACCCGCCGGACAATCGGCTGAGCCTTCAGCGGGTGCACCTGTAGCAGGCGCTTCCGTTGGGGCAGCGCCTCCACAGGCAGTTAGCAGGATGCTCATAATAAGCAGTATAGGGAAAACGAAACGAACGGTGTTTTTCATCTTTTCTCCTTCTTGAATTGTTCGAACATACATTGTTCTTCTATGCAGGTAGGCAAAAGGAAAGGGCTATCTTGATCGGATTCGGCGATGAGCGTGAAAAATGGTTGTCCGGATAGCTTGTGTTGCATTTTACTTCGAGATGGATTCACCTCCTCTCAGAGGCGTTGCATGCTTGAAGTACTGAACGATGTAGGGCATGCAGCGCCTGTCTTATTTGGAATTGGGCAAGCGTTTGAAGTGCTGCCGCAGGACAATGCCCTGGGGATAATTGCCGAACTTGCTTCCGAACAAATTAATACCACCCACATGGGCAGCATTGTCCTTGATACCAATACGAACGGGGATGGGTTCACCCGTCTTCAACGAAAGATCCCGCAAGCTGATCGTAGAGATCGGAACGCCGTCCACAAAGCTGCCGTTGCTGGAAACCTTCCATACCTTGAGCAATCCAAACTGCGAATTCTGAGTGTCCCACCAGAAAGGGGTCAGGGCC
>DASUOS010000273.1:0-3842 GCA_036276515.1 Anaerolineales bacterium | reverse complement strand
CAGCGACTCGGCGATGGAGCGTCCCAGCGAGGTCTTACCCACGCCGGGAGGTCCGACAAAGCACAGGATTGGCTGGCGTTCCTTTTTCGGTTTCAGGGAACGCACCGCAATATATTCCAGGATGCGTTCCTTGGCTTTCTTTAGGCCGTAATGATCGCGCTCGAGAACCTTGGCCGCGTTCTTCACATCCAGGTTATCCGGCGAAACGTGGGACCAGGGCAATTCGACGATCCAGTCGATATAGGTGCGGATAATGCCCACTTCGGGAGCCATGGGCGGCATCTGGTTCAGGCGCTCCAGCTCCTTCAGGGCGACCATCTTCGCTTCGTCTGGAAGAACAGCCGCTTCGACCTTTTTCTTGAGCTCGGTTGCATCGCGGGTAAAGATATCGCCTTCGCCCAGCTCATTCTGGATCTGGCGCATCTGCTCCCGCAAATAATACTCACGCTGGCTCTTATCGACTTCACTCTGCACGCGCGAGTGGATCTCATCTTCCAGCTCGAGCACGTCCACTTCCTGGGCGAGGATCTTGTTCAAGGCCTGCAAACGCCCGCGCGCGTCGAGCAGGAGCAACAGGCTTTGCTTGGCCTCATAATTCAGCGACAGCGACGTGGCGATCATATCTGCCAGCCACGAGGGTTCGGAGATGTTCAAGGCGAACAGGTGCGCTTCCTCGGGGATCGAACGGTCAAGCTGGACGCAGCGCTCGAACAGGTCCAGGACCGAGCGCATGAGCGCCTGCGTCTGGCGGTCGGCAGTCTGCATTTCGGGGACGACGCGGGCACGCACCATCAGATACGGCTTGGTGCGGATGAACTCTACAATCTCCACGCGGCGGCGGCCCTGCACGAGAGCAGAGTGTGAGCCGTCCGGCATTTGCAGCAGGCGCCCGACAGCCATCTCCACACCCACCGGCAGGAAATCGTCCGGGCCCGGGTTATCGAGATCGGCATCGTGCTGGGTCAGGCCGATCACAGTTTGTTCCTTGTGTTGGGCTTCCTGGACGGCCAGCAGCGATCCCTCGCGCCCGACGAAAATCGGCGAGACCATGCGCGGGAACACGACCAGGTCACGCAGCGGCAGTACCGCGGCTTCGATGATGCCATCCTCATCCGGCTCGCGGTTGGGGATGCGGTACAGTTCCTCTGTGCGCTGCGAGAGGGTCAGGTCGAAATTATCTTCTTCTTCGTTCCATTCTTTCGGGTGATTCATGTTCCATTCCATGTAGGGGTGGACGGCTGTCCACCCCTACCCATTAAATTTATTCCACGCTTTCATCGCTTCCGCGGTGACAAACATCGAACCGGCGGATAAAACAATGCTACCATCTTTTTCGGATAAATCCAGCGCCCGGCGAAACGCGTTTTCCACAGATCTCACCATTTCGGACTCCAGCCCGGCCTGATCTGCAAGTTGGCGAATATACTCCGGCTCGAGCGCCCGCGGATGGTCGGCGCGGGTGACGATCAATTTCCTGATCTTTGGTTTTATTTCCGCAAACATGCCTGGGATGTTCTTATCCTCCGAAGCGCCAAAGATGAGATAAACCTGTTTCACAGGGAAATGCTCCTCCAGGGTGGCGCGGAGCTTTGCGAACGAGTCCTGATTGTGAGCCGAGTCAAAAATGACCGGTGGTTCGCGCCGGGCCACCTCGAAGCGAGCTCGCCATTGTACCTGAGAAAATCCCTTTTGGATGGCATCGTCGGATATTTCGATCCCACTGGCACGCAGGGCCGCATACGCCGTAGCAGCATTCTGCACCTGATGTTCCCCTAACAAAGGTATCCTCAAGCTGACCGTTGATTGCTGATCGCTAACCACTACTTCCTGTCCCTCAAGAGATGTCGTCAGCCTTTTAAATCGTACGTCCCTTCCCACCAGCACAAACGGGCATCCTTTTTTATTGGCTACACGCTCCAAGACCTGCAGAGCTTCCGACTCCTGCGGGGCGGAGACGACAGGGACGCCCTCCTTGATAATACCCGCCTTCTCTCCGGCGATCTTGGCAAGGGTGTCTCCCAGTACCGCCATGTGGTCGTAAGACAGGGAGGTGATAACTGAAACTTTCGGCATGACAATGTTCGTGGCATCCAGCCGCCCGCCTAACCCTACCTCCACCACGGCGGCGTTCACACCATTCCTGGCAAACGCCAGCAGCGCAAGGGCCGTGGTGATCTCAAAGGTCGTCAGCTTCGGGATTTTTGCCACCGAGGGCTTGATCTCCTCCACCAGCTCGATCATCTTCTCGTGCGTGATCGGCTCGCCATCCACCTGGATCCGTTCGGCGTAATCCAGCAAATGCGGAGAGGTGTACAGACCAACCGTATAACCTGCCGACCTTAAACCCGAGGCGCAAAGCGCCGAAACCGAGCCTTTCCCTTTGGTCCCCGCCACGTGGATGATGGGATACTTCAACTGCGGGTCCCCCAGCTCATGCATCAATGCGAACATGCGGTCCAGGTTGAACTCCGCCCTGGCCAGCTCGGAGGAGTGTTTGAGACTATAATCCACGAAGGAATACAGGTAATCCAGGGCTTTGTTATAGCGAGTTTCGATGTCGGACATGCGGAGGATTGTAAATCGATATTGGAGTTTCGTAAATCGCAAGACGAACTATGGATGTTTGTTTCATCTGCCGAAAACACAATGGAATGGAAGCCGCCCCTCCCGGCGGTTATTTCTACGAAGAACAGCACTGGAGGGTCTGCCACGCACCGGGCAAGCTGGGACCCCTGGGCACATTGTTCATCGAGTCAAAACGCCATTTTTCCATTTGCATCAAATCACGGTGGAGCTCAGTCATCCCGAGCCCTGTGAAATAACTGAGGCGGTTAAGTTCTTCTCGAATTCAATGTCGTAAAATGATCGGTACTCTTACCATTCACCTCCACCTCCCAGGCTGTTCCTCCCTCAAGGAAAAACGCGGGCGGATCAAGCCGCTGATCGCCCGTCTGCACCGCGAGTTCAACGTCTCTGTCGCCGAAATGGACCTGCAGGACAAATGGGATGAGTCGGTCATCGTCTGTGCGATGGTTGGGATTGGGCGCGGGCACCTGGAATCGGCACTGCAAAATGTTGCCCGCTGGGTGGAGAGCAACTGGTCGGATGGAGATGTATGGGAGCAGAAGATTGAGGTTCTCTTGTAGACACGTATAGGGAGTCACCGATTTACCGGTTTACTTGTATACGTATTTACTTTTCTACTTGTATAGTATTCCACATCACCAAGGAGAAACCATGGATTTGGGTTTGAAAGAAAAACGTGCTTTTATTGCCGGTTCGTCGCGCGGACTGGGCTATGCAACGGCCCTCCTTCTTGCAAAAGAGGGCTGCAAGGTTGTGCTCAACAGCCGCGATATCGACAAGGTCAAAGCTGCGGCAGAGGAGATCACGGCTGAAACGGGGTCCGAGGCATTTGGCGTCGCTGGCGATGTAAGCGAAGCATCCCTGGCGGACATGCTGATCGAGCGGGCTGTCGATTCTCTCGGGGGGCTCGACATCCTGATCACCAACGCCGGGGGGCCGCCCGCTGGTTCATTCGAGATCTTCGATGAGGCGACCTGGCAGCAAGCCGTGGACACATCCCTGATGAGTCACGTGCGCCTGATCCGCGCCGCCCTGCCCCATCTGCGCCAGTCGGAAGTGCCGAGTGTGCTGACTTTTACCTCCTACACGGTCAAACAGCCGATGCAGAACCTTGTCCTGTCGAACAGCATTCGCGCCGCGACCGCCGGCCTGACCAAGTCCCTGGCGCTGGAACTCGGCAGGGACGGGATTCGTTTTAACAGCATCCTGCCCGGCTGGACGCTGACCGAACGCGTCCAGCACCTGATGGAATTCCG
>DASUOS010000272.1:0-12385 GCA_036276515.1 Anaerolineales bacterium | reverse complement strand
AAGTGATGCAGGGTGACCATCGGAGTCAGCCCGCGGTCGCGCATGCCGCGCAGCATGTTGCGGTAGCGCTCAAGGGCGTCCTCGTCCCAGGTGTCCGGTGTCGGCTGGATGCGGCTCCACTCCACGCTGAAGCGGTGGGCGTTCTGCCCGCTTTCCGCGGCCCGGTCCAGATCGTCCTTCCAGCGGCCGCCCCACCAATCGGCGGCGAGACCGGACGTGCCGTCGGTATGACCCTCCTGTTCCCACTTCCACCACTGGTTGTTGGTGTTGTTCCCCTCCACCTGGTGCGCGGCAGTTGCCGTACCCCAGAGAAACCCACGCGGGAAATGATAAGCTGCTTGAATCACAATTGTCTCCTGGTCCTCTAGTCTCTTGTTATCTGCTCTCTTGTTTTGCCAGATAGGCCAGATACAAGGCCACTGACCCTGCCACCGCCGCATTCAGGGACTCGATCTTGCCGCGCATCGGCAGCTGCAGGATGATGTCACATTTGGAGCGGGTGAGCTGGCGGATGCCTTCGCCCTCGCTCCCGACAACCAGGCCGAGAGCTCCCGTCAAATGGCGGCGGGTCTTCTCTCCGATTGTTTCACCGTTCTGGTCGAGTCCCACCACCCAGATGTTCTCCTCCTTGAGGGCATCGATCGCCTGTGCCAGGTTGGACCGCGCCACCCGCAGATGCTCGCTCGCCCCCGACGAGGCATTGACCACTGCCGGCGTGACCTCCACCGTGTGCGCCAGGGGGATCACCACGCCGTGCACACCGACTACCTCTGCCGTGCGCAGGAGCGTGCCAAAGTTTTGCGGGTCATTCAGCGAATCGAGGAGGAGAATAAAAGGCTGTTCGTTCCGGGCGCGGGCATGCTCTAGGATCTCGATCAGGTCGCTATAGGAATAGTCGCCCACTTCGGCCACTACACCCTGGTGGTTCTGATGCACCTTGTCCAGCCGGCCGCGCTGGACGCGTTCGACAGGGATGCGGCGCTGCTTGGCCAGATCCAGGATCTCCTTGAGCCGTCCCTTCTCCTGTGCGCCCTCAGACACCTGGATGCGGAACACATCCCTGCGCTGGGCGCGTACCGTTTCGTAGACAGCATTACGGGAATAAATGAATTCTTTCATATCACATGAATTTTACCGTAGAGACGTTGTATGCAGCGTCTCTACGGTGTTTCTTCGATTGACATGCAGATCTCCTTCGCTGAATTCAAAGAGATTTAGATTCAATCTCCACCCTGACTTCGATGATCCGGTCCAGGCGGAAGTTTCGCTCTGCATCGCGCAGGTGACAGTGTGCCTGCAGATACACGTAATCCGACAGGCCCATCACCTGCTTGGGCGTGACCCAGCGCTGGGTCTCCTCGCCTTTGTTGTCCACATAACGGATGAAGAGTTTCTTCCTGCTGTAGATGGCTTCCCCCAACTCGGTTGGAAGCTGGATGCCTTCGTTGGGCCAGACCGGCGAATTGTAGACCCCGATATATTCATCGAGCGGCTTGTTGAATTCCTTCAAGCCGTCCATCATGCCAAAGAAGATGCCGCGGGCGGTATGGGCATCGTCCAGGGCGCGGTGGGCGGTCGTGACCGGGACGTGGAACGCCTCGGCAATGGAGTGCAGGCTGTAGGACGGAAGGTCGTAGTTCTGGCGGGCCAGCATGAGCGTGTCGATCAGGTTGGGGATGACGATCTCGCGCTTCAGACGGTGGAACTCACTGTCCAGGAACTGGATATCGAACTGGGCATTGTGACAGACGACTACCGTCCCCCGCAGCCATTCGGTCACTTCATCTGCGATTTCGGAAAACAACGGTTCGCGGGCCAGCTGCTTATCGGTAAGCCCGTTGGTGCTGGCGGCCCCAATCGAAAGTGGACGCTCGGGATTCACGAGCGTCTGGTACTGCTGCTTAATGCGCCGGCCCTCGGTCAGGACAATGCCCACCTCACAGACGCGGTCCCCGAACCAGGGCGACAAGCCCGTGGTTTCAAGGTCTAAAAAGGCAAAACGTGCACTGGAAAGATCGAACATGGAAGGAGAAGGTGTTATTTGCACTCCGGCATGACGCGCAGCGCTTCAATAGGTTTCAGGGCCTCCGGCTGGAATTCCGGCGAGGCCGCCAGCGCCCGTTCCCAGGTGGTCAGGACTGCCTTGCACAGGGTGCGATCCTGCGCCAGGACGGCATCGGTCAGGCGGCCGGCTTTCTCGATGGTTCCCAGGCGGGCAAAGGCCTCGATAAAGACAAGGTTTTCGATAGGCTGCAGGGCTGTGTAGCCTGCCGAGCTGGCAGTTTCATAATTCACGATCACCTCGTCCCAGTCATCGAACTGGCGAGCCAGCTCGGCTTTTTCGAAATAATAGCACCAGTTCCGGTTGGGTTCGGCTCCGAAATAAGGTGCAGGTTCCGCCATGTTATCACCATTCTGCTCCACCTGGCTGATATTGGACATATCAAATTTGTCTGCCAGGTTCTGGGGCAGGCCAGGGTAGGCCTCCGGCGAGGCATAACGCGGATCGATCAGTTGCAGGCAGCCATCACCCGGCTGGTGGATGAGGATCATATCGGATGTTGTACTCTCAAATGCGACGGTGCGGTACTCGCCCTGCATAGGCAGGCCGGGGGCCAGGCGGGGGAGCAGCGTCCCACCGAGGCGGCTGCGGGTATAGAGCAGGACATAGTTTAACTGGGATGCATCCGGGGCGTACATCAGGTTTAGAGGGGCAGAAAGCTGCAGGTCGGCCACGTACTGTAAAGGGAGCTCGTGGGTCACCAGTGCCGTTCCAGGCTTCAGGGACGGCGCCCGCCAGGCCAGCTGCCAGAAGAAGCTTTTCTGGTTCTGCCAGTCCCGCCGGAACGTGTTGGCCAGGCTGAACTGCATCCCAATGGACAGGGCGATCACCAGGCTGAGAAAGACCTCTTTACGGCGGCTTTCTTTAAACAGAAAGTCGATCAGGCCGGCCGCCAACAGGCTGGCCCCGAACATCACCGAGATCAGCAGCCGGTCCCAGTCGAAGCGCAGCGCGAGCGGCATGCCGGCGATCAGGGAGGGGATCCGTCCTCCCAAAATTCCCACAATGCCAAGCACGATAGCCTGCTTTGCCCAGGCATCGGGCGAGCTGGATGACCCATCCATGACACGCAGGGAACTGAAGTAAAAGACCAAACCGGCGAACGTAACGAGGATGAGTCCTAATGTCAGCCAATCGGTCAGGGATGAGAGCGAAGTGGTGACCAGGTCAATGGTTCGCACCCAGGCGTCGAAGGCGGCGACCCGCAGGGTGGGAACAAGATCTTTACCGTAAGAAAGGAGCAGAGTTGTGCTTAATCCTTCGCCGAAACCATGACCCCCATAGTATTCTGAGTTGTGATACAGATACTGGCCGATCCCTGCAAGGAGCCAGACCGGTAGATAACCGGCTGTCCAATGCTTGAGCGTGCTAAACAATCTTCCTTTGAATGGAAGCTGATCGAGCACAAACCAGATGATGAGCGGCCGCAGGAACTCCATGCCCAGGAAGTATTCCGTGGTAGCCAGACCGATGAACTGGCTGATCAAGGCGTACACCTTCCATCTTCCAGGTGCGCCTTCACGAAGCGACCCGGCTGTCAGCCCCGATGACAGGATAAAGAATCCAAAGGAGATCCATTCCTGGTTGGCATGGGTGAACGCCACCCATTGCTGGCCATACCCGGGGTAGACCAGGAAAAGCAGTGCCGCCCAGATGATCTTGCGGGAATGTTCCGGCCAGATCTGTTTGAACGTCCAGTACGCGGCCAGGCTGACGAGGATCCGGATGACCAGCCCGAATACCTGCCAGCCAAGAGCGCTCTGGCCGATGAGGCTGGATGAAATTAAAAAGAAGGGACTGACCAGGGGATCAAAAGGCAAAAAGGAGCGAGCCAGCTCCACAGGCCCGTTGTAATTGAGCAGCCAGACAAAGACCCAGTCGTCCCAGTAGAACCCCATCCAGGGCGTCAGGAGTCCGTAGGCCAGGATGCCAATCAGCGCGAAAACCCAGGGGATCGTACGTCTATCGAATCGCAGGGATGTCAGCCATGTCCACATGATGTTCGAATGCCTGCAGCATTATAGCGAAAACGAATCGCCGCTGTGCAGGATGGTTGTCACACTGCCGGAATACAGGGTCACACTCCCGCCTCCGTACACGGTCCATTGCCCGGCGCCATCGTCGATCATGCCGGTCTGTTCGTCGATGCCGATCAGAGTTCCTGTGGGGAGTTCCGCCTGCAGACGCGGGGCCCATGATTTTCCAAAGGTATTGTGGTGCGGAAGGAGGAGCGAGTTTCCAACAAGGTTCAGTCCCTCATAAATGCTGCCGCCACTCGGATCGTAATAAAACTGGCACAATACCATCGCTCCCGCGCTCGAGCCAGCGATGACAGCCCCATTCCGATAGGCATGCAAAGCGGCCTGCCAGGCGAGGCTGTCTTGCAAGGTCTGGCCCAGATAATGGGTGAACCCGCCGAGCAGGTAGATCAGCCTGGCCTCCCGAAGGGTCCGGGCGATCTCTTCCTCATTGGCGCTTGACCTGTCAAGGATGGGAATAGATTGGACATCCCTGGCTCCGAGACTTTGGAACCAGCGCACACCGTTGCTTCCGGCGCGCTGGTGGTTGTGATCCGGCGCGGCTGCCGTGGGAAGAATGCGGACCGGCGCCTCGAACCCTCCGGCCAATTCGATGGCCTTCAGGTCAGGCTCGCGCATCCGGCCGCCAAACTCGGCGCCGCCTTCAAGAAGTAATGGTCCCATGCAGAAATCTTACCGCATTTTGAAGGCTGCGGTTGACAGTTCTGTATGGAAAAATGGAATGCCCTGAGTTGTATAATCGAACTGTAAGACTGTTGTCCCGGGAGATGTGAACACCGAGAACCATCTGCGTAGTAGGAGATCTTATGTCGAATGAGAAGCGAGGGGATCATTATGGAAGTCTGTTCGAATACGCGCCTATCTCGCTCTGGGAGGAGGATTACAGCGGGATCAAAATCTTCTTCGACGATTTGCGCGCCGGCGGGGTGCATGATCTTGCACAGTATCTGGATCAGAATCTGGACGAAATCCAAAACTGCATGCGCCGCATTCGGGTGGTCCATGTCAACCGTGAGACCCTGCGTATGTTCGGTGCTTCCTCTGAGTCAGAGCTGATCGCCAGCCTCGACCGGATCTTTCGCGGGGAGATGCGCGCCCACTTCCGCTCGGAGCTTCTGGCATTATGGAACGGGGAGCTGGAGTGGTCCGGAGACGGGATCAACTACCGGCTGGACGGCGAGCCGCTTCACATCCGCCTGCAATGGCGCATCCTGCCGGAATGCGAGTCCACGTGGGAGTGCGTGCTGGTCTCCATCGAAGACATCACCGCGCTCAGGAGGGCGGAGACCCGTTTCCACAACCTGTTCATGCACGCTCCGATCTCGTTATGGGAGGAGGATTACTCTGCGATCAAGCAGGAATTCGACAGTCTGCGCGCCCGCGGCGTGACCGACATCCAGGCGCATCTGGCCGCCGACCCGCAGGCTGTGGACCGTTTCATGGGCATGATCCGCGTCCTGGACGTAAACAAGAAGACGCTCGACCTGTTCGAAGCCGGCGACAGGGCGAACCTGCTGGCAAACCTGGACAAGGTCTTCCGGGATGAAATGCAGGCTCACTTCACCGGCGAGCTTGTGGACATGTGGAACGGCAAAACGTTCTACGAGCGGGAGGGTGTGAACTATTCCCTTTCAGGGGAGCCTGTCTATGTGCAGCTGGCCTGGACGCTCATGCCCGGCTCGGAATCCGATTTCAGCTGGGTGCTGGTGGCGCTGCAGGATATTACCGCCCGCAAAAAGGCAGAGGAATACCTGCGCTACCTGGGAACGCACGATGTGATGACCGGGCTGTTCAACCGCGTCTATTTCGAAGAAACGCTCCTCAAGCTGGAAAAGAACCGCCGAGACCCGATCAGTATGATCCTCATGGACCTCAACAACCTGAAGCCGGTGAACGATCACTACGGGCACCAGGCAGGTGACAAGCTGATCCGGCGCACGGCCGAAGTCCTCAAGGCCAGTATCGGGGAGGAATATATGGCGGCTCGCATCGGCGGGGACGAGTTCATTATTGTCATGCCGGACCGGCAGCTGCATGAGGCAAATGAATTGATCGAGCGTATCCAATCCCTGGTGGTGGTAAACAATACATTTTATAGGGAGCCGGAACTGAGCCTTTCCCTGGGCGCCGCAGTCAGTGAGCCGGGCCTCTCGCTGGAAAAGGTGATCAGCCTGGCAGATGACGAGATGTACAAGAACAAGGGGATGTACCACCGCCGCCGCAGGGATGATTTTCTGGGCGGCGTGGATTAGGCGCGGCTTGGGGACTGCCAGCCGTATTCGTCGAAAGGGAGTTTCTGGAAGTGATTGCGCAGCGCCTGCCGGATATAAGGAATGGTGTTGGAAGGCAGAGCGTCCCTATTGACCCACATCAGATCGTCGCATTTATCCGGTTCACAATTGAGCGGCTCGCCGCCCCACTGCACGATGTGCAGGAAAAAATCGACGCGCTCATCTCCATTCCGGCGGTGCATCACACTCGAAAATTGGACATGCCGCGGTTCGATCTGCACGCCCACTTCCTCCAGCGCCTCCCGCCTCGCCGCGTCGATGACCGTCTCGCCGCCATCCAGGTGCCCGGCCGGCACGCTGTACTGTCCATCGGCATACCCGGTGTTGAAACGCCTCAGCAGCAGGACTTGATTTCCGCGGAAGAAGAACAAATGGACTGTGACAGGGAATGTGGCTCTCATGTGTATGTATGCTCGCGTGTAGCTGGGGATGAGATATCTTGTCGAATGGCCCAACTATAAACGATAAACCGCATCTGGAGAAAGAAAATCCCGCAGACCGGTATCTGCGGGATTTTTTATTTGGTAGGTCAGGCTGTCTCCAGCAAGCGGAGATTACCCGCGATCAGGGGCAGAACCTGGTCTGCAAAGTCTTCGGCGGAAGGGCGTTTTTTGTTTTTATCGCGGCTCCACTGCATGGCGAGTCCATAGATTGCCCAGCTGGCGGCGGTGGCGGCGATCTTGGG
Organism: Anaerolineales bacterium; assembly: GCA_036276515.1. GTDB lineage: Bacteria > Chloroflexota > Anaerolineae > Anaerolineales > Villigracilaceae > Defluviilinea. The sequence continues at coordinate 5,308 of DASUOS010000272.1, read as the reverse complement.
GTTGACATCCGTGCTGAGCTTGTCGATCCATTTCTCGATCAGCTCCTGGATTTGGATCTTGACCTGGGTTTCCATTACGGACTCAAACTGCTGCGATGGGGGATTACAGTGTGAGCTGGACGTCGATATGAATTCGCATACGGCGATGATGAGAGCCCGCAGGTTGTCCATGCTGAACGTGCAGACATTAAGCATCCGCTTTTCGAGCTCCTGCCGGAACCCCTGGCGGACGGTGTAATCGAGCAGCGCATATTTATCGGGGAAGTGGGCATAAAAGGTGGCGCGGTTGACGCCGGCCTTCTCTGTGATGTCCTGCACGGAGACTGCCTGGAATCCCTTCTGGGCCACGACTTCCATAAATGCCCCTTCGAGCAGGCTGCGGGTCCGTTTGACACGGGGATCGAGTTTTTCCTCTGGGAACGCAGACAACATTTTGGCTCCTGTGTTGCTTATCCAACAGATTCGAGAGATTGGTGGTTGACCTGGATAAACAACGGTTGTAAACTATGCAACATCTGTTGTTTAGAATACAGATGTATGATAACAGAGCCTGCCTGGAAAGTCAAGAAAAAACGTGCACGAAAAATCATGAAAGGAGCATTTGAAGGTGCTAAACCTTGAAGCAAAGATACAAGGGATCCCAAACGAAGAGTTTGGCGAACCGGCGAGTGACGAGCAGATCGAACGGACGGTGAGGGCATTAAGGGCCAACAACATTGAGGCCCTGGTGGCGAAGAATGGTGAGCAAGCAAGGCAGATGTTCTTCGAAAGAATACCGGAAGGCGCTGAAGTTTTTCTGGGGTCGTCTGTGACTTTGGAAGCTCTCGGCATCAAGGAAGATGTCGATACATCCGGGCGGTTTGATGCGCTTCGGCCCAAGTTGTGGGCTATGGACCGTGCTACTCAGGGGCGAGAGATCCGCAAGTGGGGTGCGGGGCCGGATTATGCGGCGGGCAGCATCCAGGCAGTGACCGAAAGCGGCCAGGTGCTGATTGCCTCGAACAGCGGCAGCCAGCTTGGACCGTATGCGTTCGGTGCTGGCAAGGTCATCTGGGTGGTGGGCGCCCAAAAAATCGTCAGAGATTTGGAAGAAGGAATGAGACGGATCGATGAGTATTGTGTACCCCTCGAAGAAGTGCACATGCAGCAACTCTTTAACGCTCATACGAATGTCAGCAAGGTCTTGATTGTCAACAAAGAAATTAAACCAGGTCGCATCACGATGATCATCGTGAAAGAAGAACTTGGATATTAATAAAAATTAACTAAGGAGAAATATAAAATGAACGTAACGATTATCGGCGCAGGAAATATGGGACGCGGCATCGGCACACGTGCAGCCGCAGGCGGTCACTCGGTCACTTTCGTGGATGCCAGTCCCGAGAATGCTGAAAAGACGGCGGCGGATGTGCGCGCCTCCGCTAAAAACGGAACGAAGGTTTCCACGGCCAGCCTCGGTGACGTACAGCTTGGCGATGTGGTCGTCTTCGCCGTCTGGTACGGGACCAACATCGAGCTGGCAAGACAGCTCGGCGACAGGCTGGCCGGCAAGGTGGTCGTGGACATCGCCAACCCGCTGAACAACACCTATGACGGCCTCGCCACCGCACCAGATTCATCCTCCGCCGAGGACCTGGCAAAGGCCGTTGTAAACAGCGCAAACGTGGTCAAGGCCTTCAATACCACGTACGCCGGTACATTGAGCTCCGGGCAGGTGGACGGCCGTCCGCTGGATGTCTTCATTGCCGGGGATGACGCCGATGCAAAGGACAAGGTTGCCCAGCTCGTCCGGGATGGCGGCATGCGACCGGTGGATACCGGCCCGCTGAGCCGTGCCCGCCAGATCGAGGGGATGCAGCTCCTGCATATCGTCACCCAGGGCACGCTCGGCACCAACTGGGCTAGCGCTATCAAGATCCTGGGCTAATCTGTTTTGATCCATCCCGCACGGTTGTGTGGGATGGATCGTTTCTATACAACAAGCGCCTCCGAATCGGAGGCGGCAGGAAGGTGAGTCATGCTCGACGGAAAAAGCTTAAAATTCGGCTATTTTCTGATTCCCAATGCCGATCAGCCATTACTTTCGATGGCGCAGGAGGCGGAGCGCCTCGGGCTGGATTATGTGGCCGTGCAGGACCACCCCTACCAGCGGCGTTTTGTCGACACCTGGACACTATTGAGCATGATCGCGGCTGCCACCTCCCGGATCGGACTCTTCCCGGATGTGGCAAGCCTGCCCCTCCGTCCACCCGCCGTCCTGGCCAAAGCCGCCGCCAGCCTGGATATACTGAGCGGAGGCCGTTTCGAGCTTGGATTGGGCGCAGGAGCCTTTTGGGATGCGATCGAAGCCTATGGAGGGCCCCGTCGCAGTCCTGGCGTCGCGCTCGAAGCCCTGGCCGAGGCGATCGAGGTCATTCGAAAGGTATGGAGCGGGGAACGGAATCTGCGCTTCGAGGGCAAGCATTATCGGCTACGCGGCGCCCACTCGGGCCCGATCCCCGCTCATCCGATCGGGATCTGGCTCGGCGTGACCGGTCCACGGGCCCTCAGGCTGGCGGGGCAGGTCGCCGATGGCTGGGTGCCTTCCTTCCGTGGTGATCTGCAGAAGATCGCCGACATGACCCGGCGCCTCGACGATGCGGCTTCCGATGCAGGGCGCGACCCGGCCAGCATTCGCCGGATCCTCAATGTGAACGGGACCATCACCGATGGTCCATCCAATGGCATTCTGAACGGACCGGTGAATCAGTGGGCCGACGAGCTGGCCGACCTGGCTCTGACCCAGCGCTTCGATACATTCATCTTTTGGGGAGAGGGGGAAAGGCAGCTGGCAAAGTTCGCCGAGCAGGTAGTGCCTGCCGTCCAGGCACAGGTCGCAGGGGAACACACTTCCTGATAAGGAAAGGGAACTCAGGCAGAAATCGTCTGTTTTGCAGGCGAATCGATCTTTAATAGTGGAAAGAGAAGAAAAATGGATCCAACACAAACAGCCAATAAAACTGAATTTTCCATCCATCCGGCTACGCTCATGGGGCATGTGGCGCTGACCGTTGCCAACCTCGAGAACCAGGTCACGTTCTACACCCAGGTGCTCGGATTCAAGCTCCATTGGCAGGAAGGCAACCGCGCCGGGCTGGGAACAGGGGAAAGAGAGCTGCTCCGCCTGACCCAGGAGCCCAATCTGAAGCGCTACCGCGGCGTGACCGGCCTGTATCATTTTGCGGTGCTTTTCCCGAACCGGCGCGAGCTGGCCCGCGCCGTGGCGCGTCTCTTCGCGCTCAAGGTTGAGAACTACCCCACCGACCACATCATGACCAAGACCACCTACCTCGACGACCCCGAAGGCAACGGCATCGAGCTGTACGCCGAATCGCCCGAGGATGGGACCTGGTCCCTGGCCAACGGCGAGTACATCACCCGCCGCAAAGACGGCTCCCTGAGCAGCGGCCGTGAGCCCCTGGATGTGGATGCTTTATTCAGAAACCTGAAACAGGATGATCCGCTCGATCAGCCTGTAACGCCGGAGACGCGTATGGGACATGTGCACCTGCATGTACGCAATATCGAAGAGGCGGTCGATTTCTATCACGGCATCATCGGCTTCGACGTGATGGGCGTGGCAAAAGCCTTCCGCATGGCGTTCGTCTCGGCGGGAGGGTATCACCATCACCTGGGGCTGAACACCTGGCAGGGCGAGGGCGCTCCCCCGCCTCCTGCCGACGCGGCCGGTCTGCGTTATTTCACGATCGAGCTTCCCGGCCAGGAGGCCCTCAACCAGGTGATCGAGCGGGTCGATGCGGCGGGTATCTCCTCCAGCCAGACCCAGGACGGCCTGCTGTTCCACGACCCCTCGCAGAACGGTGTGATGCTGACCCTGCGGCCGAATGAGAAATAACGATCCTGCGTCCTGACCCCGGTCAGGACGTATTAGTTACTGATGTTACGCAATCAAAGCAACTTACACTACAGAGATTACCCTTATTTTCGGGCCCCTTCAAGATATTCTGCGTAAGGTGAGTTAGTTAATCAGCCGCAGGACCGCCTGCAGCAAAACATTGGCTCCGTTCACACAATCCTCCCATTTTGTGAATTCGTGCGGCGAGTGGCTGGTCCCGTTGACAGACGGCACGAAGATCATGCCCACCGGGCACAGGCCGGCCAGCGATTGTCCATCATGACCCGCCCCGGATACAAGTGACGTATGCGTTAATCCCAGTGTTTCACATGAGTCGATAAAGGCTTGCTGCACGGGTTCGCTCATTGGCGTGGGAGCATGCCTGCCTAGGAAATTAGCCCGGAGCTCCAGTCCAAACCGCGTTGCCTCCGACCGGGCAAGGGCGAGGAGTGCCGAATCCAGCCGGTCGAAGTCCTGCTCGTCGGCGGAGCGAAACTCAAGCGATACGTCCACCTGTGCCGGGACGATGTTGAACGCACCCGGATTGAACTCCATCGCTCCCACGTTGACGACACAGTCCGGGAAATCCTTCATCACCCGCTCACGCGCGGATAGGGTGAATGCACTTGCGCCCAGCGAAGCATCCAGGCGGTCGTGCATGGTGGTCGAGCCGGCATGATCGGCCCGGCCGAGAAACGACAGCCGGTAGGAGGAGATACCCACAATGGCAGATACCACTCCAATATCGATCCCGGCCCGTTCCAGCCGCTTGCCCTGCTCGATATGCAGTTCGAGATAGCCAGCCAGAGAATCCGTTGGGCGGGCCGCGCTCAGGATGCCAGCTTCCGTTAGCCCGGCACGTTGCATACCTGCCAGCAGGTTCTCCCGTCCGCCGCGCGGATTTTGTAGCAGCTGCGGATCCAGGTGACCGGCGAGCGCCGCACTGCCGAGGAAGCCCACCAGGGTACCCTCTTCATCGGTAAAGTCGATCGCTTCCAGCCGGACCCGGGGCCGGATCCCGTTTTCCCGAAGCGTTCTCAACACCTCCAGTGCGGCGACCACCCCCAGCGCGCCGTCGAAACGCCCTCCGTCCGGAACGGAGTCGAGATGCGAGCCGAGGAGCAAGGTTTTCTTCTGTTCCTCCCCTTCGAGAATAGCCGAATGATTCCCGGCGCCGTCTCTGTGAAATCTAAGTCCCGAGCGCTCCACCTGCTCCTGAAACCACTTGCGGGCGGCAATATGGGCTTCGCTGAATGTCGGGCGATGGACGCAGCCTTTTTCCGTCGCACCGATTGCCGCCAGTTCGTTAAACGTGGCAAGCATACGGTCTGAATTGATGCGCAGGTCGTCTGTCATTCATTGTGTACTTTCCTGGTGTAAGATGTTGGTGCTGGCTTGTGTCTATCTGCCTGG
>DASUOS010000271.1:0-13181 GCA_036276515.1 Anaerolineales bacterium | reverse complement strand
ATGGCAACGAGCCCATCCAGCCGGATAACATGTACCGCCGCTATGCCATCAACCGCGAGACAGGCCTGCTTGCCACGGTCTTTACGCTGCCACAGCTGATCGAGGAGCAGGTCTACCTGGTTGTGCCTGGCGATGCCCGCTCGTGGGCCCAGGCCGCAGGGCTGGCGATTCCCCCCGCCAGCTATGACGTGATCCAGCCCCCGCGCTTCGATGAACATGTGAACATCGTCTCGCCCGAGCTGTTTTCAGAGGTCAGCGGTGATGTGGAAATCGAAGGCACCGCCGCCGGCGATGATTTTGTATCCTATCGCATTGTTGTGGGCCAGGGCCTGAACCCCGATCGATGGATCCAGGTTGCCGAAGGCAATGAACCTGTAACGAACGATACCCTGGCCGAGTGGAACACTGGCGGCCTGAGCGGGTTGTATGCTGTACAGCTGCAGGTCGTCCGGAGCGATCAACGTGTTGATACAGCCATTATCCAGGTAACGATTAAATAGGATCCCGCGGCGGCAGCATTCCTTATGTATGGGAGATAACATGACCACCGAAAATATCATCGTAGCGTTGTCCATTTGCGGTTCCCTGTTTATTTTCGATGCGATTTTTCTTGGAATTATTTTCTTCACCCGCCGCAAGGTTGCGCAGGCAGCCGGCTGGCCTTCCACCCTGGGCACGGTGACTCACTCCACGATCGAGTTGCGCAGCAGCAGTGAGGGAGGCTCCACGCCGTATCCTGTTGTCCATTACGCCTACCAGGTCATGGGACAGCCCTACCAGGGAAACAAAGTCATGCCGGGCATGGAGGTCGGCGGGAGCGGCGCCCGTAAGGTTGTCGAACGCTATCCGATTGGCGCGCAGGTGATGGTGTACTACAACCCCGGGAAACCCTCCGAGGCCCTGCTCGAGCGCGGCATGCCCGGTTTCATCAAGTGGTTCTGGATCATTCTGATCGTGATCGATGTGTTCCTGTGCGGGCTGGGGGCCTTTTTATTCTTCACGCTTTAAGGAAAGCTGGAAGGGTCTGCCTGCGGGAACATCGAGTCAAGCCATCATCGTCCGCGTGAAGCCACCCTGCATCCCATTCGTTCTGGCCGGGCAAGCCTTATGTACAGCGACGTGCGTGAAGAAAGTACCGGTTAATGCGGCGCGGTCAGCTCGAGCTGGATGTTGTCGGGATCCCGAAATGCCAGGACGTACAGGCCCAGCTCTGCCAGATCCTTGATCTCGCCACGCGAGATGCCGCGCTCATCGAACAGCTGCGAAGCCTGGACGAGTATCTCATGGCTGCCCACATTGAAGCTGACGTGGTCCAGTCCAACCCGGTTCTCGTCAAACTGGTCACTACTGACGGCGCGTGCCGGATCGGGGGAAAGGTTCAGGGCCAGGATCACGCTGCCGTTGCTGAGCAGGTACTTCGGGCCGAACTCCATCAGGAACTGGAACCCGAGAACGCTGGCATAGAATTCACGGGCGCGGTCCCGATCCGTTACTGTAAGCGTGATGTGGTTGATCGTGCCTGTTGGAATGGGTGTCATTGTCGTTTTCCTTTCAGTACTATTAACTCGGTTGACGGTTTCAACCAAGAATTGACTACGCTACATCGGGTTCGTAGGCTGGGAGCATGACGGTTAGGTAACTTCCTGTGCTTTAGCAACGATTTGCTCGATGGTCAGGTTCAGGCCCTGTATCCAGAAGGCCTGCGCAGCCTCTTCGCCAAGAAATCCCCGCGTCGGCTCAAGCAGCCGTTCCAACATGGTTTGATCGGGAGTGCTCAGGGGAATGCCGATCGCCTGTCGGAGCGCGAAGGCGCCTCCGGCCAGAAGTACGGCACACTCCGCCTGTCCGTTTTTCGCGGCAGTGGAGGCAAGACCCTCGATAGAACTGGCAATTCCATACTTAAAGCCGACATCACTTGAAATGGTGAGGCTCTCTTTGAAAAGATCGCGGGCCGCAGAGAACTCACCCTGTGCTAACTTCACATTACCCAGGCGATGAAGCGCCCAGGCAATCCCCTGCTGATCTCCCAGGGCACGCCAGATCGCCAGGCAGGCTTCATCCATGGCCTGCGCCATCTCATAATCAGCCTCATAAAACGACATCAAAGCCAGATGGCTGAGCGAGTCTGCAATCCCCTGCTGGTTATCCAGCTCCCGGTAAATTCCAAGCGCCTCGGAATAGTACTGGCGGGCCAGCGCAAAATTCCCCTGATACAGGATCACAAATCCCAGATTTGAGAGAGAATCGGCCATCCCGTGACGCTCCCCCAGCTCCCGGCGTAGAGATAGGCTTTCGGCAATCAACTCCTGGGCACGCGTGAGATCGCCCTTGTAGCGCGCCAGCAGTCCGGCGTGATCGAGGGCTTTGGCACGTATGGCGGCATTGACGGTCGTATCAGACACAGATAAAAACTCCGCGGATCGCGCCAGGCCTTCACTCAGATAGCCACGCATGAACCAGAACAGGCATAATGCGGAGACAAAACGCAATCCCAGCTCCACTTCGTCCTTCTCGCGGGCCCAGCGCAGGGCAGCGCGCAGGTTATTATGCTCCCGTTCAAGTTTCTCGAGCCAGCTCGCCGGCTCGGGTTTTTCCAGGAACGGCTCAATGATCTCAGCGAGAGAGAGAAAATAAACGGCATGCCGCCTGTGCCAGGCGTCCGCATCCGTTAGCTTTTCCTCCGCATATTCGCGCATGGTCTCCAGCATATGATAGCGAAACGATCCTTCGGTGTGATAGCGCCTCTCCCCTGGCACTTCCTCCGTGGTCACGAGCGATTTATTGATCAATTGCTCCATCAGAATAAAGATATCTTCTCGAAGGATGTCATCTCCGTCATGGTTCGCCTTTGAGGCCGGCTCGAGGGAACAGACTGCCTCAGCGGCTTCCAGCGTCCATCCTCCGGCAAAAACCGACAGCCGGCTGAATAAAAGCTGCTCCTCAGCCGGAAGCAGGTTGTAGCTCCAGTCGATCGCGGCGCGCAGTGTCTGGTGGCGCTCCAGTGCCGTGCGGCTTCCGCCGGTCAGCAGCCGGAATCGATCGTCCAGGCGTTTGGCAATCTGGTCTACGCTGAGCACACGGACCTTGGCCGCAGCCAGTTCGATCGCCAGCGGTATTCCGTCCAGGCGGTCGCAGATCTGGGCCAGGGCGGGTGCGTTTTCATTCGTCACAGCAAAGGTCGGGACGGCGCTTGCGGCCCGGTCTATAAAGAGTTTGACGGCCTCATATTGGCTCAGCGATTCGAAAGGGGGAAGATGATGCACATCCGGCAATCCCAGGGAAGGGACACGATAGGTCACCTCCCCTCCAATTCCCAGCGCCTCCTGGCTGCTGGCAAGGATACGGATATCCGGCGCGGCGTGCAGGAGCTTGTCAGCCAGCCGCGCGCAGGCATCCACGAGATGTTCACAATTATCGAGGATCAGCAGTATTTTCTTGTCTTGTAAATAATCACACAGCATATCGATGACCGGGCGTTGAGGTTCTTCACGCAGGCCAATCGCAATGGCGGCTGTGCGGGGGACGAGCAGGGCATCCGAAATGGGAGCGAGTTCCACCAGCCATACGCCATCCGGAAAATGATCCAGCAATTCACCCGCGGTCCGGATCGATAGACGCGTCTTCCCCGTTCCCCCGGGACCGATGAGAGTGAGCAGATGTGCATTTTGCAGAAGTTTCTTGACATCCGCAAGCTCCTTTTCCCGTCCGACAAAACTCGTGAGCTGGGTTGGCAAATTGTTGGGATGAATATCACTGGACCGCAATGGAGGAAATTCCGTTTGCAGGTCCGGCGCGACCACCTGGAACACGGGCACTGCCTGGGGAAGATCTTTGAAATGATGCCTGCCCATGTCTCGCAGATCGACCTCGATGGGCAATTGACCGTGCAGCAGGGTTTCCGCTGCTCCCGAAACCAGGATCTGCCCGCCATATCCGGCCGACATCAGCCGCTGGACGAGGCTCAGGGTCAGATAGCCGCGGTAGTCTCTGCCATCTGTCTTGGCTTCCCCCGTGTGAATTCCCATGCGGACCCGGATCACCGTTTCCCCCCAGGGTTCGCTTTGTAAATCCTGTTGAGACCGGACGGCAGCTTTGAGCGCATCCCCCGCCGTGTGGAATGCCGCGCAAAAGGCGTCGCCAATGATTTGAAAGACATGCCCCTGAAAGCATCCAATCGCATCGTGCAAAATGGCATGATGCCTTGCGCGTACATTCTCCCACGTGTCTGGATGTTCACGCGCAAGCTTTGTACTGCCTTCGATGTCAGTAAAAAGAAACGTCACCGTGCCCGTTGGAACACCCGCCATAGACGTACTCCTCAATATGGACAAGAACAGTCTAGTTCATTATAGGGCAATTCCGCTGATTTGTATCCCACCGATTTTCAGCGAAGGTTATTGCACCAGACGTTTTCTCCTTTGTTCCAGCAGTCTCTGGATCCGTTCATATTGTTCGCGGGAGAGCGGGAACAGCCAGGCCAGCAGGATGGTCCCACACACGATCGCCGCGCTTAGCGGCGAGACAAGCTGGCGGACCATCTGCAGTGCCGAGTCGCCCTGCATGAACTGGATGGAGCCTGGCGGCGGAGACACATAGCCTGAGCTTCCCAGCAGCTGCAGGGTCACAAAGATGACCAGCGCCCCGGTCAATTTTCGGATGAGAGTGCGGATCCCGTAAAAGATGCCCTCCTGCCGCCGCCCCGTCCGCAGCTCATCCCATTCGATGACATCCGCAAACAGCGATTCAGGCAGTACATACGCAGCGGAGACGCTGATCCCTGCCAGGGCAGCGATGACGAGCAGCCAGGTTGTATCCCCGGGCTGGATGGTAAAAATCATCAGCTGGACGATCACCCAGAAGATCATGCCATACATATATGCCTCGCGCTTATTCCGTTTGCGCGCCAGCCACAGCCAGAACGGGATGAACAGGATACATACCGACATCAGGATCCCGAAAAACGCTGTTTCATAGGCAAGATTCAACCCCAGGAAGGGGATGGTCGCCAGCAGATCGCCCTGCGCCACCCAATAGAGCAGGAAATAGGGGAAGGCTACGGCCACCATGTCTACGGCCGACCAGTTGAGCATATACATCCCGATCGCATAGCGGAAGGGGATGTTCTGCCAGGCAGCCTTCAGTGTCTCGCGGAAGGGCAGGGACTCGGTCTGTTCGGGCCTGGATGTTTCACGGATAAACATGCCGATCAGCAGGAGCGGGACGGCTGCGATCCCGCCGAAGATCGCGCCGACCAGCATGAACCCCTGCTGCTGGGTGCCCCCCGAAGCGAGGACCGTATCCACGATCGCAGGCGCGGCGATGACCACACTCAGCGCGCCGGCCAGCTGAAAGAAGGAGCGGTAACTCGTCAGCGTGGTGCGCTCGTCGTAGTCGGAAGTCAGCTCAGGGGTCAGCGAAAGGAATGGTACCGAGATCAGCGTTTGCAAAGTATCTGCGAGCATAAATGTCAGGGTCACATAAATCAGCAGGGCCGTCTCGCTCTCCCAGGCTGGCGCGGACCATAGCATGACGAAACTCAACCCGAAAGGAATGGCGAACCACAGCAGGAACGGGCGCCGCCTGCCCCAGCGTGTGCGCATGCGGTCGCTCAGGAGGCCGATGATCGGGTCGTTGATCGCATCCCAGGCGATCCCGATCAGCGCGCCGAACGAGCCCAGGCGCGGGTCCAGCCCCACAACATCCGTCAGATAGATGGCATAAAAGATCGAACGCATCATGCTGATGCTCGAGATTCCCCAATCACCCGAACCATAGAGCAGTTTGAGCCAGGCGGGAAGGCGTGGTTTCGAAGATGTATTATTCATGTTGGTAGAAGCGGCAAGTGTAGCACATTCCTAACGTGGATATCTACAGCAGGCGACTTTAGAAAAGCAGAGTATGAGCACGACAGATCCTGTCGATAATCGGTTTCACATTTGACCCGATCTTGTCTGCGATTCACGGTCAACTGGGCTACGATTCCCCTACGATTGGACAGATAGCTATCCATACAGCTTGATCAGGTTCTATAATAGCGGCGGCAAAAATTTATAGCTATAGCTTCGTAAAGTGCTCAGGCTTGTTTGAGCACCTTGATCAACATGGAGACTTCAATGGCGCTCAAAGGTCAAATGAGCCGAACCTTTTTTCACGCTGGCATCCTCGCACTCGATATTTCGCTTCTGTTGTTTATCTCCTTCCACCGCTTTTCCGGCGATGTGGAGGGCAGGCGTGTCGTTAGTTTCAGGGACATCCCCACACAGACTATAACGTTTGAGCCCGATCCACGTCTCCGAGGTCTCTCGATCAAGAATACCGTCAACCTTCCGGTGGTCCAGCAGCCGGAAGGGGATACCAACTTTGTATCGCCGGAGGATGGCGTGGTCACGCAATTTGCCTCAGCCTCCTCCTATGGCAATATCGGTCTGCTGGCGCACAACTATCTTTCCGGCAGGTCGTTTTCCCGGCTGGATGTCGGTCAGGAACTGCAGCTGGTCTACGAAGATGGGAAAGTGGAATCATTTGTCGTGACCGAAATCCTGCGCTACCAGGCCCTTGACCCTAAAAATCCCTACAGCTCCTTTCAAAATCTGGACAATGAGGCAGAGATCCTGACCGTCGGACAGATGTTCGATCGCGCCTACCAGGGCGACCGCCACCTGACCCTGCAGACCTGCATCGCCGCCAATGGGAACGCAAGCTGGGGACGGTTGTTCGTCATTGCTTCCCCTGCATCCATTTACCTGAGCACGAGTTCCTATAGCCTGGAGAGGGTTCCCTAGGGCACCGCCCTGAAATGCCCAGGTTCGAGACTTTATTTTGCCAGTCAGCTTGCGAAAATGTAAGGTGAAAATCCATAACAGTTTGCTATAATAATCACAAATAAAACCGAAAAGGCAAACCCGTCGAAAGGCGGGGACGCAAAGCCATGGGTCTACCTCCCTCTTCCGGGACACGACAGCCAGGCCGCCGAAGAAATACACGAACGACCTCGGCGAGCCTGGAACACAACCAGGCTCGTTTTGTTTGTACCTTTCCATTTCATGTTCGATAAAGGCAAACCCTCCGAAAGGCGGGGACGCAAAGCCACGGGTCTACATCCCTCTCCGGGGACACGACAGCCAGGCCGCCGAAAACAAATCCATTCGGTCTGCGTGTCTGCTTGAGCGCCTTTATCAGCGAGGAAACAATGACGCTCAACTCAGACACCAAGAAAGCCCTGCGAAGCACCTCCCTCCTCCTTGTACTGTTTGTTTCGCTTTTTTACAACCCCATCTCCAGCCGGGCATTGGCCAGCACAGTGGTCCTGCCGGCGTTTTCCGATTTTTCGAAATCGGTCCAGAACAGCGATGGCAAGGCATTGCGTGGGGTATATGTCGATGATGTGCTGGCTCTTCCGATCGTTCAGCAGCCCAGCGGTAGTCCCGCCTATGTATCCAATACCGATGGGGAGATCACGCAGTTTGGCATGGCCTCCCAGTACGGCAACGTTGGCCTGCTGGCGCACAACAACCTGGCGGGGAAATTCTTCTCCGGGCTGGCCGTGGGGCAGCAGGTGCGCCTGGTCTATGGCGATGGCAAGAGCGAGACATTCGTCATTACCGAAATTCTGCGTTACCAGGCCCTTCAACCGACGAGCCCCTACAGTTCCTTCCGCAATCTGGACAAGAATAACGAAACACTGACGGCCGAGCAGATGTTCAAGAGGGCCTATCTTGGCGACCGCCATGTGACTTTCCAGACCTGCATCGAAGCCTATGGCAATCCCAGCTGGGGCCGGCTGTTCGTCATCGCCGTGCCAAAGACAGACTACATCAGCCTGGATGGGGTGAGCATGCAGTCTTCGCATTAAGCCCGGTTGTTCTCACGTTCACAAGCCCGCCAATCTACGGCGGGCTTGTTTTATTTCATTGGTTATAATCATAGGATTGGAATTTATCAATGGCGTCTCCGCGAAAATCAACAATTACAGACAGGCTTAACCACTTTAAGAAGGCCTCCGAGCTTCCCAGGCCAAAGCGGAAGGCAGGCTACGAGATCGATTCCGTCGTAGACGGGTTGTACCTTTCCACGCGCCTGGGCGATGTTTTTGTAGCCGAGAAATGCTTTACAACAGATTATCTTCATGGCTCCTCGTCCATCCTGTGTTCCTCCTCGTTTTCATTGGTCTCGCAGTGGGCGCATGATCCGCGCATCGCGGACCTGCCGCTGTCGGCGCTGGCCTATCTCGATACCGAAACCTCCGGACTGACCGGCGGAACCGGGACGTATGCCTTCCTGGTAGGTGCGGCGCGCTTTATCGACGGGAAATTCGTGCTGAAACAGTTCTTCATGCGCGACCCTGGCGAGGAGGAGGCGCTTCTGGAGGGGCTGGCCGATTTCCTGGCTCCGGCCAGGGCGCTGGTGACGTTCAACGGCAAGGCCTTCGACGCGCCCATCCTGGTCACACGCTATCTGATGAACCGCATGCCTGTTCCTTTTACTGGATATTCTCACATCGACCTGCTGCCCCTCGCCCGCAGGCTGTGGCGGGACCGGCTCGAGTCGCGGGCATTGAAATATCTCGAAGAGCATGTTCTGGGCATGAGGCGGACAAGCGAGGAAGTGCCCGGATATGAAATTCCATGGCTGTACATGGACTATCTGCGTACCCGGGATGCTCGTCCGCTGGCAGGCGTGTTCTATCACAACGCAATGGATGTGGTCGCCATGGCGGCACTGCTGGCCCACATGAACGAGATAATCACAAATCCGTATGAAGGGCGCGTGGCACACGGACTGGATTTCATCGCGCTGGGTAAATTGTTCGAAGACCTGGGCCTGGTCGAGGAGGCGGCGCGCCTGTTCGAGCGGGGACTCCAGCACGAGATAACGGAGCCGGATTTTAAGGCCGCGCTGATGCGTCTGTCCATCCTGCAGAAGCGACGCGGCGATTTCGAGGAGGCCCTGCGGCTATGGAAACAGGCCGCCGAGGCGGGACACATCTATGCCCACATCGAGATCGCCAAATATTACGAGCACAAGCGCCGGGATGTGAAATCGGCCCTGGCATGGACCCGGACCGCCCTTGAGCATCTCCAACAAGCCAGCCGCATGGCTTCCCATGAGCGCAAACACTGGCTGGAGGAAATCTCCCACCGCCTTGCCCGCCTGGAAAGGAAAGACGGTATATAATAGTCAACACCAACCTCGGAGGAAACATGGATATTTCCGTTTCACAAAAGCAGGGGAATGTACCGATCACCGTGATCAAGCTGGATGGCGAGCTGGACGGCCAAAACTATCAGGAATTGATCAGCAAAGCCCGGGAGCTGTTCAGCGCAGGTGCGCGTGACTTTGTGCTCGATCTTTCGGACCTGACCTACATCAGCAGCGCCGGATTGGTCGCCCTCCACAGCGTAGCCCTGCTCGTCAAAGGCGAAGAGCTCCCCGACACCGAGCAGGGCTGGTCTGCCTACCGCTCGATGGGGCGCACAAGCGCCTCCGGCGTGCAGACCCACATCAAACTGCTCAACCCGCGCGAAGAGATCCGGAACGTGCTGGACATGGTAGGCTTTGGAAATGTCTTCCAGGTCTATACAGACCTTGACGAAGCCGTGCAATCATTCTAAACAGGAAAGCGACGCGAGTGAATGCGCGTCGCTTTTTGATTTAAGCATAACTCACTATTCATGATGGCTCGCAATCCCTTCGCAAGGCGTTCCTAAACAGAGATACTATGAAGCGACATATCGGTACTCTTGTGATCCTCCTGGCTGTTGTACTGACCGTGATCGTCTGGTTTGTCTTCCCTCCGCTGGACGACGGCCGCCCAAATTTCGAGCGCCAGTACGCCGGCGAGATCATCGGCTCGATCAATATCGTGCTGATGTCCTTTGCACTATTCCTCTCCACGCGGCCCAAGTGGGCGGAGCCCTACTTTGGCGGCCTGGACAAAATGTACGTCACCCACCGCCAGCTCGCGACGGCTGCGCTGCTGTTGATCTTCGTCCATGTGCTGACGGTTCCCATTTCCCTTTCCGGCTGGGCACTGGGCAATTACCTGGCTGTGGTCGCCTTTGTCGGCATTGTGTCGATCGCACTGGTCTCGCTGGCGCCGCGCGTCGCCTTTTTGAACAAGCTGACCGGCGGCACGTACGAAGGCTGGAAGAACCTCAAGCGTTTTATCGGCATCTTTTTCATCCTGGGCTTCATCCATTCGCTGACGATCGGCGATCCGCTGGATGCCTTTATTGCGATCAACTGGGTGCAGCTCTTTTTTATCCTCGGCACCATTTCCTATCTCTATACGGAGGTGTTTGGCCGCTTCTTCAAAAAGTATCTCCCCTACAAGGTGGAGGCCGTAAATCATCCCAATGCACTGACCACAGAAGTGACAATGCGCGCCAAAAAAGAACCGATCAAAAGACAGCGCGCCGGACAATTCCTGTTCGTTCGTTTCCCCGGGGAGAAGTCGCTGGATGAATCCCATCCCTTTACCATTTCGAGTGCACCCCAGGAGGATGTGCTGCGGGTGACCATCAAGGCAAGCGGGGACTTCACCCGCCGTCTCTTCGATCGTCTGCAGCCGAACATGGAGGCAGTCGTCGAAGGGGCTTATGGCATGTTCGATTACAGGACCGGGGGACAGAAGCAGATCTGGATCGCAGGTGGGATCGGGCTGACTCCCTTCCTCTCGTTCATCCGTGCTATGGATAGCAACCTTGGGCATGATGTCGATTTTTATTACACGGTCCGCCATCCGGAGGAAGCGCTGTTCGTGGACGAGATCCGGGCTGCGGCGGAGCGGAACCCGCGCCTGAAGCCGCACGTCCGTTATTCGGCAACGGAGGGCTCACTCCGGGTGGAGGATATTGTCAGGAACACCGTGGGGGACATACGTAATTATCACATCTACCTGTGCGGGCCGCTGCCGATGATCCAGGCATTTGAACGGAAATTTTCAGATCTGGGCGTACCGGCGGAAAACATCCATTACGAGGAATTTAATTTCCGTTAGAATAGACGTAAAGAGGAAGTCATGCAGATCGACATTACCCTCCATGAAAACGGCAGCGAGCCAATTGCCATCATGCGTTTGATCGGTGAGATCGACGCTTCGAACTTTATCCTTCTCTCGGATAAGGCCCAGGAACTGTACATGAACCCGGCCCGCAGGCTGGTCATCGACCTGAGCGAGGTGTCCGGCATCAGCAGCACGGGACTGGCTGCCATCCATAAGATCGCGCTGGTATACAGCGGCGTTCCTCACAGGATAGAGGAAAATGTCAATCCCGATTTCACGCACAGCAGCAATGCGCGCAAGTATGTCAGGCTGGTCAATCCGCAGCCCAACGTGGATAAAACCCTCGAGAGCGCCGGGCTGAAGCTTTTCTTCAAGGTGTTCAAAGACGTGGACAGCGCGCTCGCATCCTTCAAATAAAACGTAAAGAGGTTCCATGAGTCGCAGAAACAAAGAACGACGTTACCGCCGCAGCCGCCGCGATGACTATGACCGCCCGGGGAGGGGACTCACGTCCGCCTTTCGTCGTCCAGCCACACAGATCGGATTGCTGGTCGTCGTCGGGATCATCATTTACCTGCTCCTGCAAGCGGGGGGAAGGACCGGCGACAATGCACCTGCCCGTCTGCCCAGCCAGATCAGCGTCAGCGAGGCCTATAGCAAGTACCAGAGCGGCACCTTCGTCCTGGACGTCCGAACGCAGGAGGAATGGGATGAGTTCCATGCCCCCAATACTACCCTCATCCCGCTTGACCAGCTCCCAGCACGCCTGAACGAGCTGCCGCGTGACCGGGAAATCGTAGTCGTCTGCCGCTCGGGGAACCGCTCCCAGGAGGGCCGCGACATCCTGCTGCAGGCCGGCTTCGAACAGGTGACCAGCATGACAGGCGGCCTGAACGAATGGCGCGCCAGCGGCTATCCCGTCGAGCCTTAAGACCTACTCTTGCGAAGGTTCGAAGACTTCGCAGGATTTTTTCGGAGGAACTATGTCCGCTCAGATCGATGAACTGGTTCGCATGCGCGATGCCGAAACACTCTATGAATTGATGACCGAGGATGAAGACTGGCTGACCCAGTTTGATGCTGCCGAGGGACTGGTCAGGCTCGGAGATCGGCGCGCCTTTTCTTTCCTGATGACCGCCATGCTGAGCGATGACGAGGAGATCCTCGAAGTGGCCCAGGAGATCATCAGCTCAACCGACTTCTCACGGATGCGGGCGGAGATCGAAGGGGAACAAAGGCGAAAGTCGGAGGAGCGTCTCCAGCAGGCAAAGAAGCGCCTGCAGGAGGGCGGGAGAGTGTTCCGCTATAAGATGGTCTACATCCCCTCCAGCGCGCTCACCCAGGATGACCCGCTCAGCGAGGGATATCCCGTTCCTGCGTTGGAGATGCATGGACTGGAGGGATGGGAGATCGTCAACATGCTTCCAAGCCGCCGCAACTCGCTGGTCGGCAGTGTGGACGATCACTTCACCGGCGCCTACTTCCTGCTGAAGAAGGAAGTGCTGGCAGGCGACACAAACGATTTGAACAAATAATAAAACGATGCGAAGGCTTGGAACATTTGCATGGTTTAATGGAGGTTCTACATGTGCATGATCTGTGCTGCGATCCCGGCCACGGCCGCGCTGGGAGCCAAACTGAATGCCGACCAGCTTCAGAAACCGGTGGAAGAACGCAAGCCCGTTTCGAAGATCACTGGCATTGTGATCGGGCTGCTGGTTGCATCGTCTGTCGTCTATCACACCCTGGCCTGGAGGAGTTAACCAGGCTGGAGAGCGAGATGGATCTCGCTCTCCTTTTTTGAATTGACAGAATGGGGGATTGCCTGTATCATCCTTATTGAAAATGATTTTCAATATCAGGAAACGACATGAATGAACATCCCTGGCTCGTCCAATTGAACGAACAAGGCTATCGCCTCACGGAAGCGCGCCGCGCCGTCGTGGAGATCATGGCGCGCAGCACATATGCCCTGACTCCCATTGAGGTCTTCGACGAGGCACGTGAGGCACATCCGGCCCTCGGGCTGGTCACCGTTTATCGCACGCTCGAAGCCCTCGAAGAACAGGGCCTCATCCAGCGCGTCCACCAGCCGCAGGGATGCCAGGCCTTCATTACTGCACCTGCCGGCCATCAGCATCTGCTGCTTTGCAAGCAATGTGGTGAAGCGGCGCTC
>DASUOS010000270.1:0-3338 GCA_036276515.1 Anaerolineales bacterium | reverse complement strand
GACCAACGGGTCCCTGCTCGAAAAACAGGCGCGCCTCCTGAAGGAAGCTGGCCTGGACCGCGTCTCAGTCAGCCTGGATTCGCTGGACGATGCGGTCTTCAAGGCCATGAACGATGTGGATTTCCCTGTGGAAAAGGTGATCCGGGGCATGGACGCCGCCGCCGAAGCCGGACTGACACCGGTCAAGGTCAACATGGTCGTCAAGCGCGGCCTGAACGAGGACAGCATCCTGCCGATGGCGCGCTTCTTCCGTCAGAAGGGCTACATCCTGCGCTTCATTGAATACATGGACGTGGGCCACACCAACGGCTGGCGCATGGACGATGTGGTGCCGGCCGCCGAGATCATCAAGCGCATCAGCGCCGAGATGCCGCTCGAGCCTGCGGACCCGAATTACACGGGCGAGGTGGCCGAACGCTGGCGTTACAGGGATGGCAGCGGCGAAGTGGGCGTGATCGCCTCCGTCACCCAGGCGTTCTGCCGCACCTGCAACCGGGCACGGATCTCAGCGGCAGGCCAGCTGTACACCTGCCTGTTCGCCGTCAAGGGACATGACCTGCGCGGCCTGCTGCGCAGCGGCGCAAGTGATGAGGAGATATCCCAGTTCATTGAGCGCATCTGGAACAAGCGGTCTGACCGTTATTCCGAGCTGCGCACTGAAAACACTGTCAACCTGCCCAAGGTGGAAATGTCGCACATCGGGGGATAGGGACGCGACCTGCGGCCAGGTGGGATGACAAATCGATTCGTAACACATTGAAAATTCAAAATAACAAGAGGAATCATGCAATACCGCGAACTTGGACGCACAGGCTTGAACGTTTCCACGATCAGTTTTGGGGCGTGGGCGATCGGGGGGACATGGGGAAATGTGCAGGATGAAGAATCTCTGGCTGCATTACACCGCGCCCTGGACCTGGGCGTGAATTTTTTCGATACCGCCGATGTTTATGGCGACGGGCGCAGTGAACAGCTGCTGGCCAGACTCCGCCGCGAACGCAGCGAGCCTTTCTATGTCGCCACGAAAGCCGGGCGCAGGCTTGACCCCCACGTGGCGGGTGGATACACACGCGAGAACCTGACCGCCTTTGTCGAACGAAGCCTGAAGAACCTCGAAGTGGAGGCGCTCGATCTCCTGCAATTGCACTGCCCGCCGACCGATGTCTATTACATGCCGGACGTGTTCGACGCGCTCGATAGGCTTATGCAGGCCGGTAAGCTGCGTTACTATGGGGTTAGCGTTGAGAAGGTGGAGGAAGCGCTCAAGGCAATGGAATATCCAAATGTGCAGTCGGTGCAGATCATTTTCAATATCTTCCGCCAGCGTCCGATCGATCTGTTCTTCAAAGAGGCACAGCGCCGTAAGGTGGGTATTTTGGCGCGGCTGCCCTTGTCGTCCGGCATGCTGGCCGGGAAGATGACGCGTGCCAGCACGTTTGAGGAAGGCGACCATCGCGGCTACAACCGTCACGGCGAGTGGTTCGACCGCGGCGAAACCTTCTCCGGCCTGGACTACGAGACCGGCTTGCAGGCGGTGGAAGAGATCCGGCCGCTCGTGCCATCCGATGTGACCATGGCTCAGTTTGCCCTGCTCTGGATCTTGATGTGGGAGGCTGTCACATGTGCCATTCCGGGTGCAAAACGTCCCTCGCAGGTGGAGGAAAACGTCCGGGCCGCAGACCTGCCTTCGCTGTCCGAAGATGCGATGGAAAAAATCCATTCGATCTACGAGCAGCTGGTACGTCCGCAGGTTCATCATTACTGGTAAATAAGGAGTAAACATGATCGAGTCCTCCCGGCTTTATTTATTTATGGGCGCGGCGCTTGCCCTGTTACTGGTTCCGGGTCCGGCCGTCCTGTACATCACCGCCCGCAGTGCCAGCCAGGGACGGATGGCCGGCCTGGTTTCCGTGCTGGCCATCGAGACCGCCAACTTCCTGCAGGCTGCTGCCGCGGCGCTGGGACTCGCCGCCATCGTCTATTCATCCGCGCTGGCGTTCGATGTGGTCAAATATCTCGGTGCGGCCTATCTGATCTACCTGGGGATCAGCAAACTGTTCTTTTCCAAAGACCAAGAGACAGACGAAGCTGTAAGGCCTGAAAGCCTCTGGCGCATTTACTGGCAGGGATTTGTGATCAACCTGCTCAACCCGAAGACCGCATTATTCTTTTTTGCCTTCCTGCCCCAGTTCGTCAGCCCCGAGCGAGGCAATGTCACCGGGCAGTCGTTTCTCCTGGGCACGATTTTCGTCCTCCTGGCGATCGTCACCGACAGCCTGTACGCCCTGCTGGCCAGCTCCCTGGCAGGAAAATTAAAAGGGAACCGGCGCTTCCAAAAAGGCGGACGATATTTTGCCGGCCTGGTCTACATCGGCCTGGGCATTACCACCGCATTGACCGGCTCGAATAACTAAGGATTGGAAGGTTGCAGCATTGTCAGTGGACCACCGGCTGAGCGAGCGCGAACGGGATGTCGCCCGGATTTTATTGCAGGGGAAAAGCAATAAACAGATCGCCCTGGAGCTTGGCATTTCCAACCGGACTGTCGAGTTCCATCTGGGAAATATCTATACCAAGCTGGGTGTTGCTTCCCGTACCGAAGCGGTCATAAAGCTCAGGGAAAGTTCCCTGTGGGAATCCCCAGGGGATCTTTCAGAGAGTATCCCGGTAGAACCCACAGTTGCTGGTGCAGTTGATTCCTCCGAAAATGGCATTCAATCCATTTTACGGAGAGTCGCAATGAAAAAATCTATGCCTGTGATCGGAATCTTGCTGGCCGTGCTGCTTGCAGCCGTGGTCATCGTTAATATGCCGGAGCCCCTGGTCGTTTTTACCGCTACGCCCGGTCAGCTGCCTACCCTTCCGGCCATTCTACCCAGTGCAACAGCTTCCGCCGCAACCCCTATCCCTGCCGCCGTAGAAATTGTCTTTCAGCCACACACGGTAAACGGATATACGGCCACGATCGAGTCCTATTCGATCGATACGGCAAACCTTATTTTTCTCGTTCGCATTCGCGGAGGAAACGTCCACTTTGGGGATGAAAATTTCTATGGTCGCATCCGGGCTGGTGACTTGTACGATGAGAATGGAAACCTGATCAACACCAGTGCGGGCACCGGCCCCAGTGCCGGGGATCCTGAGCTCATTCAACTGGAATTCAGGCCCCAGGCGCACCTGCTCGGAGACCGCTTCCAGGGACAATTCGGCTTCGACCTGGAAAGCGCCCCTCCCCTGAATGAAACCCTGGCCCGGTTCCGCTTCGATGTCGATTTGCCAATCCATGCTCCAAAGATCTATCACCCGAAACAGGCTGTGACCGCCAACGGGCTGGAAAT
>DASUOS010000269.1:0-8085 GCA_036276515.1 Anaerolineales bacterium | reverse complement strand
TGGCCGACTGCTCCGAGCGGGATTCTTCCAAGACCGAGCTCTACATCGTGGAAGGTGACTCGGCCGTCGGCTCTGCCAAGCAGGGACGCGACCGCCACTTCCAGGCCATCCTGCCGCTGCGCGGCAAGATCATGAACACCGAGCGCGCCCGTCTTGATAAGATCCTCTCAAGCAACGAGATCAAGGCCCTCATTTCGGCGCTGGGGACAGGTATTGGCGACAACTTCGACGTCGAAGGCCTCCGCTATGGACGCGTCATCATCATGACCGACGCCGACGTGGACGGCAGCCACATCCGCACGCTGCTGCTGACCTTCTTTTTCCGTTATATGCCGAAATTGATCGAGGATGGGCATCTCTACATTGCCCAGCCGCCGCTGTTCCGCGTTGCATATAAGAATCAGATCAAATATGCCTACACCGAGAAGGAAAAGGATAAGATCGTCAAGGAAGTGGGTGAGAAGGCCGCCCTCCAGCGCTATAAAGGTCTGGGTGAGATGAACCCCACCCAGCTCTGGGAGACCACCATGAACCCGGAGAACCGGACCCTGCTGCTCGTCACGATCGAGGACGCAGCCGAGTCCGACCGCACCTTCGACATGCTGATGGGCGACGCGGTCGACCCGCGCCGCAAGTTCATCCAGACCCACGCCAAGGCAGTCCGCAACCTGGACATTTAGCACTCGATACAAATCTCCCGCAAGTGAAAACTTGCGGGAGATTGCTTTATAGGGGCCTAACACCTTTGTCATGAAAGTACCATAGTTTTTGAGGGTATATGTAGAGTAAAATCTCAAAATCGATGGTCAGCAGAGTTATGCAACAACCGGACCGTTTTAACTCCATAACCAGTACAGTTACACAGGCACTTGTCGGCGTCTATCAGATCCTGGCAGTCATTGTGTTCATTGTGTCACTGTTCTCGGCGTACGCCTGGTTAAGCAGCCCCTTTCTCGGCGGATTCTTCGAGCAGACCATGGTGTTGACTGAAGTGGGGACGCGCGAAGCCGGAAAGCAATGGATGCTGCACGAACAGGGTTTCGTGGGCAACCAATTAATCTCGGTCGCGGACCAGCCGATCTCCAATGCGACGGACCTGCGCGGGACCCTGGAAACCCTGCACGTGGGACAGACCGTGTCCGTTGTCATGCGCACCCCGGATGGAGAGCTAAAGCAGGCGGATGTCACACTGCAATCCCTCTCGGGGATCGATCAGCTTTCCTATTTTGTCATCCCGGCTTTCCTCAGCCTCGTCTTCCTCATCATCAGTTTATGGATCTTCGGCCTGCGCCGCAGCGAGCCTGCCGGACGGACGTTTTCAGTCCTGACCTCCTCGATGGCGATCGTCGTTGGTGGATTGTTCGACCTGTATACCTCCCATAACTTTCCTTCCCTGTGGACCCTGGCGGTGGCCCTCTCCGGGGGCGCGTTGATCGGCCTGGGACTGGTTTTTCCGCAGGAGGCACGCGTCCTGTTCCGGCGCCCGTACTTGCGCTGGATCGGTTTTGCCATCGCGATCGTCCTGACACTTAACGCCTACCGGGTGTTATATGATTACGAGAACCCGACCGCCTATTTTGGGGCCTGGCGGAACATCTATGTTTTTGTCGGCCTGTCGAGCCTGTTCTATTTTGGCGCGCTGGCCTACCGTGCCTTTTTCTCACTTTCACCGGTCGTCAAGAACCAGGCGCGCACGATCCTGATCGGGGCCGTGCTGGCATTTGGTCCCATCGTTGGCTGGATCCTGTATTCGTCCTGGGTGACGGCGCGCGGGGGATCGGCGCCGTTCAATCCGTACCTCTTCATCTTTTTCATTTTCTTCCCGCTTGCCAATGGATATGTGATCCTGCGCTTCCGGCTGCTGCGCACCGACCACTGGCTGCGCCAGGGGCTGATGTATTCCCTGCTGACGATCCTTGTGATCTCGGCCTACGGACTGCTGGTGAGTGGTTTGGGATTGCTCGTGTCGAGCCGCATGCCGTCCAACAACCCCTTCCTGATCGGCGGACTGGTCTTTTTGATCGCGGTCTTTCTCGACCCCATCCGGACCTGGCTCCAGGCGCTGATCGACAGCATCTTCTTCCGCGGCCAGCGGGCCTATGAGGAGCGGCTGCGTAGTTTCAGCCACGAGCTTACCAATGCATTGGATTTGAATACGATCGGCCGTGTACTGCGTGAGCAGGTATCCAGCAGCCTGGTTCCCGAGCGGTTCCACATCTACACCTATGATTCACTGAACGACCAGTATGTTGCCCTGGCCAACGGCAGCGGCCGGTCGACCAGCGATATCCGCTTTGCATCGGGCAGTCCGCTCGTCCAGTATTTCCAGAAGGAGAGCATCCCGCTTTATCTGGATATGATCAATCCTCCGACGCTTCTACGGGGCGATGAAGCACGGCTGTCGCTTCTTGGCGCCAGGTTGTTTGTCGCGCTTCCGGGAGAAGATCGTCCGGTGGGCTGGCTGGCGCTGGGATCGCCGCGCTCGGGCAGTGTCTATACTCCCAAGGACCTGGACTTCCTCGATAACCTGGCAGACCAGGCCTCGGTTGCCATCTCGCGCGTCCAGACCGTTGTAGACCTGGAGCGCCGGGTCCAGGAGATGAATGCCCTGACGCGTGTCTCTCAGGGCGTGAACGTGACCCTGATCTTCGACGATGTGCTCGAGCTGATCTTTGCCCAGGCGACCCAGATCATACCCTCCTCGCTGTTCCACATTACGCTGTACAACAAGGCCGCCAATTATTTCTACTATGCCTTTCGGGTGGACGAGAATGACCGCCTGACCCAGCATGAAAACCAGCCGCTCCCGCCCAATGTGGGCCTGGGGCCGGAGATCATCCGGCGGGGCAGGCCGATCCTGACCCAGGATTATGTGCGCGAGTGCCAGTCGCGGAATTTTTCGCCGGCCGCTATGGGCGTCTATGCCTGGATGGGTGTGCCCCTCAACTCCGGGCCCGATACGATCGGCTCGCTGAGCGTGGGCAGCCGGGATGCCACCGTCACCTATACCCTTGCCCAGCTCAATCTGCTGCAGGCCATTGCCGATCAGACCGTAGGCGCGATCGTCAAAGCCCGTTTGCTGCAGGAAACCCAGCAGCGCGCCTACCAGCTGTCCACCTTGAACGAAATCACCCGCCAGTTGACCTCCACGCTGGAGCAGGAACCGCTCCTCCAGAACATCCTCGAAAACGCCGTGACCATTTTGAACTGCGAAGCCGGCACCCTCTTCCTGATGGACGAGCAGACCGGTGACCTGGTCTTCCGCGTCACGGTCGGACCGGTAGCCACCAACCTGCTTGGCCAGCGCCTCGCCGCCGGTACCGGGATTGCCGGGCGAGCCGTTCAGACGCGCCAACCCGTCATCGAGAACGACAGCCAGCGCACAAACTCGTCCCGCTTCGATGGTACCGATAAACAGACGGGCTTTGTGTCCCGGTCTCTGCTGGCGGTGCCGATGCAGATCAAGGACCGCGTGCTTGGCGTCATCGAAGTTATCAACCGCAGGGACGGCCTGCCTTTTGTGGAGGATGACCAGAACCTGCTGACCGCCTTTGCCGGGCAGGCCGCGGTCGCCATCGAGAACGCCCGCCTGCTTGCCCTCACCGACCAGGAACTGGCCCGCAGTGTGGAGGAGCTCCAGGTGATGGGCCGCATCGTCCGTGAGCTGAACGCCAGCCTGGACGTGGACCGCGCCATGCGCATCACGCTCGAATGGGCGATCCGCCAGTCGAATGCCGAAGCGGGATTGATCGGCATGCTGGAGGAGGATGAGCTGCGCATCATGGCCCAGCAGGGGTACGAGGAAGTGCTGAACGGACAATCCCTGACCCGCCTGCCGCTGGAGTACCCATCGATCACAGCCGTGATCCAATCTGGCCAGGCAAACCAGGTATCGCTGGTGAACAGCGGTTCGAACGGTATCCTCTCCACGGCCCACACCCAGATGATCATCCCCATCCGCCGCGAGGCGCTCGTGATCGGCCTGATCCTGCTCGAAAGCACCAGCGACTCGCAGGGCAACCTGGCGTTCCTCAACCGCCTGAGCGATAACGCGGCCATTGCCATCACCAATGCCCAGCTCTATGAAGAGGTTCAGCGGGCCAATGTGGCCAAAAGCGATTTCGTTTCATTCGTGGCGCATGAGCTGAAGAACCCGATGACCTCCATCAAGGGCTACACAGAGTTGTTGGCAGCCGGATCGGTAGGCCAGATCAACGAGATGCAGACCAACTTCCTGGGCACGATCCGTTCCAACGTGGAGCGCATGTCCACCCTGGTCTCGGACCTGAACGACAATGCCAAGATCGAAGCCGGCCGCCTGCGCCTCGACTTCCGTCCCGCGGATGTCAGGGAGATCATGGATGAGGTCGTCCGCTCCACGCGCCGGCAGGTGGAGGACAAGCGCCAGACGATCGAGCTGCAATTGCCGCCGCAGCTCCCCCACGTCTGGGCCGACCGCACCCGGGTCGCGCAGGTACTGACCAACCTTGTCAGCAACGCCTACAAATACACGCCGGAAGGCGGACGCCTGCTGATCGGAGCCGAAGCCACCGACAACCAGTGGGACCCGGAAGGCGCCAAGCAGGTTGTGCACCTGTGGGTAGAGGATAATGGCATTGGCATCAGCTTCGAGGACCAGGCCCGTATCTTCCAGCGCTTCTTCCGCTCCGACGATTCGAAGGCGCGCGAAGCTCCTGGCACGGGGCTGGGCCTGAATATCACCAGGAGCCTGGTGGAGATGCAGGGTGGGCGCATCTGGTTCAACAGCGAATTCCGTAAAGGGACCACCTTCCACTTTACCATTCCGGTTTCGGAAGAATAACGATGACACTTACAGTTTCCATAGGCCAGGCACAGGAGTTGAACGGGCGCGAAGCCGGCCTTCAGGCCACGCACCATGCCCTCAACCGGCTGGGCACCGGCTCACCGGCGTTCGGCCTGGTGATCGCTTCGCACCAGTATCAGGCGCGCGAAGTGGTCAGCGGTGTCTCCAGCCTGCTGGGCGATACGCCCATGATCGGGTTCAGCAGCTCCGCCGGTTTGACATCGAGCGGGCTGCATCCCAATTCGGTCATTGTGGCTCTGCTGGGCGGGGATATCCTCGCCGAAACCCGCTGGATGCCTGGCTATGCCCAGAGCGGTCGTGAGACCGGCGCGCAGCTGGCCAGGCAGGCTGCCGAGGGCGGAGACACGAAGGCCCTGCTCTTCTTTGCCGATGGATTCAACGGGGATGCCGACCAGCTCTGCAGCGCGATCGGCGAAAGTCCGTTCCCGCTGGCAGGCGGACTCTCCTCCGGAGATCTGCATACCGGTCACTCCTACCAGATCGCGGGTCCGCAGACGGGGAGCGGCGCCCTGTCAGCCGCCTTCCTGCGCGGCGGCCTGCGCGTGGGCGTGGGGTCTGCACATGGCTGGAACCCGGTTGGCAGCCAGTTTCGGGTGACGCGCTCGCGCGGCTTCTGGCTGCGCACCTTGGATGGCCGCCCTGCTTCCGAAACGTATGCCCAGCTCTTTGGCTATCCCGCCCGGGACTGGGCATTCCCGCCGCTGAGTCATCTGGCACGCCTGTATCCGCTGGGCGTGGAGCACGGGGACCAGCTCCTCGTGCGGGCTCCGATCCGCGTCGAAGCGGATGGAAGCTTCCGCATGAACGCCCCGGTCCGCGACGGCGCGGATGCCTATCTGCTGGTGGGGAGCCGCGTATCGTGTGAGAATGCTGCCCAGCAGGCCGCCCAGCAGGCGCTCCAGCAACTGGACGGCAGGAAGCCTGTCTTTGCCCTGGTCCTGGTCGATATTGCCTGGGAGATGCTGCTCAAGTCGCATCCCGGGTCGGAGATCTCGGCCGTGCAGGATATTCTGGGCACGGAACTTCCGATTGCCGGCGGCTACACCCTGGGTCAGATCGTCCCCGGCCGGGAGATGAAGACCCCTGCCTTGTTGAACCAGCACATTGTTGTTGCGGCCTTCGCGGCCGAGTGACTGAAATCCTTGATGATTTCTGCCGCCGGCCTGGCCGGAGTTTTTGATTCTGTCATAGCGTTTATAATGACAATGAGGAGAGACTCATGAATTCGAAGATGACTGCGATGTTAATACTTGCAGGTACGGTGCTGGCTGCCTGCGCTTCGCCGGCAAACCCTGCTGTAACGCCGACCGCATTTGGCCTGCCAAGCCCAACTTTTTTCCCTGTAGAGACTTCCGCACTTTTCACACAGACACCCATTTCCCTGACGCCTCTGCCGACCACAGCTGGAACCACGCCCATTGCCACACTGCCCGCCACCCAGTCCTCCGGTTCCACCAATCTCTGCGCCGACCCGCGGGCCACGGACCTGATCGATTCGCTCAAAACTGCGGTACTCAATTCGGATGGACCGCTCCTGGCTTCGCTCGTCAGCCCGTCGAGCGGCCTGGATGTGGCCTACTTCCACAGTGGGACGGTCGTCAATTACCGCCCGGACCAGGCCAAATTCCTGTTCGAAACGACATATGAAGTGGATTGGGGGCTAGAACCCGGCAGTGGCGCGCCAAAGAGTGGATCCTTCCACGATGTAGTCGTGCCGGCCCTGGTCAAGATGTTCAACCAGCCCTATACCCTGCACTGCAATGAGCTGAAACATGGCGGCGCGACGTACCCGGTGAATTTCCCTTATGACAGGGGATACTATTCCATTTATTTCGCCGGCAGCGAAGCCAACGGCAACCTGGACTGGCAGACCTGGGTGGCCGGGATCGAATACGTGGACGGCAGGCCTTATCTGTATGCTCTGATGCAGTTCTTCTGGGAGCCGTAAAACCGATTCGTGATTCGGCGTAACGTTGACTCGCCTATTTTTCTCCCTGTTACCTCGGACAGGATCAGCCTTGCGAAGGTTTTCTCATCATATCGATGGGATACATGAACCAACCTTCGCAAGGCGTTAATTTAAGGTAAGGATTTTCTCCCCGAGGCGTACTGTATAATTAGTTATTGCAAAAACTTGCAATAAGGAGTTCTATGTCCTGCGGCTCTGAATATGCATCCCAGCTCCGTTCACGCGGCTTCCGAATGACACCCCAGCGAATGGCGATCCTGCATGTGCTTCATCATGCGGGTACACACCTCTCGCCGGGGGAGATCTACCGGCGGGCGCGCCGCGAGCTGCCCGGCATCACGGAGCCGACCGTTTACCGGACCCTGGAGTTCCTGGTCGAGAATAGCCTGGTCCAGCCATCCCATTCCGGCAATGGACACTTCACCTATCAGATCGCAGGGAGGGATCATCACCACATCATCTGCCGGGCTTGTGGGAATGAGATCGAAGTGGACCACTCTTTGCTCGAAAACCTTTACCAAATTCTGGAAAAGGCCAGCGGCTTTCGCAACATCAACAGTCACCTGACCTTCCTGGGGGTTTGCCCGAGCTGTGGCACATCGTAGAAGAAAGGAACGTATATCATGCAGTACACACCTGCCCAACTTCATATCCCCGACGGATTTCTCAGCTTGATCGTGTCGCTCCTGTGCTGGGCGGCTGCGGCTGTCGTGCTCAGCATGGCGGTTTCTCGTACGAACAAATCGCTGGGCGAGAGACAGGTCCCCTTGATGGGCATCATGGCGGCCTTCATTTTTGCCGCGCAGATGATCAACTTCCCGGTGGCCGGGGGGACGTCCGGCCACCTGCTGGGCGGCGCGCTGGCGGCGATTGTGCTGGGTCCCTGGGCGGGGATGCTGGTGATGACTGCGGTCATTGCCGTCCAGGCCCTGCTCTTCCAGGACGGCGGCCTGCTGGTGATGGGCGCCAACATCCTGAACATGGGACTGCTGACCGCCGCGATCGGCTATGGACTCTACCGCGGCACGTTCGGCCGGAGCCGCTCGACAAAACTGGCCGTCGCGGGCGTGGCTGCCTGGCTGTCAGTGATGGCAGGCGCGCTGGCTACGGCGCTGCAGTTGTGGCTGAGTGGGACAAGCGACCTGCAGGCCGTGGTGTTTGCCATGCTGGGCGTCCATGCTTTGATCGGGCTGGGGGAAGCGCTGATCACGGTCGCAGCCCTGACCTTTATCTTCCAGACCCGCCCGGACCTGCTGGATGAAGCGTCCCC
>DASUOS010000268.1:0-32834 GCA_036276515.1 Anaerolineales bacterium | reverse complement strand
GCATCCCGGCCGGACCAATTGACCACGTCTAAGGCCAGCTCGCCGATCAATCGATCTTCTGCCAGCGTCCGTATGCCAAAGAAGTAACCGGCTGGAGACAGCTCGGCAACTTCCTCCTCCATCCATTTCAAACCTGCCTTGGGTGATTGGATGGCCCGCCCGGATGAATTGAGCAGGCGGAAATACTCCGAGTTGCGATTCCAACGAGACCAGGCCTTGCTCATCTCCTCCGGGTCGAACGCCGACAGGCGCACAAGTTTTCCGGTAAACACATCGTTCATAGCTGCTCTCCATGTTGCTCGAGCCACTCCTCCCGCAGGACACCCATCCACAGGGAGTCGTAGCGTTTACCTTCACGCAGCAGGTCGCCGCGGGTGCGGCCTTCCAGCCGGAAACCGGCCTTCTCATACGAGCGCAGTGCACGCGGGTTGTACTCATGCAGGCCGAGTGAGACCCGCTGCACGCCCAGCTCCAGAAAGGCATAGCGCAGGCACAAGCGCATCATATCGGTGCCATAGCCTTTGCCCCAGAAGTCACGCTCGCCGATCGCAATGCCGACCCAGGCCACGCTGTGGATCAGGTCCAGCGACAGGGTGAATTCGCCGATCAGCCGGTCATCTTCCAGGGTGCGGGCCCAGAACGAATAACGCTCGGGCTTGAGACCCCGGTCGACACGCGATTCTGTGAGCCATTCCCGGATCCGCTTCTCAGAGTTGAGCCGGATGGGATCGCCATCGGCCAGACGGATAAATTCGGAATCGCGCTGCCAGCGGACTTCCGATTTGGCGACGGCGTCCGGCTCTTCAGCTGTCAGGCGGACCCGCTCGCCGCGAAATAGATCTTTCATTTCATTCTCCTCTCTTCCAGAACGGCCGGCCTACGCCTGGGCGTGGTTCCGCCATTCATCGCTCAGCAGGCCAAAGACGAGCAGGTCCCAGCGGCGGCCGTCGCGTTCCAGCGACTGGCGCCTGCGCACCTCTTCAACAAAGCCATGTTTCTCCAGGAGACGGATTGCAGCCGGGTTGTATTCCGGTACGAGCGCGCTGAGGCGGAACAGGTTCAGCTCGGCGAACGCAAAGCGCAGCAGCATCTTCAACGCCTGCGAGCCATAGCCTTTGCCGCGCTCTTCTGCAGACCCGATCCCCAGGCGGATGAATCCATGTCCGTTGGCCCACTCGATCCAGTGCACCGATGCCTTGCCGATCAGCCGGTCATCTTCGCGGGCGCGGATGGCGAAGTAATACTGGTTCCTGCCTTCCTCCATCTGCTTTTCGAGCTTTTCATACTCCTTCTTGACCAGCGCTGCAGACATGGGACGTGCAGGCAGGGTATCCATCATGCGCATGAAGTCCGAATCGTGCGTCCAGCGGGATTCGATCTCAGGGTCCTTCTCGTAATCAATGGGCCCGAAGCGGATATTCCGGCCTTCGAACAGTTGAGTTTGTATGTCGAACATGGTTTCCTCCAGATCAATAATCAGTAGGTCACGAAACAACTTGGAAAAGCCCGAAAACAGGGGATCTTTTGGGCGTTGGTTCATCTTTCGTAAAGTACTGATATAAAAAAAGCGGTCACAGGCATTGCCCATGACCGCGCATGAATCAAAACGGCCACGGGCGAGTGCACCGTGGCCGTCAATTACATTGCGTGTAAGTTAACGATGAGTAGGCGCACTCCGAGAATCAAAAATGCCACTGGAAAATGTTGACTGGTTGAACGTGGTCTTGAACATCGGATGCGCTCCTTTCTGAAAATTTATGACTGGCTCGAGTGTAACATGACGGCTCGGAACCCGTCAAGTAAATGAACTGAGAAAGGACGTATTTTATGGTTACCTGGAAAACGGATGTAGAGACTGCTTATATAGTCCTGATCGTCTCCGACCAGCCTGATATGGCTGCATCATGGAATACCCTCTTTACTCAACGCAACTGCATCGTGCTCGTCGAATCGGACATATCGGACGCATTGCAAAGCGCGCGGTTGATCGATCCATCGCTGGTGGTCATCGATGTGCAGCTGCCCAAAGATGAGCGCGCTGTTTTTCTCAGGCAGCTGCGCGCCACCTGCCGGGGCCGCATCCTCCTGCTCATCGCGGCCAACACTGTCGACGAGATCCTGGAAGCCAACCGCTCGGGTGCAGATGAATGCCTGGTCAAGCCTGTCAATCCGGCTGTCCTGATCGTCAAAGCCATGGCCTGGCTGGGGCACGGTCATCGAAACGACCGGCGTCACTCCCCCATCAGCGTGACATTGTAGCGTCTCTTTTCTCCTCCTTTTTGCCCCCATCGCTGCCAGAGCTCCCGTTTCGCCCACGGGAGTTCTGGTTTAAAGATCAGGGAGTACCAATCCCGATCAACCCGGCCTGCAGCTCACTGAGAGTCTGCTCAACGAGCCGCTGCTTGCCGGGACTGAGCAGGCCGGGGTCCACGTCTTGGATGCCGAGCGGGGATTGAACCGTGATTCCACCCTGTCCGCTGGTCAGCTGCGGCCAGGCATTCTCGATCGCCTTGATCACATCCGGCCGGATGGTCATCACCCAGCCAGCCGGCCGCTGTTCGGGACTGACCGTGCTGATCATGGAGGTGCCGGTCGTGCCAATGTAGGTAGCCAGTTCCTCTGTATACACATCGGGGTAGATGTAGATAGTATCCACCCGGTATTGCAGCATCAGGATGTCGGCGTAGGCATCATAGTTGTTGACATCCTCTGTAGAGGGAATTTCGATGTATTGAGGATAGGCCCACGCATAAAAAAGTGTGGGACGGCAGGTGCCGCAGTAGTACACCATACCGCTGGCAAAGGCATTCAGGGCAGCGATGGCCTCGGCGCTATCCTTCGGGATCATCATCCCAATACGATAATCATCCGTGATCATCGCTGCCGTGTAACCGGCCAGGAAAGCGGCCACGTCTGGCTGGACACTGTCTGCCAGCACGCTGATATTTCCCCCGGGAGTGAGCCCCGGGATATTAATCGCCAGGAACTGGACCTGAGGGGCGGCGGCGGCAAGGGCGGAAATACCCGGATCGGTCGAGACGGCGATCACCACCTGCAGTCCCGGTTCCAGATCGGCTTCGGTGAAGGAGTTGCGCACCTGGAATCGGTACCCCGACTGCTGGGTCAGGTCATATACGGTCTTTTGGTAAAGATTTGACGTTTCAGAGTCCAGGTCCGGCGGAACGACCAGTACGGCCAGAGGTACGGTTGGTGTAGGGGTCAGAACCGGCGGCGGGGTCAGAGTTTCGGTCGAAACAGGAGCCGAGGTAGCAGCAGGCTCGGGATTACCCCCACAGGCACTTACCACAAGGAAGACCAGGACAAATAGAACGATGAGACGGAAACGCACAGTATATCTCCACGAAAGGAATGGATAGATTATACACGTTACCCTACCCAGCAAAAAACCCACGCCGAAGCGTGGGTTCTGTCAAAAGGAGGAGGTGATTCCTACTTTGTCTTGATGCTGATCCGGCGCGGCCGGGCGGATTCCGCCTTGGGCAGGGTCAGGGTCAGCACACCATCGGCGATACGGGCCTCGACATGCTCGGCATCGATGGCGGAAGGCAGGCGCAGGGTCCGGGTGAATGAACCGCTCGGAAGCTCACGCACCACATATTCGTTCTCATCAGCCTTGTATTCACCCTGGATGCGGAGGACATCCTCGAGCACCTGGATGTTCAGGTCTTCAGCTTTGAGTCCGGGCACGAGAGCGGAGAGAATATAGGCCTCGTCCTCTTCACGGATGTTGATGCCCAGGCTGTGCTCGCGGTTCTGAAGTGCGCGGCGTGCCATCTGGCGGTACGGATAAGGATGCAGGTAGAAAGTCATAGTTGTGATCTCCTTGGTTGATAACTTGAATTGCCGATAGTGTATTTCGGGAGTGCAAGAAAAGAAATAACGCTGCGTAGAATTTATATAAGAAAATCCCCCGCAGACCTGCGGGGGAAATAGAAGCGATCGAATTTGGTCGTTTAGAAATCCAGGTATTCCCCGAACTCGCTGTAGAGCCAGTTCAGGTCATCCTCTCGGTCGATGCGGTACACACCGCCGGTGCCTGCACAATTCCCGTTCAGGCCGAAGGAGGTCACACCTGCGATCACATTGGTATCACCAATGAAATTCGGTCCGCCGGAGTCACCGAAGCAGGTGCCGCCGGTATGGGCATTATTCGAAAGCAGCAAGGAGAAATCGCCTACAATGCCGCCATTGATCTGGTTCAGCTTGGGATACGCTACCATGCGGATCCGGAGGTTGTTCTCCTTCCAGGAGGCAGCATCCGGGAAGCTTTCCTGCAGGCCATAGCCGACCGCTGTAAAGGTTACCTTGTTCTGTCCGCGCCTGGTTGCATACTGGTCCAACTGATTAAGCTCGGGAAGCGCGCCGTATACATCCATATAAACGGGCTCGTCCAGGACGACGACACCGAGGTCATAGAGGAAGAACGCATTGGGATCATACTGCGGGTGGGTGTAGGGTGTCCCGCCCACATCGCCATTGAAGGGATACTCATGGAGCGCAGCGTTCGTGACATCTGAATCGAACCAGATCTCCACGTGAGCCGCAGGAGGCTCGGTACAGTGACCGGCCGTCAGGAACAGCTGCGGGGCGATCAGCGTTCCGCTGCAGCGCCAGAGGGGGTTCCCTTCTTCATCCTGGGCGACCATCAGTCCTACATAGGGATGGCCTTCACCATCCAATTCCCCATCCGTAACAGCACTTGCAACTCCTATCGTACTAAACACCAGCATCAGTGTAAGCAGCAGAGCGATCGTTACTTTCTTCATTTTATCTCCTCGTAAAATTGAGTCATCTCTTTCCTATTCGATCTACGCCATCCAATAGGATAACTTTCGGGGGGGGCTACTTCATTCTAGGCGGGTGGCGGCCTCCTTTCGTTCTGACACGTCCGTCTTAAATAAAAAACTGCCGGGTGCAACAAACTTCGGCAGTCTGGCGATCCCGCCCCCTGTGGGACCCATGACTTTGCGCCCCTGCCTTACGACAGGTTCGCTCTTTCGGCAGGGTTTGGAGTGTAACTCAAATGGTCAGCTTTTGGCATTAATGCAAAATTAGAAAATCTGTGCGATAGTGAGCTACATCCCTTCGGCGGGAATAAAAAAGCCGGAGCAAAAAACTTCAGCGGTCTGGCAGTCCCGCCCCGGCGGGATCCATAACTTTGCGCCCCCACCTCACGATGGGTTTGCCTTTTCGAGTACAGCAGGATTCTCCAGTGCGGGTACATGACGGAATGGAATGGATGAAGTTACGCACAACAAGTGCCCCGCAGGTTTTCTGCGGGGCACCATCACGTTCATATTTCAAACCAGAATCAAATTACTTGTTGACTGCCACCTGCATGAAGCCGCCCTGAGCACTGATGCTCTTGATACGGATGGTCGTGCCGGTATTCGGCGTGATCACATTCGCAAGAGGCGTTGAAGGATCCCAGAAGTCTGTGGCGTCGTTGAAAACGGAAACGCCGGGCAGGCTTGGAATCACAGATGGATTGCCATTAATGTGAAGGGTGATTCCATCTGTTGGGCCAAGGGTGAAGGTCGAATCGTATGCCTGAACGCGCGCGCGCCATGGGGTTGAATCCGGGCGAATAAGCGCATTCGGGTGCGAGTCGATCGGCAGGATCAGTCCGCCGCCTGGATGCTGACTCGTGTTGTTATCCGTGAAGGAGCTGTCCCAATACGAGATCAACAGACCATCCTGATAGGGGAAGTGCTCAACCCAGTCTGGCAGGGTGTTCAGGAAGCCGAAGTTGTACGGACCTGTCTGCAGGCCGGTATCGTAATCGCGATACTGGCGGAATTCAGCCACGTAGGCGTTGAAGTAGAAAGCGGTCTCGGTTCCGGTTGTAGTCCTGAAACCATCGAATGTCCAACCGAAGTCGGATTCCGCATCGTCAAGCGGCAACCCAGTTATCTGGATATCATCCACCATGAAGCCTGGTTCAACAACTGCGCCATCGGTCCAGTAACGGAAACCAATGTCAACAGTCTGACCGGCGAATGCAGAAAGGTCAGCGGTGAGCCCTACCCAACCTCCGCTCGCACCAGTAATACCATTACCAAAGTTCTGTCCATTGGGGTTTGTGCCAGTGGATTTGCTCGTAGCAACTGGAGTTCCATTTACGGTTAGATAGGCATAATCCCAGTCAAGCTCAATCTGGTAATTTACCTGCGCAGTCAGGGTTACAGCACCAGCGGGCAGTGCGACACTGCGACTCATTGTGTTGTCAACATTGTCGCCAGCGCCAGAGTAGTAGAAGAACGAACCACTGTAAGGAGCGGCAAGATTCTCCGTCACTTCCTTATCGGGCAGGACAACGAACAAGCCTTGCGCCTGTTTCGTGTTGGCTTCGGCTGGTCCGAGTTTATGTTCAGACTTTGCACCTGCAAAAGCAACTTCGTAGTTCAGCCAGCCAAGTTGAAACTTCTCCCAGGCGTTGAAATCGCCAGGGCGGGAACCGATATCGGTTGTGCCGTCACCGAGGTAGGAACCACTGGACATGATCGTCCAGAAGCCCGTGGAATTTTCGCCGCCAGCGGTGTCATATTGATCGGGTAAACCAAGATCATGGGCATACTCGTGAGCGAATACGCCTAGGCCGCCGTTTTCAGGCTGCATGGTGTAATCGCCAACCCATACGCCGACCGCATTCGGGCCGCCAAGATTGCCAAACGTTCCATCGCCGCCAAACTCCATGCCGCCGAACGGAGCGCTTGGCGGACCCCAAACACCAATGCCCTGATAGGCTGTGTACCAGCGATGCGACCAGATGGCATACGTCCCCTGCGCACCACCGCCGGTCTCTTCGCCTACACCAGCATGAACGATCTGGAAGTGATCGATGTA
The DNA here is from genome assembly GCA_036276515.1 of Anaerolineales bacterium. Taxonomy (GTDB): domain Bacteria; phylum Chloroflexota; class Anaerolineae; order Anaerolineales; family Villigracilaceae; genus Defluviilinea. The sequence continues at coordinate 25,967 of DASUOS010000268.1, read as the reverse complement.
ACCATCAGCTTCATCGAAGTTGCCATCACCGTCGGCATCATAGCGATCCCACACATCGAATGTCGTGAGGTAATCATTAATATCCTGGTGAGTCCAGCCGTCAGCCAGACGATCAGCAGTCCAAATGTTGATGGCATCGCGGATCAAATACCAGACTGTGGAACAAACACTGGAACCGCAGGCGTTGTTACCGTAGCGGGCTTCATTGTGAGGAACCTTTACCCACTCGGTAACGTCACCGTTGATGGTGTAGCGACCAGAGGACTGCTCAGCATAGTAATCAACCATCTGGTTGAAATACATATCCTCATAATGGGCTTTGTTGTAATCCGCCTGCCAGATGGTAGTATTATCCACTGCGCGATCGGGTTGTTCGATCTCGTTGTGCAAAGGCCCTGGGGCCTGACCATATAAAGGATGGATGGTCTCGCCAAACTCGGCAATGATCACAAAAACGCGATCATTTTTTTCCAACGCGAGTTCAACATATTGACCTTTTGCCACTTCGTGGGTATTGCCATTTGCCTTGCCTTGAACCTTGGCTTCCATGGCTTTCGCCTTTAAGGCGGCTTGCTCATCCCCCTTGGGATGGGACAGATTATCATCACCTATTCCCGCAAAAATCGGGCCATCCTCCGCAGCGCTGGGCGCAGCGCCGGCAGCCGGCACCATTGCTACCACCAACAGCAATACAATCAATGACGTACTAAACCACTTTGCTTTCATGAACTATACTCCTCTTATAGCTTGGTTTTGGATGATTTCGATTGAAAACTATTATTTAAAGGACTGATCACCTCCTCTGCTTTCAGATCCGCCGAGTTAACAAAAAAGCCGGCAGTCTGGCGGCCTGCCAGGCTGTACGCATCAGCCTGGCAGATCCATGACTTTGCGCCCCCATCTCACGATGGGTTTGCCTTTTCGGACGATTAAAATGGACTAATCCAACCTTTAATATATATTAACTTTCCCTAAAAATCAAGACAAACTGTAACCTATTGGGTATCTTGACCCGGACAGGTATGATTTACTGGTTTTCCAACGAAACATATTGGACAAATTCCTCGTCTACTACAGAGGAGGAGCCTGTATTGCAAAAAATCTTTTATCTACCCCTTTGTCTATTGATACTTTGTGCCGGATGTCACCCGGGTTCCGATGATAGTTTAGTGCGTACGGAGTTAACCCCGGCCCAAGACCATATAACATCCGCCCCTACTCAGGAGAATATCCAAATGATTCCTTCCATGCCTGCCGACCCCACCCTGCAGCACCTGATCGAGGCTGCTAAAGCCGACCTTGCTCAGCGGCTGTCCGTGACAGCCACTGAGATTGTGTTGGCGGAAGCATCGAGCGTCGTCTGGCCGGATGGCAGCCTGGGTTGTCCGAAGGAAGGAATGCAGTACGCTCAGGTGCTAACCCCAGGCTATTTGATCCGTCTGCAATCTGAAGACCGGATATTCGAATATCATGCCAGTAAAGGGACAACCGTGATCTATTGCGAGAATCCTTCTCCGCCGGTGGAGGGCACGCCGGGTGATGTATAGTCGCGATTAAAAATAAAGCAGGCTGGCCTCGTGCCAGCCTGCTTTATTGATTCTATCGACAGTGAATGTTATTAGGGAACATCCACACGAACAATGGTCGGGTTGGGCATACCTGACGCGCCGCCGTACGCAACACTGCCAAGGTACTTGGTGCCAGCAGCCAACCCGCTAAAGCTCAGGTTGATTGCTCCGGTGCCGCCCGTCACAGCCGTGGCCGGCGCGGTAACCGTCATGTTGCCGGCTGCCGCAGAGTCAAGCAGCCAGGTGTGCAGCTTGAACGGCGAAGAGCCAGCCACACCCCAGCCCTGGACCACGACCGTATAATTGCCGGCCGGCGGGTTGAGCAGGTTGACTTCCTCGGCCGAGGTGCCGGAGCCGCTGCTGCCCACATTCGTTGCGCCAAGGAACACACACAGATCGATATCACTACCGGGGGCCACATCCGCATCGAACAGCGAGAAGCGGGCATACGTTGTGCCTGCAGCGATGGTTACCGGAAGCTGCACAGCATTGGGCGATGTCAACGAACAGGTGCTGTCGGTCGGGTCATCTGAGACCGTTCCGGGGGTGACGACTGCCGGCACGAGACCGCGAGCCGTAGCCGTGAATGCGCCATCATAACCGAAGGTCACGTTGTAGCTGATCGCAGCGCCGTTTCCGGATACCTGAACGGGAGCCGCAAGCGCTACAGGACGAACAACCAGCGGGATGCGAACACTATGCACGCCGTCGCTCCAGGTGAGCTGGCCGCCGGTGTACGCATTCAGGGTGGCCGTTGTCCGGGTAAAGGTGACTGTGAACGTCCCGGTTTGCCCGGCGCCTAAGTTTAGCGATGACGGGCTCACACTGACGTTGAAGCCGGCCATGCCAGTCACAGAAGGAGTATAGGTCGCAGCCGCGCCCACATTCGTTACCTTGCGGGTGACGGTCTGTACACCGGCCATATCCCCGATGGCGATTGAAGCCACATTCAGGTTGCTCGGGTCAAGCGAATAACCTGCCACGGTCAGCGCTGCGCAGCTTGCCGGGTTGACGCCGGTCGTCGTCCCGCACAGGAACGCCAGCCAATCCAGGAAGCCGTGGTCATAGACCAGGCCGGGGTCGGCAGCGCTATTGGGCCGCACGTGGCCCGCGCCCTGGCGGAAGATCACCAGCGGGTTGGTATTGGGTCCATCCAAAACATCATAGGCAGATGTCATGAGCGCCGATTTGATCGCCATCGGCGACCAATCGGGGTGCAGGTCCATAAGCAGCGCGCCAAGACCGGCCACGTGCGGGCTGGACATGGACGTGCCGCTGAGCAGGTCGAAATCACGGCCATTCGTCGAAGGCGATACGGCAGCCAGGATATCCTGCCCCGGAGCGATCACATCGGGCTTGAGCAGGTCACCGCCGCCAGCCTGCAGGGGTCCGCGGGAGGAGAAGGAGGCCGTAAAGGGGGCAGGTACGTTGTAAACGATACTTGCCTGGTTGATGGTGGCTGTTGCGCCCGCCGTTGCCGCATAAGCCTTGATTGCCAGGCCGGAAGCCTGGTTGACATGAACAGTCGGGACAAAATGAAAATCTGCGTTCAGGGAACTGTCGGGGCTGTTATACAAAACCATGCCTACCCCGCCGGCCAGCAAGACTGCACGGCTCTTGTCCACGCGGGCAATCACACCGCGTTTGCAGAGAACGATCTTGCCATTGACCAGGGCCGGGTCAAGAGTACCGGGAACGCAAAGCTCTACATCAACAGCTGGGGCGCCTGGCAGGCCGACAGCAACGGCATCGACCAGGTGAGCCGGACCGACTGCGGTTGCCACCGATGCACCTGCATAAGTAGATCCATTTCCAAGCGTGACTGAGCCGTCGCCATTGCGGTTATGCGTGCCGGCTGCCACGGTGGTGATCCACGGGCTGGGATGGGCCACTGTCTCAGAGGTAGGACCGCTGTTACCGGCGGAGGCCGCCACGAACACACCGGCATCGGCAGCAAAGAGGAATGCCACTTCCGCGGCATCCAGGAAATTCGTGCGGGTGCCGCTGATCGAGTAGTTGATCACATCCACGCCATCAGCCACTGCCTGATCGATCGCTGCAACCAGGTCGGCGCCATTACCGCTTGCCGTCGAACCATCCTCGGTTGACCAGAGCGCCTTATAAGCGGCAATGCGCGCACGCGGCGCAATCCCACTGACGCTGCCAAACACCGATGCAGGGCCGGTGGTCGTAACGTTGTAGTTCCCGCCAGAGGTGGAAGCAGTATGTGTGCCGTGGCCGTTATAGTCACGGACTGACATGAATTCCCAGGGCCGCTCGGCCTCCAGCGCCGCGTCGCCGCCCCAACCGGCCGTGAAGTACTGGGCGCCGATCAGCTTCTGGTTGCACATCGAGGCGTTGAACTCTTCGCCGGGCGTGCATTTGCCGTGCCAGCCGGGAATCTGCTGATAGGCTCGTCTGGCGCCGGGATCGAAGCTCGGAATGCCATCTTCGTTCACCCGGTCAGCGAAGCTGGGATTCTCAGGCCAGATGCCCGAATCGATGATGCCGATGATAACATCCTCGCCGCCCATGCCGGTACCGCCAAGCTGGTCCCACAGGCCGCCGGGAGCGTCCAGGCCGAGGAACCCGGGAGTCGATGAGGTATCGACGCTGTAGATCTGGTCGGGGTTCACTACCAGCACGCCTTCCACCGACAGCAGCTTGTTCGCCTGCTCTACGGTCATGCGGGCGGCAAAACCGTTATAGCTGTAAACATAATCGTAGAGCTTGCTCCCGCCTGCTCTGCTCAACGCCTGATCATGCTTGCCTTTCAGGTAGGCCGCATACTTAACAACATCCGGGCTGTTCGGATTGATCTTCTGGCCGGGAGCAGGTTTGGTTGCTCGAAAACCTCGAATACCGCCTTGGTAAGCAACCACAGGCTCATCGACCATTTGAACAATGTAAACACCGTTTGGACTCTCTTCAACCTGGCCCCCGCCTTTGAACTTGAGGCTGGGCTGGGCGCCAACCGGCGATACGGCCGAGAACGCTACTGCCAGCACCAGCACCAGCGAAAAAATACTAAACCACTTTGCTTTCATGAACTATATCTCCTCGTAATAGGCTTGAATGGGTTTATATGCGTGGAATTACAACGTTGTCATTGCCTCTCGACTGCATCACCTCCTAAACAGGAAGACCGCCGAATAAAAAATTCGGCGGTCTGGCGGTCTGTCAAGCTGTACGCATCAGCGTGGCAGATCCATGACTTTGCGTCCCCACCTCGCGATGGGTTTGCCTTTTTCGAACAGGTTAAACAAACCTTATCCTATCGTGAATATTATAGTAGTTTCCGTTAAAAATCAATAAAATTTGTAACCGATTCACAAACAAGACGTTCTGGGTATTTATTTGTTACATTTTCAGGTTTTGGAAATATGGCGTATCAATAAGAGAGGCCCGCCTGTATAGGCGGGCCTCGGCTTAGTTGAGATCAGCAGGCTTACCTGACCGGGCGAACCTCAATCTGCATGAAGTTGTTCAGGGCACTGATGCTCTGAATGGTGATCTTGGTGCCGGTATTCGGATTGATTACGCTGCCCTGCGGGTTGGCCGGATCGTAGTACGTGTTCCGGTCGTCAAACACTTTGACCCCGGGAAGGCTCGGAACCGGGCAAAGGTTACCGGCATGGTGAATGTTGGGGATCCCGTCGGTACGATCCAGCGTAAAGGTCGAATCGTAGGTCTGGATCCGGTTGCGCCAGAGCGCGGTTCCACCACAGCGCAGGAGCGCCTGAGGATGGGCATCGATCGGAAGCAGCAGGCCCTGTCCGGGGTGCAGGCGGGTCTGGTTGTTCCTCTGAGAGGTATCCCAGTAGTTGATCAGCATGCCATCCTGATAGGCGAAGTGATCCACGAAGTCGGGCATCGTGGGATAGCCGAAGTAGTAGGGGCCGACCTTCAGTGTGCTGTCATAGCCCTTGTACGTGCGGTACTCGGCTATATAGTAATGGTTAAAGAGGGCCGACTCTGTACCGGTGGAGACCTTGAATCCATCAAAGGTCCAGCCAGCTTCGGCTTCGGCGCCGTCCACGGGCAGACCCGTGATCGCCAGCTCATCAACCATGAAGCCAAAGCCGCCGGTGTTGGCATCCGTCCAGTAGCGGAAACCAAGGGTGACGGTCTGGCCGGCATATGCAGAGAGATCGGCAGTCAGATCCGTCCAGGTGTTCTGAACACCTGTAATGCCATAGCCGAAGTTTTGACTGTTGGGGTCGGTGGTAGTTGACAGATTCGTTTGCACCGGAACGCCATTAACGGTCAGATAGGCATAATCCCAATCAACTTCGATGTTATAGCGAACCTTGGCTGTCAGCCCAACGGTTCCCACCGGAAGAGTAACCGATTTGGTCATGCTGTTGTCAAGCTCATCGCCTGCGCCGCTGTAATAGAAGCGGGTCCCTGCAAACGGGGCGCCAATCACAGAGGTAACAGACTTCCTGGGCAGGACCACGAACAGGGCCTGGGCCTGCTTGGTATTGAACTCCATCGGGCCAAGCTTGTGCACAGACTTGGCGCCGGCAACAGCCACTTCATAGTTCAGCCAGCCGAGCTGGAATTTCTCCCAGGCGCCCATGTGGCTGGACTTGGAGCCGATATCGATCGTGCCGTCACCCATCCACGAGCCGGAGGACATCAGTGTCCAGAAGCCGGTGCCATTCTCGCCGCCGGAGGTGTCATACAGGTCGGGCAGGCCGAGGTCATGGCCATATTCATGGGTGTAAACGCCTACACCGCCGTTCTCGGGCTGGATGGTGTACTTGCCAACCCAGATGTCGGAGTCGCCGATCTGCAGGCCGCCGTACGGGTTAAAGGAAGGGCCCATATCGCCCATCAGACCGAAGTAAGCGTACCAGCTGTGGCTCCAGATGGCTTCAAAGGGTGCGCCACCTTCTTCACCTTCGCCGGCATGTACGAACTGGGCGTGGTCGATGTAGCCGTCGGGCTCATTGAAGTTGCCGTCGAGGTCGTAGTCGTAGCGGTCCCAGATGTCGAATCCCTCGAGGTATTCGTTGATCTCTTCAGGGGTCTTGCCGGCCGCGATCTGACTGGCATACCAGCCGTCGACAGTTTCATTCAGGAATTCCCAGACGCAGTTGCCGGTGGCACAGTCCAGATCATCGTTGTAGTGGGCATATCCCTGGGAGACTTCGACCCAGTCGGTCACATCGCCGTAGACGGCATAGCGCCCGGAAGACTGCTCGATGTAGAAGTTGCGCATCGAGTTGGCGCCAGGAGTGCCGTCGAACAGCATGTTGTAGACCCACTCGCGGCTGAAATCAGGAACCCACAGGGTCGTATTGTTGACCGAGCGATTGGGCTCGGGGATCATATTATGAGCGAGGTCGGGGAACTCACCGAGAATCGTCCAGATCGGATCCTCACCTTCACGGGCCAGCTCAACATACTGGCCACGCGCCACTTCGTGAGTTTTTCCGTAAGCCTTCCCATTCAGCTTTGCAGCCAGTGCCTGCTGTTTAAGTTCGAGCTGCTTGGACGTCATGGGGTCGGGCCGGTTATCTTCTTTTTGGACAAATGCGGGATCATCCTCAATTGAAGAAGCAACAGGTGAAGCGAGGGCCGCACCCGGAAGCATTCCCAACAGTACCAGGATGGTGATCAAAGCAAGCAGTTTGCGTTTCATAGATTCTCCTCTTGTAGGTATGGGTCTTGCAGCTGCCATTACGTTCCTGTATTCAGTTCCTTGGTACACCTCCTTCATAGAAGTAACTTCATTATTTGGGTAAGAATACTCCTTTTTGTGTAATATTTCACAAACGAAATCGATTTTTTTACAGCCTGGAGAGAGGCTGTAATTAAACAAACAAACTGCCAAACACCAAGTGCTTCGGCAGTCTGGCGGTCCCACCTTTGGGATCCATGACTTTGCGTCCCCATCTCACGATGGGTTTGCCCTTTCGAGGACTGCAAGGAAAATCAATTAGTCTTACCCAATAATATTATATTATCTACACACAAAATACAAGATATTTTGTAACTTTTTAATCACATCTTCAAGATATAGATGACGGGTACAGCCGGGCAGGTTGAATTTTCTCAGGCGGTATAATCCTGCCCATGTCAAAACGCACTTTCCTCGTTGCTGCCATCTTTGTCGCCTTGATCGCGGCTGGCGGCACAGCTTACTACCTCTACCGCCCTAACAGTGCCCGGCTGGTCGCTTTCCGCACCTGGATCCGTAATCCCGACTCTCGCCCGGACTGGAGGCTGGCGGCCGGTTCGCAATGCGGGTCGGCCCCGTTCCACTTCCCCACCGATGGGTTTGTGGGCTTTCTGTGGGGCGATTCCTTCCGCCCGGGACACACTCATCAGGGCATTGATATTTTTGCCGGAACGGACGTGGGGGTGACACGTGTTGTCTCCGCCTACCCCGGCTTTCTAACGCGCCTGCCCGACTGGAAATCCACCGTCATCGTGCGCGTGCCAGACGATCCTCTGCAGCCGGGCAGGCAGATCTGGCTCTACTACACCCATCTGGCCGATGAAGAGGGGAATTCGTTCATCTCTCCCGAATTCCCGCCCGGCACGTTTGACGTGCCCGTGGATCTAGGAACCTTTCTCGGATACCAGGGAGATTATTCCGGCGACCCAAATAATCCGACAGGCATCCATTTGCATTTTTCCATCGTGGAGGATGATGGCAGCGGCCAGTTCAAGAATGAGCTGGACATTCGCAACACGCTCGATCCCTCGCCGTATTTTGGTTTACCGCTGAACGGGTACGAAAATCGCGATCGAGTGCCTCTCTGCGAGCAATCCAGTGGCTGACTTAAGGGATCAGGTCGTGCTGATCACCGGTGCCGGCCGGGGAAGCGGGCGGATGCTGGCCGAGACGCTTGCCGCCCAGGGTGCAGTCATTGGAGCGAATGACATTTCCCCGGTCAACGTCGAGGAGGTCGTCGAGCATATCGTCCGAAAGGGTGGGCGAGCGAAAGCGTATATCGAAGATGTGGCCAAGAAGGTCGGTGCCCAGCACCTGATCAAGCAGGTGGAGGACGATTTTAGCCGGATCGATATCCTGATCAACCATGCATCCGTGGAGCCGCACACCCCGCTCCTGGACATGGATGAATGGGACTGGCACCGTGTCCTGGATGTCAACCTGACCGGTGCGTTCCTGATGACCCAATCGGTCGGGCGGGTGATGCGCTCTCAGGGCCGGGGTGTGATCATCAACCTCATCGGGAGGAGTCATGCCCCGGCCGGAACCGAGGCGGGCGCAGCCTTCATCGCCAGTATGAGCGGCCTGGAAGGCTTGAGCCGCCAGGCTGCCCGTGAATTGGCCCCCGATGGAATTCAGGTCCATACCGTCGAAACCGGTTCAGACCAGGTCCTCGCCAGGATTATGAAGCTGCTTGCCGGCGAAGAGGAGAAGCCATGAAAGAACTCCTGGAATACCGCTCCAGCCTGATCAACCGCCTGGTGGAAGCGGCTCACGAATTCCGTGCCGCATGCCTGGCCAGAAAGGATGCCCATGCACCCCTTGAGCCCGGTGCCTGGAACGTTCATCAAATCGCTGCACACACTCGTGATGTGGATAAGCTGGTATATGGTTCGCGCGTTCGCAGGACCGCCGTGGAAGACAATCCTGAATTTCAAAACTTCGACGGAGAAGCCTACATGGCTGAACAGTATTCCGCCGGCGAGCCGCTGGAAGCCATTCTCAATGAGCTGGTCGGAAATATTGAAGGTCTGGCAGAGATGCTGCGTTCGTTGTCCCCGGAGTCCTGGTCACGCCAATCGCGCCATTCCATGCTTGGCCGTGGTCTGACCCTGCAAGCCTGGGTGGAAAAAGATCTCGCCCACATCGTGGAACACCTGGAATCCATCAAAAAAGCAGATTGACAGATTGTGTGAAGCTTGTATCCCCAAACGGTTTCACCACAACGGAAAACCGATCAGATTTGTAACCCACAGAAACACAGGCTCATAGATCGCAATGCCGATCACGGCGATCAGGATCCCCAGCACCGCCCCGGCGATGATATCCGAGAGATAATGAACGCCCATTGCCACCCGCGCCAGCGCCACGAGCGGCGCCCAGATCCACAGCAGGATGCCGAGCCAGGCAGGGCCTAACGCGCTCCCGATCACTGCGATCAAAAATGCTCGTGCTGCATGTCCGGACGGAAAAGAGTGGGGATCCGTTTTGCGATAGATCCCTCCCCATTCCCCCACTGGACGCTGCCTTCTCACAATAAATTTGATCCCTATCACCATGACCGCCAGAAGGCTGATGCCCACAAGTTCCACCACTTCCCACCTTCTCCAGCTCGAGTCGCTAACAAGCCATAACAGGATCAGGGCCGCACCCCAGAACCATGAATCGCCAGAATGGGCAAAAAAAGCCGCAATAGCGCGCAATGCGCCTGGCTTTTCAGCCACGCGCATTTGATTCGAGAGCCGGGCATCCAGTTCGAGCAGCGAAGACAGGTTCATGGGGTCAGTTTGGTTCTGGAGGGCGCCTTCCCTTTTGCTTTGGCAGGCTTGGCGGCTTCCACTTTCTTTCGGGCGGCGGGTTTGTTCTTGCCTGTTTTCACGGGCTGGGCTTCCCTTGCCGCGCGCCGGGCAGCTGCTTTGGCCCGGGCCAGGGCTTTACGCTGCTGGTCCGCCAGATCGGAGCGCATCAGCTCGAGCTGGTGCGGCTTGTCCACATCCATGCAGGGTTCGGCATTCTGCCAGCGGATGGCGCGGCCCGTGATCCCAAGCCGGCGGCAGACTTTTTCCACCAGCTGATCGAGAGTGATGCTGCGCGTCAGTACCTGGAAAAAAGTGTCCAGCCCAATGATACTCGCCTGCTTAAGAGGGCTCTTGCGCGAGCCGATCAGCGTCTCCCACATGTCGAGGTGTTCGGTCGCCATGCGCACATGGGCGATATTGATATCCGATCCACACAGATCCATATCCTTCAGCCTGGTGTAGGTGCGTTTGGAGTTGGGAAAGCGGGCTTCCATCACTTCACGCGGGCAGATACCATAATACAGGTCATCTTTCGTTTCCATGCAGGTATCGATCAGCCAGTCCACCATTTCGGGTTTCAGCGCGGGAATATCAGAGGAGGCGATCAGGACATATTTGTTCTTTTTGTCGAGCTCGAGTGCCTTGTTGACACCGGCGACGATATTGGCCAGCATCCGCCCCTGATTCGAGACAAAATGGAGAGGCTTCTTGCAGGTCACGCCGCTCTTAGGAGAAAGACCGACCACGATGACGTTATCCACATTCCTGGCATCGCTCAGGGCATCCAATACCCACTGGACCATGGGCTTGCCTGCCACATCGATCAACGCCTTTGAATTGCCATGGGAATAGGGGTAAAGCGGGTCTTCCGGTCTCGGAATCCCACCGGCAGTTACTATTGCATCCATCATATCTCCTTATCTGCCTGTCTGCTTCAATTCAGCTCCTGCAGCTGCGGCTCCAGGCCAAGGGTGTCGATCATTTCGGTTAGTTCGGGCCAGGTCAGCGGCCGTCCTTTACCGGCTACGGCGACCAGAGCGGCTTCCATCATGTTGGTCCCAAACGAGCGCCCTTCCAGGACGGGGGTAGTCGTGACGAGATATTTTACTCCAGCCTTGCGGAAGGTTTCGATATCTTCTGAGGTGGTCGTATTGGTGACAACGACCTTACCCGTGAGATCATCGGGCATGAAGCGCTTGATGTAATGGCAGTCCCCCGCAATGACGGTAGCCCAGGCATAATACCTGCCCCACTTTGGGGTCCGTTGTTCCTGTTTTTCACCGGTGGGATAGATCCATTCAAAGGGCAGGCGGCTGGCTACGGGAAACAGCAGCCTGGCAAACGTTTTCAAGTGACTGAGCTTATGAAGTGCAATGGGAATACCCAGAGCGAACATCAGGTCACCGTAGACCGTTTCATAACCGGCCTCCGGAAAGGCGCGGGCCATCCCCCAACGATCGGTGCCTAAGGTAACAAAGACTTTACGGCCGCACGAATTGATGTACTTGCCGATTTTTTGATCCAGAAAAGCGGGTGCCCTGTTCTCCAAGGTGTTCTTCAACCCACCACCATCCACCAGGGGAGTCTTTTTAACGTAGCGGACCATGGGGGCAACAGAATGTATGGCATACCATTTTCCATCGATGATCGCGCCGAGGTCTGTACCGCCCACGCCGAAAGCATCTACTTTGCCGTCCAGCTCCTTGAATTTCAAGGCGGCGGCTTCCATGTCACCGTCCGTGCCGATGCGCTCGATGCTCACTTTTTCGCCGAACAGCGTCACTTCCACTGCCTTGTTGCGCTTCGATGACCCGATGCTGATGCTGACGGCTCTTTTCATGAGACGGCTCCTGGGATGAGATGGGGTGATTATAGTACGGAATCCGGCTGCGACTGTGTGGGAAGCGTAAACAGGAACATGGAGCCTTTTCCTATTTCGCTCTCCACCCAGATCCGGCCTCCATGGACTTCGATGATCCGCCTCACGAGCGCCAGCCCAATGCCCGTCCCCTCACCCCTGGGATCGAGCTTGTTGAATAGTCCGAATATGCGCTCGTAGTGTTCGGGCGCGATGCCGATCCCATTATCGCGCACAAAGAAGATGGACCTGCCCCCCTCTTCATCGTCTCCCATTCGACCGATCTCGATACAGGGTTCCGTTTGTCCACCCATGAATTTGGCTGCGTTGTCCAGCAGGTTCTGCATCACCTCCACCAGCCTCGGCCGGTCGCCATAGACGGCAGGCATGCCAGGCTCGATCTTAACCGTGATCCCCCGTTCCATGGTGTAACCTGCCACCAGTTCTGCCGCCTCGCGCGCCACGTCTTCAAACGGGATAAACGTTGATTCATTCTTGATCCGCCCGATCCGGGAGAGCTCCAGCAGTTCATTCAGGAGCCGGTGCATCTTGTCGGTCGCGTCGGTAATACGCTGGATATCGGCACTTAACCGCTCCCGGTTGCCGCTCAGGGCGTCCTGTTCGAGATAGCCGAGAAAACCGCGTATCGTGAAGAGTGGCGATTTGAGGTCGTGAGAAACCGTATACGTGAACCGCTCGAGCTCGGCGTTCTTGTTTTCCAGCTCTGTGATCAGGTTCTTGCGCATTCCCAGCTCCGTCTGCAGGTCCGAGAACAGGCGGGCATTTTCGAGGGCGATTGCCACCTGGCTGGCATAGGTCAATGCCAGCTGCGCATGTCTCTCCGTAAACTTCCCGGACTGATACCCGTCCAGGGCAATGATGCCGATCATTTTTCCCTTAACCCTCAACGGGACCGCCATCCAGGCATGGATCCGATCGTGCGGAAATTCCCGGAAGGCCGGAATGGCATTTTGAATATCCTCATAGAGTACATAAGGAGCGGTCTTCTGGATCACCGGATATGCCGGTTCGCTCTCATTCAATTCAAAGCAATTCTCTGCAGGCGCCGGGCTTAGCTCAAACCCACGCGAGCTGACCATTTCCAGCATGTTCCCGTTGATCAATTGAACCGAAGCGCTGTCGAACGGAACGACCCGCTCCAGCTGCTCCAGGATCCTGTCCACGGCCTCTGCCTGTTCGAGTGTTGCCGCGACGATTGCCACGCTCTCGCGCAGAGTTTCCGACTCGGCGTTCTTGATCTCCAGCTCGGCGATCAGTTTCCGGCGTTGATCCAGTTCATTTTGAAGTTCGGTGAACAGGCGGGCATTGTCCAGGGCGATCGCGACCTGGTTGGCAAAGGTAACGGCCAGCCCGGCATGATGCTCGTTGAACTGATCGCGACGTTTGCCGTCCAGGGCGATCAAGCCAATGACCTTGCCGCGTGTTTTCAGTGGAATCGCCAGCCATGAGTGGACATAGGTATGCGGCTCCATCTGGAAATCCGGCAATTCCTCCTGGACGTTATTGTTGAGGATATAGGGAACCTGGCCGCTCAGGATTGGATAAGCGGAGTTGTCCTCGTTTACCGGAAACACTGTGCTTTCCGAATCGATTTCAGGCGGGAGGTTTACGCCGCTGATAATTAGCTGCAGGTCTCCTTCCACCCGCCAGATGGAAGCTGTGTCATAGGGGATGACTTGCCTGATCTGTTCGAGGATCTGTTGGACGATCACGGTAAACTCAAAAGTGCCCACAATACTGCCGAGGCTTTCGCGAAGGGTTTCCGACTCCCGGTTGCGGGCTTCCAGCTCGTTGATTAGTTTTTCCCGTTCAGACTCTGTCCACTTGCGCTGGCTGATATCGCGTACGAGCATGAGGGCGGTACCCGCCGCGCTGCCCACCACCCGTACCTCCATGACACACAGGCTGCCATCTCGTATCGAGTCGAACTCGACCACGCTCATCTGCTCGGTCTCCCTGACCTGCTGGATGGCAGACAGGGTATTCTCTGCTGCTTCGGCCGGGAAAACATCCCGGACGCTCCTGCCCACAGAGGACACAGAATCCAGGATGGCTTCGGATCCCTTGGGGGGAACCATATGAGTAATCGTTCCATCCAGGGTCACCTCCACGACCATGTCCGGGAACGCATTCAGCAGGGCGCGGATGCGTGCCTCACTCTGCTGAAGGGCGAGCATGGTTTCCTTCTGGATGGTCATGTCGTAGAACATGGCCAGGATGCAGTCATTTTTTCCGATGCGGATCAACTCATAAAAGGAAATGACAGGCTTCAGGCTTCCGTCTTTATGGGGGAAATAATCATCCGGGTTGAAATGGGACTTGCGCAGTTTCAATCCCCTGACAAACATCTCACGCCCACCCGGGACATCCCAGCTTCTTGCTTCCGTGGCATTGCGACCCAGCGCCTCTTCGGGTGTATAACCGGTCAGATCCCAGTAGGCGTAATTCGCATCCAACAGGCAGCCATCCTCGAGCGAGGTAATACAGGTTGCCACCGGGCTTGATTGGAATACTTTTCGGAAACGTTCCTCACTCTCGCGTAAGGCTGCCTCGGCACGCTTGCGCTCGGTAATATCACGCACCGACGCCACCAGGATCGTCCCTTCGCCAGCGCCCAGCATGCGGCCACTCACCTCGGCCGGAAACGAGCTTCCATCCTTGCGGCGGTATACCGTCTCGAAAATCAATTCCCCACTTTGGCGTACCCTATTTACCTGTTTGCGCCAGCGCTGAAGGGATTGGACGTGTTCGGCAAGATCCACCGCACCCAGCCGGCTTAATTCCTCCCGGGTGTAGCCCAGCCGCTCGTAGGCGCTCTTATTAAAGTCCAGAAAGCGGCTTGTCTCCGGATCGATCATATAGATAGCGTCGCTGGATTCATCCATGACTTTACGGAACTGGAGGAGCTTCTCCTGGACCTGTTTCCTCTCTCGCAACTCTCCCTGCAAGCCATCCAGTGTCAGCTGGAGCTTTTCCGTCATAGCATTAAATGCCCGGGCCAGTGCACCCACCTCGTCATCGGACGTGACCGGGGCAAGGGCGTTCATCTCTCCTGCCGACACACGGGCAACGGCTTCGCTGAGCGCGCGCAGAGGGGCGGTGATCCGCTCTGCCATAAAGATGACGCCGATCACCAGCAGGATCGAAATGATGACGCCGATGAAGGCGATGTTCAACGCCAGCTCGCGAGCAGGCTGCAGAGCAGCTTCTTCATCCATTTCAACGACCAGGCCGGCGTTATATTCAGGCATCCAAAAATAGTTTCCCATGACAGGTATGCCGTTGTGGTTGGTATAGAAGGCAACAGCCTCCTGCCCGTTTAATGCCGAATCGATGCCGAGCGATCGAGGCCTATCAGACCGGGACAGGATGATGGGATCACCGGTAATAAAGCCCTGGCTGTCGCGTCCGATCAGGTAGCTCTGGACCGATTGGTTCATCCCCTGGCTTTCGCGGAAGATGGCATCCACGCGTTTCATGTTGAAATGCAGCACCAGGACGCCCACCCGCTTGTGTGAATTATCAAACAGCGGTGTGGCCACCGTCATGGCAGTTCTGCCCAGGAGAGGTGATTCGTAGAAAGGCTGGGAAAAGGTCCGGCTCGTGCCTTCCGTGAAAAAAGACTGATCGGCCTGAGAAAGACCGTTGTTCCCGGGGATCATCGAGATCACGATATTGCCGCTCAAATCGAGGATCTGAATATCGTGGAAATCGGCTGTGCGCTGGACGATGATACCCAGGAGATGGGTAAGCTGCTGGCGGGCGTTCTCCCGCTCATCCTCTGTCGAATCTTCTTCCATAAGGATCCCTGAATAGGATCGTAATTCAGGAAGGCTGGCCAGGAATATGGCGTTACGCTGTTCATCATCCACCCAGTGATCCAGATCGCTCATTTGCAGACCGGCTATCACTGCAAGTTTATCCTCCATGGTCCTCTGGATGGAAAGAACTGCCTGCCTGTAAGAAAAATAGACGACTGCACTTAGCGTAAGCAGGGCAAATGTCGCGTAGTAAATCACCAGCCGCGTGCGGATGCGAAATCCGTGAAAGAAGGAGGGAATGGGGGGCATATTCAGGGAGACTGGTTCAAGGCGCCAATATCGTACAAGGCAGCTTCCTTTGTTAAATCCATCCCCTGATAAAGCAAGGAAAGTTCTGTTAACGTACCATCTGCATGCATTTCAAGAACAATACGATTGATCTCCCGTATCAAACGCTGCATATTTCTGTGACTGGCGCGGTCGACTGTCATGGAGGCATACGCAAACAGAACCGGTTCATCAAGTAACCTGACAGGATAGCCTGCGTCGACGGCTGCACGCGCTTTGGGCAGGATCGTCATCACGGCATCGAGCTCTACGCCATCCCCTTGCGAAAGGCTCCGAATGGCCGGATCCTCGCTCTCAAAGGCGATCGGCCTGGCGTCTCTAATGCGATACTGGAGCGTTTGACCGGGGATCTTGAGAGTGCCGCGCAGATAGTCTTCAAATGTACAACCGGCACAGACTCCGATCCGCTTGCCGGAAAGATCCTCCGGGTACGTATAAGATGTATTGTCCTCATGAACCAGCAGGACCGTGGGTGTGGCGTAGTAGGGCTGGGTAAAATACAGGTTTTCCATTCGCTCGAAGGTGATGGCGACCGAACCGACATGCACATCCCAGTTATCGCCCCATTTCCCGGCAACCAGCTGGCTCCAGGGAGGCGTGACATAACAGGGCTCCACCCCCAGGCGCCGGGCCACTTCCCGGGCAGCATCCACATCGAAACCCTCAAACTGATTGGCAGTATATTGGGTCGGATTGCACCGGGTCTCATCGGACGGTCTGGAATCGGGAATCAGCCGCGATTGAGGCAGGTACTCAGGATCTGTGGCAATAACCAGCGTGCCGCGGGCCAGTATCTCATCCAGTTTATCAGCAGGTTCGGTTGCAGCGCGATCAGGCACCGACGGTGCACAGGCCGCCAGCGCCAGGACCGTCAAAACCAGGAGAATGTGCTTCATGTGGATTCCATCGTTAAAAGTGATACCGTTTGCTCTGAAAAGGATTATATAACATGGAACCCTGAAGACGCCTTACAAATTAAACAACCGTTTCCGGGCAATCTGGAGCTCGAAATCCGCTGCGCAAATGCTCTGCTTACGGAGTACAGATCGCTTTGAACGTGGCTTCACCGGTCCTGAGGTTCGGCAGAGTGCTTCCCACCTGGATGGAATAATCCCCTGCTCGATCCACCTGGTAGAAGTCCTGTGCCAGTTTTGTGCCTCCGGCTTCGAACAACAATTGCTTCTGATCAGAGCGGACTCCTACGCTGGATTCCCAGAACCAGGTCACAATGGATGGACCGTTCGTGGTGATCTCTGCGCTGATAATGACGCTTTGGGGAAAGGCGTCGCAGGCCACGTTCATGGCAGCGGGAGATACGCTGACCTGGATATCGGTTACCATGATCTCCGGCGGACCCACCACCGGGAGCAAAGCCGTATCGCCGTTCAGCTCGATGAAATCCACCGACAGCCAGCAATTGTTCGAAGGATCGCTCGGATTCCGGACGTAGATCCAGGTGACGTCGATATTCTTGCCAATCACCTCCGCCTGGCGGCCTGCGATCAGCGCGCCGACGATCGCATAGGAGATATCTGGCCCAAAGCGGCAGTTGACCGGCTGTTCGCGCGGGGCGGCCAGGATCACCGAAGGCGTGGAGGTCAGGGTTGCTGTCGGCAGCTGCGCCACATCGACCAGGGTCTCGATCGGGATGGAGGTGGGAGTGGTCACACCTGTGATCGGGATATTCTGCGTCGGCTGAGGACTCGGCGTATCGATCGAAGGGCCAGCCCCCGGCATATTGCAGGATGAAAGAACAATGGATATTAAAAAGAAAAGGAATATGATTCGGCGTTTCATGACTCCTCCTAACCCGAATCCTACTCCTCCGTTACTTGATTTACAACGGCTCTTTCGGCCTATTTAACTTCTGGAGGATCCCAAGGGGATGGCATTCGACCTGCTATACGAATGACATCCCCTTCGATCGGTCATGCCGGATTACGGTTCCAGGCACGTTGGAACCGAATCGCTGACGCCAAATGGATCCTTTGTGGTGCCGTTCTGGTCGTAAATCTTGACGTATTCGATCTCTTCGAACTGTTTGAGGTTATACGACAAAATATCGGCAATCGTGTAGTCTGACTCGCTGGCTTCACAGCTGCCCGTCAAATAGACGCGGGCAATGCCATTTGCAATATCGAGCTGACTGTAGCCGGTAAAGCCGTTATAGATGCCGATCCAGCCGAAGGAAAAACGCTCGGTGGAGCCGGGGCCTTTAAAGTATTCATCGAGTACCGTACCAATGATGTTATTGGAACGAGCCCAGCGGACACCCGCCACTTCGAACGGAGGCAGGTTGTTGTTCAGGCGATAGCGGCTGACGAAGTAGACGCTGACCCGGGTGTACTGCGGCGTAGCGCTGGGTGGGCGAGTGTTCGTCGGGGTCCGGGTTGGTGTGGGGGTGCGGGTGAGGGTCGGAGTCCGCGTGGGAGTAAGGGTCGGGGTAAAGAACTGGGACAGGCAGAGCGGCTCCGAGTCGCTCTGGCCGGTGGGCGTTTGCGTCTGGCCGTTCTGGTCATAGATCTTCACGAACTGGATCTCCGGGAACTGTTTGAGGGTCAGGCTTAAGAGGTCGGCGATATTGAAATCCCTGCCTTCGGAAGCACAGGCACCCGTCAGATAGACATGGGCAACTCCATTGTCGATCTCTAGGCGGTCATAGCCGGTAAAGCCGTTGTAGAGGGCGATCCAGCCGTAGGTAAATCGCTCCGTGGAACCCGGTCCCCTGAAGTATTCGTTCAGGGCCGCCTGTGGCTGCATGCTGGAGCGCACCCAGCGTTGGCCTGCCCGCTCGATGGGCGGCGCGTTCTGCTCATAGCGGACCCGGCTGGCAAAATAAACGTCGATCAATCTATACAGAGGCGTAGCCATTGGGACCCGGGTACGCGTGGCCGTGGGCGTTCGTGTGATCGTCGGTGTGCGAGACGGGGTCCGCGTCCGGGTGGGAGTGCGCGTCAAAGTTGGGGTACGCGTCACGGTCGGGGTACGGGTGATCGTCGGTGTGCGCGAGATAGTCGGGGTGCGGGTAACGGTCGGTGAAGGAGTGTTGGAGGGGGTGCGCGAGATAGTTGGCGTTGCGGAAATGGCCGGTGTCCTGGTGAGCGTGGGAGAAGGTGTAATGCTGGCGGTCCTGGTCGAGGTTACCGTGACAGGCGTCATGGGGGTCGGGGTCACATCTCCCTGGAAGACGAAGCGGACGGCGTCGATGCCGACGAAGCGGCCGGCAACAAACTCGGTTTCATCCTGCGTGCGGTTGGTCACTTCGATAAATTCACCGCCATCCCCGTCGAAGGTATATTTTCCAATATTAAGCCAGCCATCCCGCACGTAATACATATTGGGAAAGACAGCCTGGTTGACGACAACGATGTCGGACCGGCCGGAGTGGCGGATGGTGTAGACCGCGCCTTCGCTGGTTGCACGATCGGGCGGGATGCGGACGTACAGGGAATACAGTCCATCGTTGGCTCCCGCAGGCAGACTCCACCGTCCGGTACAGGTCGGCGTGGAGGTGCGCGCCCGGGAAAAGCGCATCACCCCGCCCTGGGTGCCAGGCATGGCGATATCGTTCCAGCAGTCGACCGGCGTCTCGAAGAAACCGGGACTGCCATCGTCCACCAGGATCCCGGTTGGTTGAGCCGCCGGAAAGGGCAGCTCGGGACCGGTGGGATAGATCTTCGCTCCATAATACTCCAGCGCAGGATAGGTCACCCAAAGCGATTCGGTTTGGTTATGAGTCCAGGGATCGCTTCCGCTGCCCGTCCAGCCGTAGGGGTCCACCGACCGCCCGGCCGGGTTACGGACAAGCAGGTGCAGGTGAGGGCCTGTCGAGTTGCCCGTCGTTCCGCTGATGCCGAGCATTTCCCCGTGAGGGACAAAGGTACAGCCTACGGTCGGGCAGGCCTGGACCGAAACGGAGCTCATATGTCCATAATAAGTGTTGTAGCCGTTTGGGTGACGCAGCCGGACGTAGATGCCGAGATTGATCTTGTGATTCTGCGGATCCCACCAGCCGGCATAGACGATCTGGTTTGCATCGGCCGCAGCATAGATGGGGCGGTAGGAAA
This sequence comes from Anaerolineales bacterium, assembly GCA_036276515.1. GTDB lineage: Bacteria > Chloroflexota > Anaerolineae > Anaerolineales > Villigracilaceae > Defluviilinea. The sequence continues at coordinate 5,857 of DASUOS010000268.1, read as the reverse complement.
TCCCGTAATCGACACCATCGTGGCCATCGTAATAGACCCAGTCACCGAGGCTATAGGACCAGTACCCGCCCTGTCCCGCGTTACAAATTCCCGCCCGGGGTGGAGGCGTTCCAGGAGGCGCCGGGGAGGGGCAGAACTTATTGGCCGTATCGCCCTTGTAGGTCACAATATGGTTGTCAAAGGTGTAATTGGGGGTGGAATGATCGAAAATGGATTCCTGCGAAGCAGAACCGGGATAGGGAGGATAGAGGAACGGCGTGACCGTCTGAAGAAAGGCTTCAGCAGGTTCTGCTGAGGCGCCGCGCACGCTGAGGCAGAGTCCGCAAAGTACAAGCGCTGTGAGAACGTTCCGAAAAGATCGTGTCACCATATCCCTTTAGACTTCTACATTTCAATTCAGGGTGCAGGCGTGGCCTGTGAAACGGGGATCGAGCGCAGCGTGGAGAGAACCACCACAGCATCCGCCAGGCAGGAATCGCTCTCCTCCAGGAAGGATACCTGGAAGGCAGTAATGATCCTCCCATCCCCACCGGTGAACGTGGCGAATTTCTTCACTCCATTTTCATAGGCTGTGCCGACATCGAAGGTAACCTCTCCCGCTTCGAGGGTCTCGTGCTCGACGTTCATGCTGGGGGGCAGCCCGCGGCCAGACGTGACCGAGATCACGCAGCCTGAAAGGGTTCGATGGCCCAGTGCCGGATAGCCAAATTGGTCCAGGGTCAATGCCCAGACCTCGGGGGCATATGTGACTCGGAATGCATACCCGGAGGCTGAATCACCCGGGTAGGTGGGCGTGCCATCCCACACCGACCGGACCGGCGGGTTGACGACTTCCGTTGGAAGAACCAGTGTCGGCAGCGGCGTTTCCGTTGACGTGGGCGCCGGTGTAGAGGTTGGCAGGGGGGTGTTCGTTGGCTGAGGTGTGGAGGTATCCGCCGGCGTCGGAGTATCGGCGATCAGGGGTTGGGTGGGCGCTTCGGTGGCAGACGGCGGTACCACGGGTGCTTCCGTGGGTGCCGGAGCTGCACCGCCACAGGAGACAAGAAAAAATGAAAATATCAGGATCAGGAATACTCGCCGAAGCATCAAGACTCACTTTCGCATCCACGCGGGACAACAGGAGGAATCTGTCATCAGGGGCCCTATTTCCCCCGATGTGATGTCCGCGATCTGTACGTCCATTCTACCATTCAGGACTGTGTTGAATGCCAGCAGGCTCCCATCCGGGGACCAGTGCGGGGTCTCGACCCATCCACTGCTAAAAAATGTAACCTGCTTCACGTCTCCGCTCTCGATGTGGACGAGGTGGATATTGCTGATTAACGAGCCGGAGGATCGATCTGCACTCTCGTCTTCCGGATTTTCACGTTTGACGAACGCGATCCACTCCCCATCCGGCGACCAGTTCGCCGCGTACCCATGACCGGCATCCACATCTGCCAGCTTGCGCGGCCTGGATCCATCTGCATCCATCAACCACAACTCACCCACTGTGAAGGGAGTCTGAGAATCGGGGATCTTGATGAAGGCAATCTGGCGCCCATCCGGAGAATAGCGTGCAAACGAAATATAGTTGAATGGGTCTTCGTATAAAAGCCGGCTGTTCCGCCCGCTGCCGCGGGCTGCATGCAGCTCACTTCCATACCCCAATCCGCGCGAAAAAGTGAAAACAAAATCGCCCGAGCCGGGCCGGGTGGAAAGATCGTATGTCCAGCCAATGATATTCAGATTGTCCTGTTTTCCATGAGTGTAGACACGTACCACGCCTGCATCGCCCAGCGAATCCACTTTTAGGAAGACGGATTCTCCATCGCCCGCCCATCCCAGGTAATGGCTGTCGGCCTGCGTCACAGGCTGGGAAACGGAAACCGTATCCGTATCCAGAAAAAGGACCGTCTGCCCGTTGGGGCAGCTCAGCTCGATAAGCAGGAACCTGCCCACCGGCGCGGGGAAGGTATCGAACAACGAGCAGTTGAGTGGAATGGAAAAAGGGACTTCCTTCATGATTTGAAAATCAGAGGAAAATTCAACAAAAGCAGGAGGGCTCAATCGATACAGATAGAGTGCCGTTTGAGGAGGCGGCGAGCTGTTTGGATTGCAGGACAGAAGAAGGAGCCAGGAGAGGAATAGAGTGCAGCAGGCGGCGCGAGCTTCTCTCAGGGGCATGCGCGAATTATACAGGCGAGGGAGTTATAATCACCCCGCAATCACAAATCCAAAATCGGAAACTCCTTCATGCACATTCTAGTGACCAACGACGATGGCGTCCAGGCGCCCGGGCTGCTGGCCCTGGCCCAGGCCATGCGCCAGCTTGCAACTGTGACCGTCTTTGCGCCGGACCGTAACTGGTCGGCGTCGGGGCATGTCAAAACTCTCGAGAGGCCGATCCGCGTGACAGAGACCCTGCTGGCAGACGGCACCGCGGCCTTTATGTCAGATGGCGCGCCTTCGGACTGCGTTGCTCTCCCGCTGCTGGGCCTTTCGGAAAAAGTGGACCTTGTGGTTTCGGGAATTAACCCCTTCTCCAATATCGGCCATGACGTGACCTACTCGGGTACGGTCACGGCCGCCATGGAAGCGGTGATCGCCGGGGTGCCGGGCATTGCCTTTTCCCTGGCTTCCCAGGACAAGCCGGCCGGTGTCCCGGTCGATTACAGCCATGCCGCAGAGATGGCCAGGCAGGTGGCCCAGAACATGATCGTAAACGGACTGGCGCAAGGCGTGGTCCTGAACGTCAACATCCCCTATTTGAGCGTTGAAAATATGAAGGGCATTGCCATTACCCGCCAGGGACTGCGGGTCTATCGCGATGCGCTCGACCGGCGCGTCGATCCACGCGGCCGTCCCTACTATTGGATCGGCGGGGAAGCGCCAACCGGCGTTAACGAAGAGGGCACGGATGTCGGTGCACTGGCCGCGGGATATGTTTCCATTACGCCCTTGCAGCTGGATCTGACAAATTACAAAGCGATGGATGTATTGAAGAGCTGGGAATGGAATATGTAAATCAGGGAGGGAACGTGGATGTTTCAAGTTTCACCCCGCAGCAAATGAACACCCTGCGCAAAGTGTTCCATGCGGGGAACCGTTTCATGGTCTGGATGTGGAAGATGGGTTGGGGAAAATTCATCAACATCTGGCCGGTGGGGTTTGGCCGCATCATGGTCATCAAACACCGCGGCCGCAAAAGCGGCAGGGAATATCTGACCCCGGTCAATTATGCCATCGTGGATGGCGAGATCTACTGCACGGCCGGTTTTGGCTCGATCTCGGACTGGTACCGCAATATGCTTGCCTATCCCAGGGTCGAGTTGTGGCTGCCCGGAGGAAAGATGTGGTTCTGTGCAGAGGACATCTCGGATTCACCTCGGCGATTGTTCCTGCTGAGACAGGTGATAATCGCCTCTGGATTTGCCGGACCGTTGTTTGGGATCAACCCAAAAAAATTGGACGATGCCAGATTGGATGCCGTTTCGAAAGACTACCGCCTTGTCCATTTTAGTAAGGAAACGAGTTGAACTGGGTCGTCAGCCCGGCAGTTATCTCCGGGATCATTGGGTTGGTGTCGGGAGCCCTTGGACTGAAAAAGATGCGCTCCCAGGAACACGCGCAGGCGGAGCTCCGCTGGAAGCAGGCTCCGTTATCTCCCTGGCGGTACGAAACGCTGACAATGGTTGCTGTCACAATTCATTCTTTGGGGTTGATCGGAATTGTTGGATTGCTTCTCTGGAGTGTATCCGGGTTCAGACTATTCACGTCACCTCCGGGAGCAGGCCTGTTTCTGCTATCCATCCTTGCCATGTTTTCTGTATTCTTTACCAGTTATGTGACCGGAGTCATGATCGCCTATCACATGGCCCAGCCGTGGATCCGTCCGGCCAGCTATGGTATGTCCGAGGCCGGATTGATGTACGGAGGATCGCTTGTCGAGTGGAAAAGTTACAGCCATTACGAGATCGGCCCGGATGATGGGCTGATCAGTCTCTATTCGAGCTACTGTCCGCAATTGCGGACGTGGGTGCTCCAGCCTCCGCCGGAGCTGTTTGCCAGTGTTTTGGGCTTGATCCAGAAACATGTGTCGCATATGCCGCCAACGGAATCATCCAGCACCTTGCAGCGTTCACCTCTTGCGCTGATCCTGCAAATGGCGGCTCTTGTGGTCGCTGCTATCCTGCCGGCGTTGTGGGGATTGAGCCGGGGCCAGGCCTGGGTATGGATCTATGCCCTTCTCGCATTTTTCGTTGTCCATTATTTTGGCATACAATTGATCACACGATTCGATGGCCGGGCACAGTCCCCTGACCCGACTACTACTTAAAGAATACGGAGTAGAAATGACAGAACAAGCAATCAGTGCCTACTGGCAGAAATTTTTGGCCGTTCTTCCAGACGATTCACCGTACCATACCCAAACCTACATCGCCGAAGCCTGGGGAGACAGTCCCGAGATGGCCGATGAGCTAGGCGACCTGATCGCCCGCGGCATCAAGACTGCCACCTGCTCCGCCTTGTGGGAATGGGAGGTGGAAGGCAAACCCATCCCGGCTGTCGGCCAGATCACGGTTGTCCTGGATGGCCGCGGCGAGCCACTCTGTATCGTCGAGACCACCGAGGTAACCATACAAAAATATAACGAGGTGGATTCCGAGTTCGCCCAGGCGGAAGGCGAAGGTGACTTTTCATTGGAGTACTGGCGGGAGGCGCACAAAAGTTTCTTCTCACGCACGCTGCCCAAGATCGGCAGGGAATTTTCAGAAAATATGCCGCTGGTGTGCGAACGGTTTCAATTGATCTATAAATAGGGTTGGACGGCCGTCCAACCCAACAAAAAGGAAAACATCATGCCCTACCTCGCTTCCGATTCCCGTTATGATTCGATGACCTACAACCGCACCGGCAACAGCGGCCTCAAGCTGCCTGCGATCTCGCTGGGCTGGTGGTACAACTTCGGCGGTCGCGACCTTCTCGAGAACGGCCGCGCCATTGCCCGCCGCGCCTTCGACCTGGGTATCACCCACTTCGACCTCGCCAACAACTACGGCCCGCCGCCCGGCTCTGCGGAGGAAACCTTCGGCCTGCTTTACCGGCAGGATTTTCACCCCTACCGCGATGAGCTGGTCATCTCCACCAAGGCGGGCTACGACATGTGGGCTGGGCCCTACGGCGAATGGGGCTCGCGCAAGTATATGCTGGCCAGCCTCGACCAGTCCCTGAAGCGCATGGGCCTGGAGTATGTGGACATTTTCTACAGTCATCGCTTCGACCCCGAAACCCCTCTCGAAGAGACGATGGGCGCGCTGGCCTCCGCGGTCCGCCAGGGGAAGGCCTTATATGTCGGCATCTCGTCCTACAATCCCGACCAGACCCGCCGCGCCGCCCAGCTCCTGCGCGAGATGGGGACACCCTGTCTCATCCACCAGCCTTCCTATAACATGTTCGACCGCTGGATCGAGGAGGGTCTGCTGGATGTGCTGCTGGAAGAGGGGATCGGCTGCATCGTCTTTTCGCCTCTCGCTCAGGGGCAGCTGACCGACCGTTATCTGCAGGGGATCCCATCTGGAGCGCGTGCCACCAAAACCGAGCGCGTCTGGCTGACTCCGGATCAGGTCAAGTCGAATCTGCCCCGGGTGCAAAAACTGGATGAAATTGCCCGGCAGCGCGGCCAGTCCCTCGCCCAGATGGCGATCGCCTGGACACTGCGCAAACCGGCCATCACCTCCTCCCTGATCGGCGCCAGCAGTGTGAAGCAGCTCGAAGACAACCTCGCCGCATTGAACAATTTGAATTTCAGCGAGGATGAGTTAAATCAGATAGAATCGATCCTGAAGGACAGCTGACCGCGAACTGCTTAACGTCC
>DASUOS010000267.1:0-4874 GCA_036276515.1 Anaerolineales bacterium | reverse complement strand
TTGCATTCCTCCTTCTTTTTTTCAGCCTGCTCTCTGCCTGCACAGGAGCCGTTCCCACAACGGAGGTAACTGTAGAAGCAACACAAACAGCACCCGAACTGGGCGTGATCCTGTATACCGACCCCACCCAGCCTGTGGAGGCGCGCGTCGAAGACCTGCTCAAGCGCATGACCCTCGATGAAAAAATCGGCCAGATGACCCAGGTGGAAAAGAACAGCATAAAGCCAGGCGACATTAGCGGGTATTACATCGGCTCCATTTTGAGCGGCGGCGGCGGCTCGCCAGGTGAAAATACCCCGCAGGCCTGGTATGCCATGGTGCAGGGATATCAGCAGGAAGCACTGGCAACCCGTCTGAAAATTCCGCTCATCTATGGCGTGGATGCGGTTCACGGGCACGGGAATTTATTGAATGCAACCATCTTCCCGCATAACATCGGGCTGGGCGCAACAAATAATCCGGACCTCGTGGAAAAGATCGGGCGTGCCACGGCTGAGGAAATCCTTGCTACCGGGATACCCTGGAATTTCTCACCGGTTGTTGCGGTGGTGCAGGATGTGCGCTGGGGACGCACCTATGAAGGCTTCGGCGAGGAAACGGATCTCGTGGCCTCGCTGGGTACAGCCTACGTTAAAGGCATGCAAACCCTGCAGGATGGCGATGCAGTCAGTCCCAGCCAGTCCATTTTTACACTCGCCACGCCCAAACATTTCATTGGGGATGGCGCTACCATTTGGGGCTCTTCCCGCACCGAGGATTACGAGCTCGACCAGGGTAACATGCAGGTCCCTGAAAGTGTCCTGCGCGAATTGTTCCTGCCTCCGTATCAGAGTGCGGTCGATGCCGGCGCGCTCAATGTGATGGCTTCCTTCAGCAGCTGGAAGGGATTGAAGATGCATGCCGAGCAATATCTGCTGACGGACATACTCAAGGAAGAGCTGGGCTTCAACGGTTTCGTCGTCTCGGACTGGCAGGGTATGGACCAGATCTACCCCGATGATTTCTACCTGTCGATCGTGACCTCCGTCAACGCCGGTGTCGACATGAATATGGTCCCATACGATTACGTCCAGTTCATCGAGACCATGAAACAGGCGGTCAATAATGGGGATATCCCCGAATCGCGCGTCGATGAGGCGGTCCGCCGCATCCTGCGCGTCAAATTCAGCCTTGGCCTGTTCGAACAGCCCATGCCCGATCCGAAATACCAGGCGAGCGTCCGCTCGCGAGAGCATCTCGAGCTGGCGCGGCAGGCCGTCCGCGAGTCGCTGGTTCTGTTGACGAACACCAACAACATCCTACCTTTGAGTAAAGATATACCCGTCATCTATGTAGCCGGCGAAGGAGCCAACGATATCGGCCTGCAGTCCGGCGGCTGGACTCTGGAGTGGCAGGGTAAGGCCGGCAATGATAATGAAGGGACAACCATTCTCAGCGGTATCCGCTCTGTGACAGGCCCGAATACACGGATCGAATTCAACCGCGGCGCGGATTTCAGCGAATTCAGGGATGCGGATGGAAATCCCCTCGTCGCCGATATCGGCATCGTTGTCCTGGCGGAAAAGCCGTATGCCGAGGGTGTCGGAGATCGCGCTGACCTTTCTCTCACGGATGGCGAAGTCCAATTAATCGAAAATACAAAAAAGCAAAGCAGGAGTATCATTGTCATACTCCTCTCCGGGCGGCCGCGCGTCATCACCCGGCAGTTACCGACGGCAGAGGCCTGGGTCGCCGCCTGGTGGCCCGGCACGGAAGGCGCCGGGATCGCCGACGTGTTGTTTGGGGACTATCCGTTCACCGGAAAGACCGCCTATTCATGGCCGCGCACGAATGAGCAGCTGCCAATCAATGTCAATAACTCGGCAGGCAAAAACGGCTGTGACGCCCCGCTCTTCCCGTTCGGTTACGGCCTGGCCTACGGCAACCCGGCACCGGAAATCCTGGAATGCAAATAAAACATGTACAACTCAAACCTGGCTTTTGAAACCCTCGAGAACGATCGCCTGAGATTGGACTACCTCACGAATGTAGGTCCGCGCATTATGGGGCTCTATCTGAAAGGTATCGAAGGAAACCTGCTGGCCGAAACGCCTGAAGCGCACTGGCCCACCCCGCACGGGGAATATTACCTCCATGGAGGCCACCGGTTGTGGACGGCGCCAGAAGATTTATATACGATGTGTCCCGAGCATGGCGTAAGAATCTCCCAGGAAGACGAACAGGTACACATTACAGGCCCGGTGGAGCTTTCCGGCTTGCAAAAGGAAATGACGATCAGGCTGGATGACAACAGGGTTCGTATCGGACACCGCGTTACCTGGCATGGGGCGGGTCCGGCTACGTTTGCCCCCTGGGCGCTCACCCAGGCGCGGCTGGGCGGCATGGCGATCCTGCCCCTCTCCAGGACAGAAGGTAGGCTGCCCGACCGGAATGTCGTATTTTGGCCTTACTCAGCTTTCGATGACGAACGACTGGAGCTGCACGATGATCTGATCCTTGTCCACGGCCGCTGGACAGGAGTGCCCTTTAAGATCGGAACGCTGACCACAAAAGGGTGGATGGCCTACGCCCTTGAAAACGTCCTGTTTGTAAAACACTTCTCACCACACATAGATGGTTCCTTCCCAGATCGAAGTTGTAACGTGGAAACCTACGTAGGGGAAACATTCATCGAGCTGGAAACCCTGGGAACACTGGCCGAGCTGAATCCCGGCGACAGCATGACCCACGAAGAACTCTGGGAGCTTACTGCAGGTGAATTCCCTGCAACCCTTGAAAAAGCACGCGAAATCGATGCACGTTATTCACTGACATCCTAAACGACTGGAGCAATCGAATGGCAAACAAAATCACATTCCCGAAAGATTTCCTGTGGGGCGCAGCGACCGCATCCTACCAGATCGAAGGCGCCTGGAACAAACACGGCAAAGGAGAATCCGTCTGGGACCGCTTTTCTCATACACCCGGCAAGGTCCTCAATAATGACAATGGCGATCTTGCCGACGACCATTACCGCCTGTGGAAAAAAGACATCGGCCTGATGAAGAAGCTGGGGCTGCAGGCGTATCGTTTTTCGATCTCCTGGCCGCGTATCCTGCCCAAAGGCAGGGGCAAGGTCAATCAAAAGGGGATCGATTTCTACAGCCGGCTTGTGGACGGACTGCTCAAGGCCGATATCCAGCCGTTCGTTACCCTTTTCCACTGGGATACGCCCCAGGCGCTGGAGGACGAGGGCGGCTGGCCGGTACGGTCAACCGCGGAGGCGTTTGTCGAGTATACGGATGTGATCACCCGCGCCTTGGGCGACCGCGTCAAGAACTGGATTACGCACAATGAGTCCTCCGTGGTCGCCTGGCTTGGTTATGGAACGGGTATCCACGCGCCGGGAAAAACAGATTTCAAACTTTCATTATCTGCAGCCCATCATCTCCTGCTTTCCCATGGGTGGGCCGTGCCGGTCATCCATGCCAACAGCGCTGGCTCCGAAGCAGGCATCACCCTCAACATCGGCTGGAAAGTTCCCGCCTCGAACAGCTACGCTGACCGGGACGCGGCGCGGAGGGACGATGGGCGCTGGTTCCGCTGGTTCGCCGACCCGGTCTTTGGACGCGGTTACCCGTCCGATGTCATCGAAGATTTCAAAAATGAAGGTGCGCTGCCCAACGGGCTGGCCTTTGTCCAGGATGGCGACATGAAAACGATCGCCGTCCCGACCGAATTTGTGGGTATAAATTATTATTCGCGCAACATCAGCCGCGCCGCCGAAAAAGACAACGAACCTCAGACCGTCTTCGCCCAGCCACAAACACCGGAATACTGGACCGAGATGCCCTGGGAAAACTATCCCGACGGCCTGACAGGCGTCCTGGGCCGCGTCTATTTCAATTACAACCCGCTCAAGATCTATATCACCGAGAACGGCGCCAGCTATTCCACACCCCCAGACGCAAAAGGCAACGTCCCCGACGTTCATCGCACCAACTACCTGCGGACGCACTTCGTCGCCATGCACCGCGCCATCCAGGCCGGCGTCCCCTTAGCAGGCTATTTTGTCTGGTCATTGCTGGACAACTTCGAATGGGCCTTCGGCTACAGCCAGCGCTTCGGGATCATCTGGGTGGATTATGAAACTCAAAAGCGCTACCTGAAAGACAGCGCCAAGTGGTACAAGAAAGTCATAAGGAAGAATGGATTCTAATCCGGCTGGTAATTAATATGACGACGAATTGACAATTTTTGTCTGAATGAAAAAAGTGGTGGTTGCGTATTAAGTTGATTTGTTTTACACTAGCTACAGGAATAAACAACTGACTGGTAAACGGGGCACCAACATGAACATTGCAGAGATCCGTCAGAGCTTCGTGGGGTACTACGAAGGCATGGGATATCAATTATTGCCAAGTGCATCAATGATTGATCCGTCTATACCCATGTCCTTTGTGATGAGTGCTGGCCTGGTACAGGTTGAGAACTCGATTGCAAAAGCAGCAAAAAGGGATGGGAACCAATTTGTTCTCGTACAAAGTTGTTTCCGGCATTTCGATCTTGAAAAAGTAGGCACAGATGATATTCACCTGAGCCTCTTTGAAATGCCCGGAGCCTTCGTTTTCGGACCGGACGGGAAGAGTGGCACCGTTCAGCGAATGTGGACATTAGCGACCCAGATACTTGGCATCGATAAGGACCGTATCTGGGTTTCCTACTTTAAAGGGGGAGAAGTAAAGGGACAACATCTGGAAGAAGATAAAGCAACCTATCAAGCCTGGATGGATATTGGCATTGACAGGAACCACATCGTCGGTCTGAGTGCGGACAATAACTATTGGCTGCAACGAAAGGGAATTGAAGAGCTTGGTCTTTCACAAAAATGCGGC
>DASUOS010000266.1:0-6045 GCA_036276515.1 Anaerolineales bacterium | reverse complement strand
TGACGGGAAGTAACTCATGACCCTATGGCTCATCCTTGCACTCCTCTTCACCGGGCTGGAAGTAGTGGCCCTGCGAAGAAGCCTGCCGCAACTGGAAACCATTGCCAAGCCGGCCGTAATGGTCTGCCTGTTCCTCTGGCTGTTCACCACGACCAGCCTGCAGGGATATTTGCTCTGGTTCGGGGTCGGCATCCTTTTTTCCCTGGCAGGCAATGTCCTGCTGATGATCCCGCTCGACCGGTTGTTCGTCCCCGGCCTGGTCATGTTCCTGCTGGCCCACATCAGTTACCTGGCCGGCTTCCAGGAGCAGCTGCTCAACCCTACCGGCTGGTCATTCATTCTCTTGTTCTTTATTTTTCTAAATGGCTACCGTCTGCTCAGGCGCATTGCCGGGGCGATGCGGGCCGGGGGACATGACAGATGGGTCACGCCCGTGATCGCCTACGGCCTGGTCATATCGCTCATGCTCTATGCCGCCCTGTCCACGATCTTCGACCCGGCCTGGGAAACGGGCGCGGCCTTCTTCGTCAGCGCCGGCGCGTTCCTGTTCTGGATCTCGGATTTGATCCTGGCCTGGAATAAGTTCGTCTCCCCCTTTCAAAACAGCCGTATTTACAACATGCTCACCTATCACCTTGGGCAGATCGGTTTGATCGCCGGGGTGATCTCTCAATCCGGATAATTGCTTTAGCGACACTTGCGATCGCCCCATTACATACACATATATATGCATAAGCAAATCGTGCAAGATCATTTGTAAAAGTCACTACTTCATTCAGTTCGTATATACGAATGAGATTCGTGTCCTGGTGCTATTCCCCGGCAAGTTTCAGCACGTGGTCCAGTAAATCATCTCCATAGAAGATGGATGATTGACGGAGCTTCTGAACATACGGCGCAACTGTGCTGACTATTCCCCGTCGCTTTGCAACCAGAAGCAACCCAAGTGCACCAATACATTCAATCTGGTTATGTTCGGCAATGACTCTGGCGCGATGATCATCAATCAATAAGGCATCTGCCGAGAGTTGTTTGTAGAGAGCCATCGCCTCAATCTCGCCACGCCCCAGACCACCAGCCGTTACCACCCACCGACTCACATCAACCTTCACAACGCGCTCGGTTAGAAATGCCCCAAGCGCGTCCGAGTGGGGCTTCTCTGGCGTCACAGTTTCCCTGTAGACCGCTTCGGGTATCTTCAGATCATCATAAATCTTTAAGATCACACCTAACCCATCACAAACTGCTAATGCAATGAGAGCAGAGCTATCAGCAACGATGAGCATAGATTATTTCCCTGAACCGAAATTCCTTATATCCTCTTCCAATTCCTCCGGCGTTTGTGTCCGCAGGATAACACCTTCCCGTTTGCAGAACTCCATAAATTCGTACCGGTCCAATCCTGCTAGCTCGCTTGCCGCGCCAACTGACACCTCACCTGCCTGATACAGTCCGAGCGCGGCAAACATACGGATCTTGCGGGTCGCCTCTTCCGGGGAATCAGTTACGAACTGGGTTTCAGGAAGAGAAAAGGATATTTGCATAGCACTACTCAGCTTTCTTCGCACAACATCTGTTCAGGCTCACTCTCCAATTATACTGCGATGCTGCACGCACCTCACCAGTAGAATTGTTGAATCCCAGCCTGGCGTTGATGGTGGCAACAACAATCAATCGTATTATCAGTCGTCTACAGGATTTCCTCTACATTTTCAGCGGCCGGAAGCCTTCCCCCAAGGCCTCGTGGGCAATGCCAATGACCATAAAGGCATGCGGATCGCTCTCATGGACGAGCGCCTTCAACGTCGCCACCTCCGCCCGTGAAATAACACAATAGAGCACCGGCCGGTGTGTACCGGTGAAGGCGCCCGTCCCTTCGAGGACGGTAACGCCGCGTTGGAGCTCCTCCAGCACCCGGTTTGAGATGCGATCGGGGTGGCTGGTGACGATCATCGCCGTGCGGACCGTCCCGCCGCCTTCGAGGGTGGTCTCGGCGACGATGCCGCTCACGTACAGGGCGATCATGGCGTACAGCGCCTGCTTCCAGCCGAAGACGAATCCCGCCCCGAGAATAACGGCCGTATCCACCAGCAGATAACTCTGGGTCATCGGCGTACCGCGGTAGTGGTTGAGGATGCGGGCCAGGATGTCCGATCCGCCGCTGGTACCGCGGGCGCGATAGACCAGTCCATAACCGATGCCGCTGACGATCGCGCCGTACAGGGAATTGAGGAAGATGTCGCCGCGCAGGTCGTTGACAAGCCGGGTCGCCGCGCCGTTGGCAGCGAAAAGAGGCATTTCCAGGATCAGTTCCGTAAACAGGGAATACGTAACAACCGCAAAGGCGGTCCGCATGGCGAACTGGCGCCCACCCAGGAAGCGCCAGCCCAGGGCGAAGAGCGGCAGGTTGCCGATGAACACCATCAGGCCAATCGGCCAGCCGGTGAAATAGTTGATCAGCTGCGAGATCCCGCTGACACCGCCGGAAGCCAGCTCGGCCGGGACAAAGAAGACGCGCAGGCTGAACGCCTGGATGATGGAGCTGCTCAGGATCAACGAGTAATCGCGGACGTAGGGCCAGTAAGGTTTCATGTCTGTTGTGGGGAAGGTCTAAGGGTTGAAGGTTTAAAGGTTTAAGGGAAAACCTTCAACATTAAACATTGAACCTTAAACCTTAAGCGATCTTCACTCCCGCTTTTGCCTCGATCACCCCCACCACCGCCGAGTTATCCAGGTCGCCCATGCCTTCATCGACCATCTGCCGGAAGACCTTCGTATTTTCCTCCGTCCCTGAAACAGGGATATCGTATTCGCGGGCGGTATCCAGGACGATATTGAGGTCCTTCAGCTGCATGTAGGCTTTGAACCCGGGATTGCGGTTGCCGTCGAACAGCCGCGGCGGCTTGACGTCCAGGGCCCAGCACTGGGCGGCGCCGCCCTTGATCGCCTCGACCACCTTCCTCGGGTCCACGCCGGCTTTCTTCGAGAAGACCAGCAGCTCGCCCATCGCCACCATCTGCGCCGCGACCATGATCTGGTTGGCCGCCTTGGCCACCTGCCCCGCTCCGGCGTCACCGACGTGCGTGACCGTTTTACCCATCGCCTGGAAAACAGGCATGACCTTCTCCAACGCCGAGGCCTCGCCGCCGACCATAATGGTCAATGTCCCGTTACGGGCGCCGATGTCCCCGCCGGAGACAGGCGCATCCAGAGCCAGGGCATGTTTCTTCGCCAGCTCCTGCGAGATCATGCGTGCTGAGGCCGGCTTGATCGTGGAGTTGTCCACGTAGATTAGCCCTTCATGCGCGCCTTCCAGGATGCCGTTTTCTCCCAGCACAACCTGTTCCACATCCGGGGTATCCGGCAGGTTGGTGAAGACCACATCCACCCGGGCGGCGACTTCTCTGGGAGAATGCGCCGCCGCTGCGCCTTCGGCGACAAGCTCGTCCACTGCCGGGCGCGAGCGGTTGTGGACCACGAGCGGGAAGCCCGCCTTGAGAATATTGCGCGCAATGGATTTGCCCATCAACCCGAGACCAATGTATCCGACTCTGAGCATGTTGACTCCTGTATGGGAAATGAATTGTAAGATTATAACCCTGCAGCCTTTCAAGCATATGAAGCCTAACCACGGAGACACAGAGTTTTTATTTCTCCGTGACTCAGTGTCTTCGTGGTTAGAAAATAAAAAGACCTGCCTCTTGTGTAGAGGCAGGTTCAGTCGTAGGAGGTAGAGATGTCGATTAGCGAATCAGGTACGAGACGTTGACGGTCACGGTGAAGGTCAGCTGTCCGGGCTGGATCGGCACGGCCGCCTGCTCGGCTGCGGCCCCGCCACCGCCGCGTCCATCGAAGATCGGGTAGTTCTGCAGGTCAGGGAAGCTGACCGACTGCAGCTCGCCCAGTTCCACGCCGGCTGCGGCAGCCAGCTCTCCGGCTTTTTCAGCGGCATCCTGAACGGCTTCGGCGCGGGCATCCTTGAGCGCCTCATCCCGGTCGGCCACGTCGAACTGGATGCTGTTGACAGTATTGGCGCCCGCCTGGACGACCGTGTCGAGCAGGTCGCCGAGCGTCTCGAGGTCACGCACCGTCACGTAGACGGTGTTATCGACCGCATAGGACTTCTCGCCCGAGGGCAGACCGGTGGCCGGATCGTACTTGTCGATCGGCCAGATGCTGAAGTTGGTGGTGCGGATGTCGTTGGCCGCAATGCCAAAATCCTGCAGCGCCTGGATGACGGTCTGGGTCTGGTCGTTGTTCTCGGCCACGGCTTCGGCCGCGGTCAGCTTTTCAGTATGCACGCCCAGGTACAAATAAGCAATGTCGGGGGTGAGATAGGCGGTCCCGGTGCCGGCAACGGTAATGGTGCGCTGCGGAACGGCTGCCGAATTGGCTGCCACAGGCGCGCAGGCGCTGACCAGGAGCGCCAGTACGAATAAGGCGGTGATAAAAAGTGATTTATTCTTCATTTTAGACTCCTTTGAGATAGTTTCTCCTCATAAGATAGACGCCAGCCTTATGAAAAAGTTCCTGTAGGGCCTACGTAGGGCGGGCTTGCAGCCCGCTATTTATTCTATCTCTGAAAACTGTCCGGCTGCAAGCCGGACCTACTAAATTGTTGCCAAAATCCTGCTAAAACCCCCTTTTTTCACACCCCATATAGGGTACTTATTTCCCAAGGATTCCCATATTTGGGGGATACACCTCTTGTAATTTCGCCGGATTGCCTGTACAATCTTGGTACATTTGTTCTACGAATAAAGAATTTATCTCATGCCAGTTAATTTCCAGCAGGTCTATACACGCATCAAGGAAATTGCCCAGGGCGCCCACGATAGCAGGCGGGTCCTCGAGGAGCACCGGATCCGGGCGCGCGAGCTGCTGGCGGTCTACGCCTCCGAACTGGACTTCCTGCGCGAAAAGGTGGAGCGGGCAAAGGAATCGGACGCGAACATCCGCTGCGCGGTTCCGTTCCGGGAAAACCTCGCCGCCTGCTTCCCCCCGCCGGTCAACGTCACCGACGCGACCATCATCGCCGCCGACGGCTCCCAGGTCAACCCGGACCGCCATGCCGCGGTCCAGTTCTGCATCATCAACGTCGGCGTGATCGCCATGAAGCTCAGCTCGGGCCAGGCGCCGATGGTGACGGTCGAGACCGAGCTGCTGTACGGCGACGATCTGCTGCGCAACGGCTCGCCCATGTCCGACGGCATGGTCGCCATGCGCCGCGACATCAACGAGCGCATCAAGCTCGACGAGATCTCCCAGGACCTGAGCGGCCCGATTGTCAATTTAACCGATGGCACACTCGAGCTGTGGGGCGCCAAGGGCGACGACCCGCAGGCCTACGCCAACTTCGTAGAGCAGTACCTGGGGGTGCTCTCGCGTCTGCACTCCCGCGGCGTGGTGACCGCCGGCTATGTCGAAAAGCCGACCGCCGACCTGGTCGTGCGCCTGCTCGAGATCGGTTTTGCCGATGATGAGCAGCTCAAAAGATTACGCGATTTCCAGCCCCTGCACGGGGTCAGCGACCGCTGGCTGTACGGCGAGCGTGAAAATCCCCTCCTGCCGCCCGGTCACCGCTCGGCTGTGTTCGGACTGCAGTCGGGTTCCGAAAAGAAGTACAAGGGCGCACTGTCCCTGCACTTCTTTTATTTGAATGTCGGCCCCGAAGGTCATCCCTGGCCGGTGCGGGTGGAGATCCCCCGCTGGGTGGCGGAGGACTCGAAGAAACTGGATTTATTACATTGCATCCTGATCGAACAGTGCAAGATGATGGGGAGCAGGCCGTATCCGTATCTCCTGCACCGCGCCCATGAGACAGCGGTGGTGCGCTACGAGGAGAAGGAACAGGTCGGGCAGCTGCTCGCTCTCGAATTACGCCGGATCCGGGCCGAGGTCGGTGACGCCTCGTACAAGAGTTCGGCAAAAAGCTTAAAGGTAAATCGCTAGACACTTAAACTGACCGGGCGAGATGTTCTCGCCTTCCACCGTATACAGATCACAGGCGGCGCCTTCCTGCGCTGCCCTTATGAATATACGGAG
>DASUOS010000265.1:0-8390 GCA_036276515.1 Anaerolineales bacterium | reverse complement strand
TCCGGCGATAACGCGGACCAGCTTTCCCTGCGGCTGCCGAATTTGATAATGAAGGCCTCTTAACGTGCCGCGACAGGATTTGGAGTGATTATCCTGAACAAAATCCGCCTTGATTCCCGCCTGCTCGAACTGCTTCTTTTGGTAGCTTTCCAGAAAAAAGCCTCGCTCATCCTCGAACACTTTCGGCTCGATCAGGAGAATATCAGGTATGGCAGTGGAAAGAATTTTCAAGGCGCGCTTCCTTCGTTCATTGAGATTGCCGGTACATGTTAACCACTTCGCTGGACGGGCCAATGGCTTTGATCTGTCCGTGATCGAGCCAGGCGGCGCGGGTACACAACTTTTCCACGGTGTTTGAGTCATGGGTCACCAGGAGCGTTGTGGTCCCCTGGTTCCTGTACTTTTCCATGCGCTGCTGGCATTTAAGCCGGAAGGCCTCATCGCCTACAGAGAGGATTTCATCCAGGATCAGGATCTCCGGCTGCCAGGTGGTCGAGACGGAAAATCCCAGGCGTGCGACCATGCCGCTTGAATAGGTTCTTAGCGGTGAATCGATAAAGGCATCCAGCTCCGCAAACTCCATGATCTCGGACAGCCGGGCATCCACATCCCGCCGGGAATGGCCGAGGAGTGTGCCGTTGAGATAAATGTTTTCACGTCCTGTCAATTCGGGATGAAACCCCGCGCCCAGCTCCAGGAGAGGAGAAATCCTGCCTCGAAGCCGGACCCGGCCCGCGGTCGGGACCAGGACACGTGAGATCACCTTCAGAAGGGTACTCTTCCCGGCCCCGTTCCGGCCAATAATTCCCAGGATCTCGCCTTCAGCCACTTCCAGACTCACGTTGTCTAATGCCCTGAACTCACGGAACCGGACGTTCCGCCTGAGAAGCTGGATCGCGTATTCCTTGAACGTGCCGATCACCTCCTCGGGCGCCCGGTACTGCACGGTGATATTGTCAAGAACGATAACAGGTTTCATGGGTGGCTTATTCGCTTATGCAGCATATGCAAACTTATCGGCCTGGTGCGAGAAGTAGATCCAGCCGATTACCAGGGTTACGAGGGCGATCCCCGTTCCGATCAATGAAAGAGGCAGGGAGGGCAGCACGCCATCATAGATCGGGACCCGGAACATCAGGATCAGGTAATACATGGGATTGAAATATAGCAACAGGGACCGATAGGCATCCGGGAGAATGTCTGAAGGATACATGATGGGAGTGAGATACATCCAGGCCTGGATGAGGATCCGGTACATCTCGAGGACATCGGGAAAACGCACCCCCAGAGTGGATAAGATCAAGCCCACGCCCAGGGCAAAGGCGGTTAGCAGAATAATGGGGATGGGAATGAAAAGAACGGCCCAGGTAATGGGTCGCCCTACGATCAACAGTATGGCGAAGAGGGGGATCAGCGAAATGAGCAGGTTGACCACCCCTGTTCCGACGGATGCCACAGAGAAAGCAGTATGGGGAATATAGATACGGCGCATTAACGCCCCGCCCCACACACTCTGTTCGATGGCAGCTGTGGTCGTCTGGGCGAAAAAGGTCCAGGCCAGCAGGCCGCTCAACAGATAGGCAGCATATCCTTCCACGCGCCCGAATAATTGTGAAAATACTGCAGTGAGCACGATCATCATCCCGAGGGGCTGCAGCATGGTCCAGACAATGCCCAGCACCGATCGCTTATAGCGGGCGACGATGTCACGCCGCACCAGCTGGAAAATGAGATCCCGGTATTGGATGATATCCTGCAGCTCTTCGAGCGCAGGTGATTTTCGTTTCTGACTGTCGTAGGTGAATTCAACAGGCTCAATGGTTTGTATTTGTTCGGCTTGAAGGCTGGTTCTCATACAATTTTTCACTCGATTCCAATGTAAACAGCTATTTTTTCAGGTATTATGCAGTCTCCGGTCAGGGAAAGCTATCAGTCTACCCACAAACGGGCCTATTATAGCCGGGTTTGATTGACTTTTCCCTGACCCTGGTCTACACTTTTCCCTATGTTAGCGCGCGTCCATTCCTGTGCAGTCGTCGGCCTTGAAGGGGTTATTGTCGAGGTCGAAGTGGACTATTCCAACGGCCTGCCGGCTGTCATCATTGTCGGCCTGCCGGACGCAGCGGTTCAGGAGAGCCGGGAGAGGGTGCAGACGGCTGTAAAAAACGCGGGATTGAACTTCCCGCGGCACCGGATCGTGGTCAATCTGGCGCCCGCGGCGGTGCGCAAGGAGGGACCGGCCTATGACCTGCCGATCGCCCTTGGAGTCATGGTCCTGGCCGGCTTCCTGCCCCAGGAAGTGATCGAGAATACGATTGTTGTTGGCGAGCTTTCCCTGGACGGACTGGTCCGTCACACCCGTGGGGTCCTGCCGATGGCAGCCACAGCCCGGGCCAGGGGCTTCAGGCGCATGTTCGTCCCGGAGGTGGATGCCGGCGAAGCGGCCCTGATCCCGGACCTGGAGGTCATCCCTGTTAAATCGCTTGCGGATCTATACCGGCACCTGTCCGGCCGCCGGTTAATCGAACCCTACCAGGCTGCCAGCACCGAGCTGGAGCCGCTATTTGTCCCAACCGATTTTGGCGAGATCAAGGGGCAGGAGCATGTCAAGCGCGCCCTGGAGGTCGCGGCAGCAGGGGGACATAATGCGCTTCTCGTGGGTTCCCCGGGAGCCGGGAAAACACTGCTCGCCCGCGCGATGCCCAGCATCCTTCCCGAGATGAGCATCGAAGAATCATTGGATGTGACCCGCATCTATTCCGTAGCCGACCAGCTTCCACCTGGCACGCCGCTGATTCGGCACCGTCCTTTCCGTGCCCCGCACCATACCATTTCACATGCGGGTCTGGTGGGCGGGGGCAACATTCCCAAGCCTGGAGAAATCTCGCTTGCTCATCGGGGCGTCCTGTTCCTGGACGAGTTCCCCGAATTCGGCACCCGCGTCCTGGAAGTGATGCGCCAGCCGATGGAGGACAAGGTGGTCACCATCAGCCGCGCCAAAGGCTCGCTCACCTTCTCTGCCAATTTCCAACTGATCGCCGCGATGAACCCCTGTATGTGTGGTTATTATGGTGATTCTCTCAAGCCCTGCACCTGCGCACCTGCTGTCGTCACCAAATACCAGAAACGGATCTCCGGTCCGATATTGGACCGCATCGATATCCATATCGAAGTCCCGCGAGTGGATTATGAAAAGCTGAGTGGAGATCGAGTCGGGGAATCTTCAGAAGCTATTCGTGCACGGGTTCAAGCTGCGCGGGATATTCAGAACAGGCGTTTCTCCAGTAACGGTTCCTCTGATATTGTTTGTAATGCCGATATGAGGGTGGGGGAGATCCGCAAGTGTTGCCACCTGCCGGAGGATGGGCAAAGCCTGATGCGGTCGGCGATGACGCAGCTCAACCTGTCGGCGCGGGCCTATCACCGCATCCTGAAACTGGCGCGCACGATTGCCGATCTGGCGGGTTGTGAGGAAATCCAGTCTGTGCATCTGGCAGAGGCGCTGCAGTACCGTCCCAAGTTGATGCTGAGCTAAAGAGCGTTCATCCTTTTCATGTTTTCTTAATTGTAATAAGGAAAGTGATGGTGCCTAAGAGAAACCTCTTCATCCATTACTCCTGCCCTCCGGATCAATGCGGCTCGATCACGATGTCCTTCAAGCTAAAGTAGCTCAGCGCGTTATGTTTCAAACCCTTGACCCAGGGCTTTAACAAATCAACAAATGGGCCGGTGGAATAACCAAAAGGCACTACTACCGCTTCCTCATTTACGAAAATTCGATCGGCCTCACGGTACATGGCAAGTCGCTGGGGACGATCGGTCGTTCGCGCCGCCTCTTCAAGCAGCTTTTCGAGACGTGGGTGACGCCAACCCCGATTCCGTAGCAGTTGGTAAAACGTGGATTGGCGCAGGAAGTCATCGGGGTCGGGATAATCGGCTACCCATCCTCCGAATTGGAGCTGAGAATCTTGCACCGTCAGCCATGGTTCGGCTGTCCCCAGGGGCACAAGTTCAATTTGTACACCCAGGAGTGCAAACAACTGGGCCTTAAGTTCTTCTGGAAATTGTATCGGACCACCAGCCGGATACCGGTATTTCAGAACAGGGAAATTCTCCCCGTTTGAATAGCCCGCCTCGGCGAGCAACTGCCGCGCCTGTTCGAGATTGAAGCCCAACCCAAGCTCCGGGGAATGTCCAGCCATGCCTGGCGGCACGATTCCACCGGGAATTAACGGTGATTGTATTCCAAGCACTTTCTGCAGCTGTTCTCGATCGATGGCATGGGCAATCGCCTGTCGTACACGCTTGTCATTTAACGGGGGACGGTCAGGGATCAGACTAAAGGCACCAGTAGATAAGGTTTGCACATGCAGAATTTCACTAGATGGCATGTCAGCTGGAACATCACGAGTTAATAAGCCCACTGTGTAATCGGCTTGTCCACCGAGATATTCGTGCAGGACCCCTGCTGGGCCATCCACTACCCTCCATATAAATTGAGCGAGGTTGCCGGAAAATTCTCCAAAGTAATCCGGGTTACGCTCCAGCAGTCCATGTTGGGCATCCAATTCCACCAGGCGAAAAGCGCCATTCGAAATGATGTGCTCTGGCTTCCACCAATCCTCGCCATATTCTTCTACAATTTTGAGCGGAAGGGAAAAGGTGATGGGCTGGGTAACAAGATAAATGAAATAGGCTACGGGAGTGGTGAGCTGCACTTCAAGCGTCAGCGGATCGAGAGCGCGTACGCCTACTTGGTCCGGATCGGCCTCTCGACCTTCACGGTAATCGCGCGCGCCGATGATGTCGTCCAGCATATCCTTGGGATATGACTCGGTACCTGGAGCGAGATTGCGTTTCCAGGTCCGCTCGAAATCAATAGCAGTCAGCGGTGTGCCATCTGTCCAGCGAATATCATCGCGCAGATGGAAGAGGTAGCGCGTTCCATCATCAAGCATCTCCCATGATCGCGCCGCATGCGGCACGACGTTTGTCTCTGCATCGAATTCGGCCAGCCCAACGAATAAATGACTGCTGATCCAGGACTCATTGACAAAAGTCGTTTTGGATGGATCAAGAATGGGTAATTGTCGTGCGCTGTAGGCGGCCATTCGCAAGATGTGAGATGATTCCGTATGGACGGCTTTCAAGCCGGTCTGAGTTCGACTTGCCTGGACCTGTCTTTGAAGCGCGAATGCCGTTTCATTGGCTTGATGGGCTTGATCGAATTGAAAATTGATTTGATAGATCAAGCCCAGCTTGAGCCAGGTTTTGATCGCCCGCTGTATATCGCCTGATTGATCCAGCAGCTCGATCGCCCGCCGGTAAAATTTGATCGCCTCTTCATGAGCGTCATCCAGGCGCGACTTGTCACCGGCTTTGATCAGATAATCTACGGCTTTCGTGTGTTCCCCTGCGGCATCGAAATGATGCGCCAGTAACCCGTAGAACTCTTCGGCACGGTCGGCGAATAGCTGCTCAAGGACTTCCCCTACCTTTTGGTGAAATTCTTTGCGCCGTTCGATCAGCAGGGAGTTATAGGCAGCTTCCTGCGTCAGCGAATGCTTGAAAATATATTCCAGCTCGGGTCTTCGAGTTTTCTCACGGACCAGATCAGCGCGCTGCAATAGCGACAGGTGCTCATCGATCTGGCGTTCGGCAGCCGCGATGGCTTCCAATAGTCGAAACAGAAAACTCTTGCCGATGACTGAAGCGAGCTGCAACGTGCGTCGAACATCCTCCTGCAAGCGATCGATGCGCGCCAGCAGGACACCTTGTAGTGTTGCAGGAATTTCAACGTGGGCGATGTCCGCCGTTGCCCGCCACGTGCTTCCTTCATGAACGAGCGCGCCCTGCTCGATCAGACTGCGAATGATCTCCTCAAGGTAAAACGGGTTACCTTCTGAGCGTTCGAGGATCAAGCGGCGCGTGCTATCGGGTAGATTTGCCACCTCGAGAAGATGATTCACTAGCTCATTCGAATCTTCAGACGACAGTGGCTTGAGATTGATTTCGCTGTAGCGGTGGGCATAATCGGTTTCTGCTTTAACTTTGATCTGCCAGGAACCATGCTCGTGTTCGATGCGAGCTAGCAGCAATAGCAGTAGCGGGGCGCGATCGCTGAGCGCCAACAATTTTTCGAGCGCGTCCAGGGTCGAGGGATCCGCCCAATGCAAATCTTCAAAGACCAGGACCGTCGGTTGTTCCTGTGCGAGGCGATGAAAATACTCAGCAATCGCCCATAGTGTTTGTCGCTTAAGTGCTTCACCGTCGAGCTGCTGTACGCGTTGAGAGGAATCATCATCCAGGTGTACGCCAAGGAGATGCGCCAGATACGGCAATACGTCTGCGGCTCGGTCGCCGAACAGTGCATGTCCGCGTTTGCGCAATGCAACTTTGATCCGCGCCTCCTGATCGGCATCGGACAAGCCAAGATCATTTTTGATCAGTTGAGTGATGGCCCAGAAGGATAGCGTCTGTCCGTACGACAAGGCACGACCCTCGAGCCAGCGCAATTGCATCCCCGCGCGCTCATTGCGGGCTGCCTCGACCAGGCGGCTTTTGCCGATCCCGGCCTCGCCAAGAACTGACACAATCTGTCCGTGGCCGGCGGTCAATTGATCCAACGCGGCTCGCAGCATCCCCAGCTCCTGATCCCGTCCCACGAGGGGAGAGACAAGTCCCTCAATGCCCCGTCCACTCGACGGTATGCCCTTCCGCTCGACGACCTCAAAGACTCGGACCGGCGCCGCCTTGCCTTTGACATTGATCTCTCCCAGATCTTCCAGATCAAAGGTAGCTTTCACCATTCGTTCGGTGGCTTCAGAAATGAGCACATGACCCGGCTGCGCGGCCGACTGTAGGCGCGCCGCCAAATTGACCGCATCGCCAATGGCTGTGTATTCCATGTGCATGTCACTTCCCACATCCCCGACGATGACCGTGCCCGTGTTGATGCCGATTCGCATTTGAAAATTATCGATATAGCCATGCAACTGTCGACGGTATTCTGCGATCGATCGTTGAATGTCGAGGCCGGCGTGCACAGCACGGATGGGATCATCTTCGTGTGTGATGGGTGCGCCAAAGAAGGCCAGCACACCATCACCGAGCAATTGTGCGATGGTCCCTTCGTAGCGATAGACTGCCTCGCTGACACGTTGATGCGCGCCAGAGACAATTTCCTTCCATTCTTCCGGATCGAGTTTCTCGGCGTACGAAGTCGAGCCGACAATATCAGTGAAGAGAATGGTAACAGGTTTGCGCTCGCCCTCGATATTGACAGAGGCGAGGCGTATTTTGTCTTGCAGAGCCTGCGGCGCAAATTGTCGCAGGGCGTCGAGTTGACTGACCGATCCTGCTAAGAGTGCGCCGCATTGCTTGCAGAACTTGGCATTTGTAGTGTTGAAAGAGCCGCAGTTCGGACAAGCGCGCTCGAGCGGCTGTCCACAGTTCTGGCAGAAACGTGCATCAGATGGATTTTCATGTGAGCAGTTGCGGCATCTCATAGCAGACTAGCTTGATAAGGTATCGGAATGGACCAAGGAAGGGTCAGCGAAAAGGCATGGCCAACGATCTCAAATACAAATCCGCGATGCAATTCGATTGCATCACGATATCGCTGTGCAGCTACCCAGGTTTCGGGCTGTTCTCACGCCAATTGAGTGCTGTTTCCTCTGTCTGTGAATAGAACGGTGACTGTATCAATGGGTTGGGAGGTCAAGGTTGCCTCCCTTTCAGTTCATTTATTATGACATACACAGTCCTTTTTGAAAATAGGAAGTTAGGAAACAAGTTTGTTTTGCTGTGAAATCAATTCTCTTTTCTATTCTGGGTTTAGCGTGAAAAATATGTCCAATTGTGTACATCCCTGTCCATATGGATATTACAGTGATGTGTGAAAGCCATGCATTTACGTGCCTTTGATGCATGACTAAGTACAAATGACTATAGAAAAGCGTACGGTCTTTCGTCCATAATATACTGATGGTCGGGAGTCCGGGCGCCGGAAAGACTCTCCTGGCTCGTGCCCTTCCAAGTATATTGCCTGAGATGAGCATTGAGGAATCGCTGGATGTCACCCGGATATATTCCGTAGCCGACCAGCTCCCTGCCGGTACGCCGCTGATTCGCCACCGTCCCTTCCGGGCACCCCATCATACCATTTCACATGCAGGTCTCGTCGGTGGAGGCAATATCCCCAAACCCGGCGAGATTTCCCTCGCCCACCGCGGCGTCCTGTTCCTGGATGAATTCCCCGAATTCGGCACCCGCGTCCTGGAAGTGATGCGCCAGCCGATGGAGGACAAGGTGGTCACCATCAGCCGCGCCAAAGGCTCGCTCACCTTCTCTGCCAATTTCCAACTGATCGCCGCGATGAACCCCTGTAT
>DASUOS010000264.1:0-6174 GCA_036276515.1 Anaerolineales bacterium | reverse complement strand
TTTCGCCTCCCGCTTTTCCTCAGGAGTCGGCATTTCCCAGGGAGGAACCGGCGTATCGCCAAGTTTCTGTTCGGGGAGGCTGGCCTTTTTTGGCGGCTTCTTTTTATCAGATGATTTCATGGCATTCCTTCAAGTATATTGCTTAACGTGAAATGCTCCGTTTTGATTCACAATCTGATGAATCTTCCCCTTACAAAGTCGACCCATGTAAAAAAGAGCACAGCCAGCGTTCTCATGTGAACTGTTGGATTGTTCTTCCTGGATTTCTTATACCGTCTTTCATCCTGTTAACTTCAGCAAATTGAAAACTGCCGATTGACTCTGGATACTGAAAGTTGTACAATGAAGGCGAACGTTCGGGTGAACGTTCGCCTAACCAACTCAAAAGAGGATCATGAGCCAGAAGGTTACTCTCAAGCAGGTCGCGATCCATGCCGGCGTAAGCTACCAGACAGTCTCGAAGGTGCTCAATGGACAGGCCCAGGTCTCCAAAGAGACCCGCGACCGCATCATGAAGGCCGTTCATGATTTAGGCTATCGCCCCAACCAGATTGCACGCAACATGCGGGCCAAACGCAGTCACATGATTGGGTATTCATGGGTGCCCACCTCCCCCAACCAGGTCAATCACATTCTCGATCAATTCCTTTCCAGTATGCTTCAGGAAGCGGCGGCAGCAGGCTATCACCTGCTGCCTTTTCCTTTTCGTGAAGGCCAGGCTCAGGTGGATGATTACCGGGAACTGATAAACACCGGTCGTGTAGACGGGTTTGTGATCTCGAGTGTAAATTACAACGATCCACGAATTGCCTTCCTGCTCGAGCGGAAGTTTCCCTTCGTAGCGTTTGGCCGCTCCAATCCCGAGCTGGATTTCCCCAACGTGGACATCGATGGGGCCAATGGTCTCTGCCAGGCTGTCGAATACCTGATCTCACGCCACCACCGCCGTATTGCGGCAATTGCCTGGCCGGAGGATTCGCGCGTGGGAAATGATCGTTTGCGCGGCTTCTTTGAAGCCATGAAAGCCGGCGGACTGGAGATCCGGCAAGAGTGGATCGAACGCGGCGAAGGAACATTTGAGTTCGGCCGCCAGGCGGCTGCCCGGTTACTTGGAAGCTCATCGTCTGAACGGCCCACCGCAATTGTGGCTCTCAACGATACCCAGGCAATCGGTGCGCTCCATGCTGCCCGTCAACTCGGTCTGGAAATTGGAGAGGATGTTGCAATTATCGGATTTGACGATGCACCGATGTCACAATATCTATTCCCCCCATTGACAACGATACGTCAGCCCATCCATGAAGCTGGACGGGAATGTGTCGAGATCCTCGTAGCCCTGATGAAGGGAAATCAGCCACTGAAACGCAACGTCCTGCTGCAACCCGAACTCATTCGTCGAAACTCGGCATAAAACCCCGATTCGGGCTCAACCGTAAGGGCATGAGGGTCATGTCCTCTTGACGGAAAACAAACCCGCAAAGGAGGTGGTTCCGCAATAAACGTGAATGATTGATTCGAAAAATCGTGAGTACGTATAAACAGGCAAACTTAAGGAGAGTAAGAGAATGAATAAAAAACTATTTGCATCTTTCAGCATCGTGCTGATCCTTGCATTCGCATTGACAGCTTGTGGACCCGCAGCAACCGAAGCCCCGGCTGCCACGGAAGCGCCGATGACCGAAGCCCCGGCAGAAGAGGAGCCGGCAACCGAGGCCCCGGCTGCCACTGAGGCAGCCACAGAGAGCACGGACGCGACCGAGGCCCCGGTTGCTGAAGGCGTGATCGAGGTCGAAGAGGGCGCCACCATTGTGTTTTCGGGCTGGGGCGATGACACCGAACAGCAGGTCTACCGCGACTCGATCGAGCGCTTCAACGCACTTTATCCGGACGTGACGGTGGACTATCAGCCGATCCCGGCCGACTTCCAGACGAAACTGAAGGCAGCGATGGCCGGCGGTACAGCACCGGATGTATTCTACGTTGACGATCAATTAATGACAGCCTTTG
This sequence comes from Anaerolineales bacterium, assembly GCA_036276515.1. Taxonomy (GTDB): domain Bacteria; phylum Chloroflexota; class Anaerolineae; order Anaerolineales; family Villigracilaceae; genus Defluviilinea. The sequence goes on along the minus strand of DASUOS010000264.1, from coordinate 4,167 downwards.
GCCCTACCGGGCAGCTGCTGCCCCTCGATGAGTATATGGCCGAGGCCGGGGTCAGCCGCGACGACTTCATCCCCGCACTGCTGTCGATTTTCACGCTCGACGGCAAGACTTATGCCCTGCCGAAGGATTGGGGAACACTCGGCCTGGTCTATCTTCCCGAGGCCTTTGCAGACGCGGGCATCGACGAACCCACTGCCGATTGGACCTGGGATGACCTGAAAGCGGCGGCAGATGCCATTGCGGCAAAGGGTACCTATGCCGGCTTTTGCCAGGGCGCCGACTGGGCACGCTTTGCCCCGTTCGCCTTTGGCGCCGGCGGCGCATATGCCAATGAGGACTTCACAACTGCAATGGTCGACTCGCCCGAAGTGATCGAAGCTGCCAATTTCATCGCTGGAATGAAGGAAGATGGCTCACTGGTTACTGCCGCGGATGTAGGTGCCGGCTGGTGCGGAGAAGCCATTGGCAAGAAGCTGGTGGCTATGACCTATGAAGGCGGCTGGATGGTGAACTATATGCGCACGGACTTCGCTGACGTGGAGTGGAAGGCTGTGCCTCTACCCACCGGACCCGAAGGCAAGGCTGACGTAATCTTTACGAATGGCATCGGTGTCAACGCAGCAACCCAGTATCCCCGCGCCGCGGCAGCCTTCGCCATGTTCCTCACCGGCCGTGAAAATCAGGGTGAGATCGTCGAAACAGGCTTCGCCTACAGCACGCACCCCGACCAGATCGATATGGTGGTCGACCCGAACGACGCGGCCATCGCCCAGGGCGGCACGTTTGACCTGACGCGCGTCGCGTACTGGGGTCCGAACACAGGCAAGGTGAATGATGCGGTCAGTAAGGCGCTCGAACGCATCTACCTCGGCGATCAGACCGTAGAGGAAGCCTTCGCCCAGGCCCAGGAAGAAGTCCAGGCGGCGCTGGACGGCCAGTAAACATTTCGTGACCTAAAATTCCCTCCCCTTCGGACTGCTTCGAAGGGGAGGGAAGCCAGGTCGGTCGCTGGACAAGTCCAATTGATGGAGGACGAATCTTATGACAGTCACTACCCCACCCCGCCGCGGCTTTTTCAATAACCCCCGCGCCCGCCAGGAAGCGTTGGCGGCGTATCTGTTCCTGCTGCCATACCTGATCGTGACGCTGGTCTTTACCGTGGGGGTGATCCTCTTCGCCTTTTACATCAGCTTCAACCAGTTCAATCTCTTTACCTGGCCGCCGGAATGGGTGGGGCTTGACAACTACATCAGGGCGCTCTCGCCCAAAGGACAATTTGTCCGATCCTTGGTCAACGTGATCTGGTATGTGATCATCGTGGTGCCGTTGCAGACGTCTCTGGCGCTGGCGCTGGCCACGCTGATCAATACCAAGGTACGAGGCAGCCAGGTCTTTCGCACTTTGTTTTATGCACCCAGTGTCGCATCTTCAGTTGTCATCACCATGATCTTCTGGTGGCTGTATCTCAAAACCGGCTACCTGAATTACTTTCTAACGCAATTGTGGGCGGCTTTCGGTGCCGAATGGACAGCGGTGGAATGGCTCAATAACCCGCGCGGTCTGATCCAGCTCATCGTCCAGGCCTTTGGCGGCGACATTCCCTCCTCCCTCTGGTATCTGCGTGGTCCCAGTGTGACCTGGATGGCGATTATGTTCCAAAACATCTTCACCACGGCTCCAACCTTTATGCTCATGTTCCTGGCTGCCCTGCAGGAGATCCCTCCGCCTTTATATGAAGCTGCGGCAATTGACGGTGCGAACAACCGGCAGCAGTTCTGGAAAATAACGGTTCCCATGCTGCGGCCCGTTATCCTGCTGATTGTGGTGCTGGGGACCATTGGTACCTGGCAGGTGTTCGACCAGGTTAAGATTCTTACTGCAGGCGGCCCACTCAATACCACGCTGGTACCCGTCTACCTGATTTACTCTGAAGCGATTGGAACCAATGGCCCGCCCACCGTGGGCTACGCCAGCGCAATGGCGGTACTGCTGGCTGCCATCATCTTTTTCTTCACATATATTCAGCGCCGCTATATTGAAAGCGGCACTGAGTCTTTCTAGATCGAGGTACGCATGGCAACTCTCGCTCGCCCCGCCGCGCGCAGCCTCTCGCCCGAGTATGCGCGATTTAATCACCGGGTCAGCCGGATCGTGATTTATGCCCTTTTGATTACGATTGGCCTGGTTTTGTTTATGCCTTTCATCCTGGCCTTCCTGGGATCGTTCAAGACCGATTCGGAAATCATCGCCTGGCCGCCCACGTTCTTCCCGACCGTCTGGCAGGTGCAGAACTGGCCTGAACTCTGGAATACGGATGTGGGTGGTTTGCCGCGCCCGGCTGGCGCTATCTCGCTCGGCCTGTCCTCAGGCGTGTTTGTCTTCTTTGTTTTATTTCTGCTGGTCGGCTTGAGTAGTACGGGCGAAAGGCAGCAGAGCGTTTCACGTGCCATCGGTCTGCCTCTCTCGCTGGCTCTGGCTCTGTTGGCAGGATTGGGCGGCGCGTTGTACCTGCGCACGCGCCTGGGCGAGGCCGCCGATCCGATCTTGCTGTGGACGGTCGGTATTGCCGTGACGACCTTTGCGTTGATCGCAGTCGGCATCCTCTCCATGTCCAATCCGGATTGGAGTCGTGTGCTGCTGGCAATGGCCGGAGCGCTGGTGGTCGGACTGCTGGTGACTTTCGTGTTCGAACGGTTAGCCGTTCAGGCGGGCGGCGGACGCTTTATACGCTGGCTGTTCAACACAGCCCTGCTCTCGGTCATCCGTGCCTTCGTCATGGTCATCTTCTGTTCCATGGCGGCCTATGCCTTCGCCCGCATGCGCTTTCCCGGCAAAGGGCTAATCTTCAACTTCATGCTGGCTTCCATGATGATCCCGGGAGCCGTGACGCTCATCCCGAAGTATGTGCTCATCGCTAAATTGGGATGGGTGAATACCGCCTATGCCCTGATCTTCCCCAGTATCGTCGATGCCTTTGGCATTTTTATGCTGACCCAGTTTCTCAAAGCGGTACCTCGCGAGCTGGAGGAAGCAGCCTTTATCGATGGCGCATCCTATTTCCAGATCTACAAGGATGTGGTCCTGCCGCTGGCCCGGCCGGCCCTGCTTACCCTCTTCATCCTGCAGTTCCAGGGGATGTGGAATGATTTTCTCACGCCGTTGTTGTACCTGAACACGCCCGATATGTGGGTGATGAATGTGGCGCTGAGCGTCTTCCAGCAGGAATACAAGGCGGAGTGGAATCTTACTCTGGTGGGTGCCATGATCAACGCCATTGTGCCGCTGACCATTTTCTTCTTTTTCAGCCGCTATTACATCGAAGGTGTGAGCTACGCCGGGGTCAAGGGCTGACAGCCGTCGAAGCCACCCTATGCGCCGCTCAATCCTCCTCTTGCGCTGGCTCGCATTCAGCACCCTGGTCGCCTGCACCAGCCAGACCTCAACCCGCGAGCCGGAACCAACGGTAGTCACAGACATCCCTGCTACAGGAACCGCTGGGACGGAGAGCAGCTTCGACCTACTTCCCTCAGAATTGGGCTATGCCAGCCTGAAGGCGCCGCTTGCCCGGCGCAGCGACGAGCCTGCCGCGGGCCTGACAGAGGCTACCAACAGCTCTTTTACGCTTACCACAGGTACCTACCGGCTCGACTTCGGCCAAGCCGCAGTCCCCGAGGCTATAATGCTGAGCCGGGCCGGCGCCGGGGTGGCAATTGCCCTGCGCCCACTGGGGAACAAATTGGGACTGCTGGACCATGTTAGCGAGATCAGTGAATTGGACGATCCGGCTCGCCCGGGTGTTCGGCTCACCGGTTCGACCGGCTGGGCTGATTTCACGCTCTGGGTATGGGTGTACCCGCATAACCCCGGCCTGATCCGCTACCATCTGGAGCTGGTTCGCCTGGCCGAGCTGCCGCCCGGCAGCATTGAACCGGAATGGACATTCGTGGATGCGTCCAGCGGTGCGGAGGCGGCAGGCGGCTATGAAGGCTATGCCGACAAGGCAGCCTTCGCCTCACCCAGTTTCTTCGGCTATGTTGCAGGCCTGGATAGCACATTACTGCACTGGTTGGATGTCACGCGTTTGAATCCCTTCATCGAGGCGACGCGTTTCTCCCCTGGCGGTCTTCCTGCGCGCCAGGGCCGGCAGTTCGGGCACAATTTCGGCCG
>DASUOS010000263.1:0-2650 GCA_036276515.1 Anaerolineales bacterium | reverse complement strand
AGCCGTCACCCTGTCGGATGAGGAAGCGCGCCGGCGTGGGACCCAGAAGACTGTCCTGGAAAGGCGCGCTCCACCCACCTTCGACGTATTGATCGAGATCCAGACCCGGGACCGTTTTACGGTCCATACCGATATCATGGCGTCCGTGGATGCACTGCTGCGCGGCTATCCCCTCCAGCCTGAAGTGCGGACCCGCGATGAGAGGGGCAGCATCCAGATCGAAAAGACCAAATCGGCGGAAAAATCGCGGCTGGATGCGAAGGAAACAAAATCACCACGGCGCGGACGGACAGCGGCTCCCGCTGCAGAGGAGGCGATCCCGACTCCCATCGCTCCACACTTTGAAACTGTGCGCGGGGTGATGCCCACCGTGAAGATCTATCCGTATGGTGTGGCACGCAATCGCCTGATGCAGGCTGCCAAGCGGCTCGGTGTGCCTGCGGTGGTGGTAAAGGACCCGGAGGAAGCCGATGCACTGGTAACTCTCCGCACCTATTACCGCGACCGCCAGCAGACCATCGTGGATGCCGAGAGCCGCGGTGTGCCGATCTATGTTCTGCGTTCCACCACGGTTGGGCAGATGGAACAGTTTTTAGGCGACCTTTATAATTTGAAGGGCGAACAATTCATGACGTCTGACGCGGACTCAGTCCGCGACCAGACCCAGCAGGCCATCACCGCCGTGCTCAACGGTGAGCGCTGGGTGGACCTGCCGCCAGGCCCTTCCCTTGTACGCAGGCTGCAGCACGAGATGGCGCGCAATGCAGAGCTGGTCAGCCATTCGTATGGCAAGGAACCGCGCCGGCATGTGAGGATCTTTAGGGAGTAGAGAATAGATAGTAGAAATTAGTTGTTCAAAAAGAAGGGACAGGTCAATAAGCCTGTCCCTTGTGTTATCTCCGGGGAGCTTCGCCCAGGGTGATTTGAAGATGCGCTTCTTCTCCATCCCGTACCACGGTCAATGGAATTTGATCGCCGGGCTGATAGGTGAACAGGGCATTGACATACGAGTGTGTTTCGTCGAGCGCGATCTCTCCAACCTGGGTGATGATGTCTCCTTCCTGGAGGCCTGCCTCGCTGGCCGGGCTGCCGGGCTCCACGTTGGTAATGAAAGCGCCCCACTCGGCAGGCAGGTCATATCTTGCCGCGATCTCCGGGTTGATCGGCTGGAAGCTCACGCCCATATAGGGACGGGCGAAGTACCCCTGCTCGATGATCTGCCGGGCGATCGCCTGGGCAGTATTAATGGGGATGGCAAAACCCAGCCCTTCCGCCACACTGCCGGTCGGCGACTGGCGCACAACCAGCGTATTCACCCCGATCACTTCACCGGCCAGGTTAACGAGCGGACCGCCTGAATTTCCCTGGTTGATGGCCGCGTCGGTCTGGATCAGGTTTTCGATGGAGTAGCCCTTACCCGTATCGATGGAGCGGCCCGTTGCGCTGACCACGCCCACCGTCACCGTATTTTTAAAGTCCCCGAGCGGCGAACCGATGGCAATGACCGATTCGCCCGGGTCGAGCGCATCTGAATTTCCCAGCGCTGCCACAGCAGGGACATTGCCATCCGCTTTGAGAACGGCAATGTCTGAATAGGGGTCCGATCCCACGAAGTCCGCCGTCTGCTGCGTCCCGTCGGAGAGGATGATCTCCACTTCCTGGGTGCCTTCCACCACGTGATTATTCGTGATGATGTATCCATCATCCGTGATAAAGAAACCGGTCCCGCTCACGGTCTGGTCGCCGGTGGGGCCGAAGATCGTCAGCTGGCCCGGAATCGTGCCGACCACGGTCACAACTGTGGGGCCCACCTTCTGGACCGACTGCGTAATCGACGTTTCGACATCTGTCGTATGTAGTGTAAGAACCTGAGTGGGCGCCGGGACACCTTCTGGAAGAACCTGCTGTACTGACTCGGGTAAAGTTTCCCTCCCTTGTACTGCGCGGTAGACGGCCGCTCCGCCCGCAAACGCCCCGGCCAGGGCTGCCACCCCGGCAACGACCACGACGAAAAGAACATACATCACTTGTTTCATTGAAACTCAACCTCCTTTTCCATGCCGCCGCCATTCTATTCCCGTAAAATTACAACAGACTTAAAAACGTATATAAAAAATGTAGAGATTAAATTTATAATCGGTTAAAAAGGAAGCACTGCTTTGTTCATCACCCTCGAAGGACCCGAAGGCTCAGGCAAGACATCGCACATCCCGTATCTCGTGGAGTATCTGCATGAGCGGGGATACATTGTATTTCCCACGCGCGAGCCGGGGGGCACGTCCATTGGCGAACAGATCCGCGAAGTGATCCATGACCTGAAGAACGTGGAGATGCCGAGCACACCGAACAGGCTGGTCAGCCCGACCGTGGTATTCAGGGCGCCTGAAATCCGGCCCAGGTGAGAGTTGGGTACTTTTTGCTGGAAAAGTGTTTCCAGCGCAGCCATGCCCAACGCGGCAGGAAAACCGGTGATCAGCGTGGTTACGAACAAGATCGGCAGATCCGGAATGTTGTAACGGGCTATGAGGACCACCCCCAGGATCACTTCCGACCCGCCGTACATGCTGACGGTGGAAATCCGGCGGTTGACTCGGGCAGCCAGAAGGCCGCCCAGGATGCCCCCCACAGCCTGGACCGTCATCATCCAGCC
>DASUOS010000262.1:0-4608 GCA_036276515.1 Anaerolineales bacterium | reverse complement strand
AGCTGCCCGACCCCACACGTTTATTAATAATCCATGCCACCCATGCCGCCCGGAGGCATAGCAGGGGCCTTATCCTTCTCAGGCATGTCGGTGATGAGCACGTCTGTGGTCAGGATCATGGCTGCGATGGAAGCGGCATTCTCGAGGGCGCCGCGAACCACCTTGACGGGGTCAATGACGCCGGCTGCGATCATGTCGGTGTATTCATCGGTCAGGACGTTGTAGCCGATATTCTTGTTCTTCTTGTCCGCGGCTGTGCGGCGGACGGTGTCGATGATGACGGAACCATCCTGGCCGGCATTGGCAGCCAGCTTGCGGATCGGGGCTTCCAGCGCCTTCTTGACGATATTGATGCCAACCTTGGTCTCTTCGTTGCCATCGCTATCGAGATTCTTGATCAGCTTGTCGAGCTTGGTCGCGGCGTTGATGAGCGAGATCTCACCACCGGGCACGATGCCTTCCTCGACGGCCGCGCGGGCGGCGGAGAGAGCGTCCTCGACGCGGTGCTTCTTTTCCTTCATCTCGGTCTCGGTTGCTGCGCCGACGCGGATGATGGCGACGCCGCCGCTCAGCTTGGCAAGACGTTCCTGGAGTTTTTCCTTGTCATAGTCGCTGGTGCTCTTGTCGATCTCAGCGCGGATTTCCTTGATGCGGCCTTCGATATCGCCCTTCTTGCCTTTGCCGCCGACGATGGTGGTGTTCTCCTTGTCGGAGACGACTTTCTCGGCACGGCCCAGGTCCTGCAGGGTGGTGGTTTCGAGCTTGCGGCCGGTCTCTTCCGAGATCACGGTGCCACCGGTCAGGATGGCAATATCCTGCAGCATGGCTTTGCGGCGGTCGCCGAAGCCGGGGGCCTTGACGGCCAGCACGTTCAGCATGCCGCGCAGCTTGTTGAGCACCAGGGTGGCGAGGGCTTCGCCATCGATATCCTCGGCGATGATGACCAGCTCGCGCTTGCCGATCTGGACGAGTTTTTCAAGGATGGGGACGATGTCCTGGGCGGCGGAGATCTTCTTCTCGTTGATCAGGATGTACGGCTCGTTGATCACGGCTTCCATCTTGTCGGTGGTCGTGATGAAATAGGCCGAGAGGTAGCCGCGGTCGAACTGCATGCCTTCGACAAACTCGGTCTCGAACTGCATGGACTTCGACTCTTCGACGGTGATGACGCCGTCCTTGCCGACTTTGTCCATCACATCTGCGATCAGCCCGCCGATCTCAGCGTCAGCGGCGGAGTTGGTCGCTACGGAAGCGATCTCTTCCTTGGTGTCGATCTTGACCGACATCTTGCGCAGCTCCTCGACGACCGTCTCGGTCGCCTGCAGGATGCCGTGCTTGAGCAGCATGGGGTTGTAACCGGCCTCCAGAGCCTTGAGGCCCTCGTTCACGATCGCATGCGCCAGAACGGTGGATGTGGTCGTGCCGTCACCGGCGATGTCATTGGTCTTGGACGCGGCTTCCTTGAGCAGCTGGGCGCCCATGTTCTCGAACGGATCTTCGAGCTCGATTTCCTTGGCGACGGAAACGCCGTCATGGGTGATGGTGGGGGAGCCAAATTTGCGGTCCACAGCCACGTTGCGGCCCTTGGGGCCGAGGGTTGCACTCACCGCGTTGGCAACCATGTTCATGCCATTCTTCAGCTTGCGGCGGGCGTCTTCAGAAAATACAAGTTGTTTAGCAGCCATTTTTCATTCCTCCAGAATTAGCCTTCGACTACGGCCAAAATATCACTTTCGCGCAGGATGAGCAGTTTCTTGCCATCCACTTTCACTTCGGTGCCGGAATACTTCGCGTACAGCACCTTGTCTCCAACCTGTACTTCCATGGGGATGCGCTCGCCATCCTCGTCACGGTCGCCCGGTCCCGCAGCCAGGATCTTGCCTTCCTGGGGTTTTTCCTTTGCTGTTTCGGGAAGGATGATGCCTCCAGCGGTCATTTCCTCCTGCTCGATCGGTTCCACGATCACGCGTCCACCGAGGGGCTTCAGCTTCAATTTACTTGCCATTGTCAGACCTCCTGATTGGATTGTTTGGTTTTTTGAATAATCACGAAATTAGCACTCGAGCCTTCTGAGTGCTAATCTTATGATAATTGAACCAATTGTCCTAGTCAAGAGGGTTGTTTAAGTTCTTATATTTCTCTGATACGGAATCCTCTGTAATTACGGGGTTGTCGTCGAGGAACTCTCGGGGATCAGGGTCTCCAGGGCCTCGATCGTGGGATTGGGTGTCACTGTCGACTCCGGCGTGACCGAGAGATCGGTCACCTCCCCGGCCGCCAGCGAGGCGCAGATCTCCTCCGCCGCCTCCACAATGCTGATGATGGTGCCGCGCCCATCGGCATATTCTTCCGGATTATTGTCCACTTCGGCGCGAACTTCATCCATCACCTGCAGAGCTTCGCCACAGTTGTTGTCACTCTGCCGGCTGAGGGCGGCCAAAACCGAGCCATAGGTGTAGTAATACACGATGGTGTTCGGCTGGAGCTCGAGCCCAACCACATCGACCGGGTTCTCGCCCAGGTCCGGGAAGCAGCGTTCCAGGCCGCGGCCGAGGCACGACTCTTCACCCGAACAGCCGCGTATCGCACATTTCAGCGAAAAGATCGAGCCTTCGTAGTTGCGCGAACGGAAGTAGATGATGCCCAGTTGTCCATAGATATCGGCATTATTCGGCTCGTATTCCAGGGCGGTCTGCACGTTGCGGGCGGCAATGAAGAATTCACCCAGCTGGGAATAGGTACGGGCGATCGAGAGGTGCGGACCCGGGTCCCGGACCTTGATCTGCTGGTTGATCTTGACCGCCTTGTCAAAGTAGTCCAGCGACTGCTCATACACCGGCCGGGCCGCATCCGGGTTCTGGATCTCGCTGGCCAGGCGGCGATAGTTCGCACCGATACGAATATAAAGGAAGGTAAAGTTTGGCTCGATGGCGATCGCCTTCTCGTACTCGGCGATGGCCAGGTTGTATTGGCCCAGGGTCTCGAGGACATAGGCATTCACGCGGTAGACATCCATCCACTGGCTGGCATCCGGCCGCTCGAGGGCCTGTTGGATGATCAGCTCGGCCTGGTTCCACTTCGACTGGTCCAGCAGGATCTCGGCATAATAGGCCAGCGCCAGCGTGTTGGTATTATCCAGCTGCTGGGCGATCAGTGCTTCCTGTTCCGCCTGCTGGATGAAGTCCTGGACCTCCTCAGCGGTGTGGAAGTTTGAGTCCGCGTTCCAGTCCAGGGTAAAGGCCCGGATGGCACGGACCGTGCTGTTCTCGGGGGCGAGCTCGACGGCCTTATCCGCCGATTCGAGCGCCTCGAGCAGGCGGTCTCGTTTTTCGGGGTTGGTGATCAGAAAGGCGGATGAATAGGTCTGTATACGCGCCAGCTTAGCCCAGGTCTCGGCATCGTTCGGGTCCTGCCGGAGCGCCTCCTTATAGGCCAGGATGGCGCCATTCAGGTTCCCGGCCTTCATGTTCGCGTTGCCCTCCTCCAGATAGGATGCGACAGTACGCGTCGGAATCGGCGTCGGCTCGAACAGCGGCTTAATATCTCCACGGCTGACCTGCTGGAGAAGCCAGACACCACCGAGCAGCATTACCACCCAGACGAACATACGGTAGATGTTGGACTGCGGCCTGCGGTTGAAAAGAGGCCGGCGCGGTGATACGTTCATGGTGTGGCCGTCGCTTCCATTTCGGGCATTTCGGGTTCAGGGGTTTCAGTCGGTTCCGGCGAGACGGCAGCCTCATCGGTGGACAGAGGCATCTCCGTAGGCGGGTTTGCCAGGTTTTCCTCACAAACGGTGATCATCGTATTGGCCGCCTCCAGGATGATCTGGGCAGTTGGGTCATCCGCGGCAATCTCCACGGGGTATTTCGACTGCAGGTTCTGGGCGATCGGCAGTGCCTCTCCGCACTGGTTGGTGCGGGCCAGTGCCAGCCCATAGGTGTAATAAAACTCGGCAATGCGCGGGTCATCGTTCAATGCCAGACCCTGGATCGGGAAACCATCTTCGGTCGTCCCGCCCTTGACGGCCAGCCGCAGCTGCTCCACGGCTTCTGCGTACCTGAAGTTACGATAGAACATAACGCCATAATTGCCGCGATAGCGGGCGTCGGTCGTGTCATCGTTCACGGCTGTTTCTGCATACTGCAGGGCTTTGGCATATTCACCGATGGTCGCATAAGTGCGGGCGATCAGGTAATCCGGTTCCGGGTCGCTGGGATTGAGAGTGTTTGCGTATGTGAACGCTGTGATCGCATCGTCGTAGACCCCCATAAAGCGCAGGTTGCGGCCCAGCTCCATGTGCAGGATGGCCAGGTTGGGATTCAGCTCGATCGCCGACCGGTAGAACTGGACCGCATTTTCATAATCACCGGTGGCTTCGAAGATATAGCCGCGGGCCCGGCGGGTCTCGAGGGCGTTGGGGTCCAGCGCCAGCGCCGTTCGGGAGACCTCCCGGGCTTTGTCGATGTTGTCGAAGGTCTGGGAATCGATCAGGATCTCGACCCGGTAGGCATGCGCAATGGCATTGTTGGGGTCAAGCTCCAGGGCCTTATCGATCGCTTCCTGAGCTTTGCCGTTCTGCCCATCCTGAAAATCCAGCGCCCAGGC
>DASUOS010000261.1:0-4011 GCA_036276515.1 Anaerolineales bacterium | reverse complement strand
GAGAATATTATTGTACGGTCAGGAAATCCCGGCAGTGAAGGCACCGTGTACCTGATCCATGTTGCCGATGGGCGTGTCCAGCCAATGTTCGACACGCTCCTCACCAAGGCGACGATCATCCCCTCGCATGACGGCAGGTGGATCGCCTATGATGATTATGATTACACAAGTTCCAGACATGCCCTCAAAGTTGCCGAGCCCGATGGAGATAATCCGGTGGAACTTGCCGGCTTCACAGGAGGGACGATTTATCCCATCGTCTGGTCTCCTGATAGCCGGCGCCTGGCGTTCGCCTACTACACCGAGATCACGCAGGGCACCCCGACTGCAGATGTATATGTGATCGACCGCGATGGACGAGGGTTGAAGCAGGTCTACCGTGGAACTACGGTCGGTTCGGTGATGTTCTCACCGGATGGGAACGATCTCCTGATCAGCGAGTCGTCTTCTGCCACGGGCAGCCGCCTCTTTGTGGTGGATCTGGATACGCTCGGGCAGCAGCTCCTCCAAAGCCCGGGCCTGACCCTCGACAGCGACTGGTACATGCCCTCCTGGCGTAAGTAAAAGCCATTCAACCCATAAAGGCGAGCCAAAGACATTGTCTTTGGCTCTTTTGATTGATGGCAAGATCCCTCCTGCGTCGTTATAATGACATTAACTTTATTGATACCAGGGAGCCTTATTATGAGCAAAGATTTGACTGCGCATGATGTTTGGATGAGTGGGGACTCCTATGAACGCTACGTTGGCCGCTGGAGCCGGATGGTGGCAAAGGAATTCATTCGCTGGCTGGCGGTTCCGCAGGACAGTCTATGGCTGGATGTGGGTTGCGGCACCGGCGCCCTCAGCCAGACGATTCTCGATCTGGCAAACCCCCGAAGAGTGAAAGGCATCGATCGATCGGATGGTTTCGTCAATACCGCCCGCAGCCGCGTGGTCCATCCGAAGGTCGAATTCGAAACGGGTGATGCTCAGGACCTGCCGGTTGACCCGGGGACATTCGATGCCGCCGTTTCCGGTCTGGTATTGAACTTTGTGCCACAGCCGGACCTGATGGTCGCGCAAATGGCGCAGGCGGTGCGGACGAATGGAATCGTCGGCTTGTATGTCTGGGACTATGCCGGGAAGATGCAGTTCATGCGCCATTTCTGGAACGCGGCGGCGGCTGTCGACCCGGCTGCCTACGATCTCGATGAAGGCAGGCGCTTCCCATTCTGCCAGCCCGATGCCCTCCGCCAGCTATTTGAGGGGGCCGGGCTTCAGGTCATGGAGACACATGCCATCGATATCCATACCGATTTCAAGGACTTCGACGATTTCTGGAATCCATTTTTAGGAGGCCAGGGATCCGCGGCGGGCTATGCCATGTCTCTGAGCGATGAGCAGCGCTCCAGGCTGCGCGACCGCCTCTACAACAGCCTGCCCTTTGCCGTGGATGGATCGATTCCGTTGATAGCGAGGGCCTGGGCGATCAAAGGAATAAAATAAACCCTTGCGAAGGCTGTAACGGGCAATCGTTTGCGAATGTTTTGAGCCTTCGCAAGGCTATCTCACTTTAGAAGAGGAGTCATCGATGAAACGCTGGCACGGTTCCTGCATTGGAGTACTTCTTGTTCTATTGATCGGTGGACTGTCGTTATTTTTCTTTGTGCCGGTGGGCGGCGCGATGTTGATCGGGATACCACCCGTGTTCGACAGGCTGACAGGCTGGGTAGTCTGTCCGGGAGCCATCTCCATCGCACAGGATGAATTCAATTCAGGGCCCGTGACCACCAGCCCCAGCGGGATGACCGGCCACCAGGAAGAATGGACCTGCACATTCGAAGATGGGACCCGAAAGGTTGTGCCGAATGAAGAGATCGCCTTGAAGGGCATGGGCGCTTCCTTCACCGCCGTTGGGATTTGCAGCGGTCTTGTCCTCCTCTTCTTGATGGTCCTGGCCGCCCTCCTGGGCGCGAGGCTGGTGACGCCGAAACCGGATCCGCTCTGATAGGTATTGCAGGTAAAACTTGAAGCAGCAGTCTCATCTTCACCTCGGAGGATGAGATGAAACTTCTAAAACGCATTCTGCTTGGCCTTTTGATATTGTTTGCTGCTCTGGTGGTCTTTTTGGCCGGTTCCATCCTGGTGGATTCACTGGCGGATGGCGGGAGACTGGAAGGGGTCACCAATACGACAATCCCTGGCGCGGCAGGTGGACCGGACGTCCGTGCCTATGTGGCCAGGCCTGCGGGCGAAGGGTCCTACCCGGCCGTGATCATGATCCATGAGTTCTATGGGCTGAACGAGTCCATTGTCAGCAAGGCAGACCTGCTGGCCGAGGAAGGCTACCTGGTGGTTGCGCCCGACACATTCCGCGGCTCGACCACCACCTGGATCCCCCGCGCCATCTATCAGGTGATCACGAGCCGGCCTGAAAATGTCAACACCGACCTGGATTCGGTATACGCCTGGCTCGAATCCCAGCCAGATGTGGACGCCAACCGCATCGCCATTGCCGGCTTCTGTTATGGCGGACGGGCTTCGCTGACCTACAGCCTGCACAACAACCGGCTCGCTTCAACCGTGATCTTCTACGGTTCGCCGGAAACCGATCCCGCTGTACTGCGATCCCTGCCGGGTCCCGTCCTCGGCATCTTTGGCGGGGCGGACCAGTCCATCCCTGTTGAGGAGGTGAATGCCTTCGAAGCCGCGCTGGCCGAAGCCGGAATTCCGCACGAAATTACGATTTACCAAGGTCAGCCGCACGCCTTTGTCCACAATGCGGAGGGGATCCAGGCTGGCGGCGCCCAGGCCGAGGCATGGGATCAGATGCTGGGCTTTCTCGATTCAAACCTCAAAAATACGAAAACCCAGAGGTCCGACCTTGCCTTGTCTGACTATCAGCCACCCTTTGCCTGGCAGTACTATGCCAAGCTCGTCTACGAACATGCCCTCGGTACGGCAAGCTATATGCATTGATTCGTATCAAAAAGACCTTCGAGCTTGAATCGAAGGTCTTTTTCTTTATTCATCCAAAATCCGGAACAGGATTTCCATGTGCTTTGCCGCCCGCTGGACAGGCATCAGCGGTTCTGCTGTGCCATCCAGGCAGTCCAGGAAATGCCCGGTCAGGGCGAGTGTATCTTCCACGGCATCGCTCAGATCGATCTTGAACGTTTCCTTGCGCGGCTCATTGTTTTCCAGGTAGAAGAACTCGATTTCGTTCGAATCCCAGGTAGGGAACTGGAAGCGCAGACCGCCTTTTGTGCCGTACAGCCGCGTCTCATTGGGTGTTTCAGCGTGGGCGCCCGCGCCGCGTTCGTAGTAGTACGTCAGTCCCGTATCGAATTCCATCCAGGCTGCGCCATGCTGCTCCACGTCGCTGAACTCGACGTATTTGCTCATGTTCCGCAGATCGTTGCGGTGGAACTTTTGCAGGGACTTCAGTTGGGGAACATCGTCGAACAGACCCAGGTGGAAGGACAGGTCGTACACGCCCCAGTCTGCGAAGGGACCGCCGCCGGCGAGCTTTTTGTTCATCGCCCAGGCGCCGCTGCGGTTGTACTCGATGAATGTTGTGCGGGAGAGATGGTTGTGATGGATATGATAAACCTCGCCCAGCTTGCCGCTGTCGATCATCTCCTTGATCACCTGGAATTTCTTCGACAGCCGCGTGTGGCGGCAGGAAGCCTCCAGCGCCACCAGCTCCGGCGCCGCTTCGACGGCTTCCACGATCCGCCGGACACTCTCCGCTGACTCGGCCATGGGCTTTTCGAGCAGTACATCCTTCTCCGCAGCAAGCGCCGCTGCCAATTGCTCGGCATGCAGGTAGGGAGGCGTGGCAATCACCACCGCATCTACAGCGGGGTCGGCGAGGATCTCATGGTAGTCCAGTGTCCACTGCCTGACGTCAAATTCCTCTGCCGCGGCCCGGGTCGTCGCTTCGCTGGCGGCGTTGACCCAGGTGATGTTCGCCCGCTCGTCTTTCTGAAAGCGCTGCATCAACATTTTGCCGTACATTCCCGCCCC
>DASUOS010000260.1:0-22475 GCA_036276515.1 Anaerolineales bacterium | reverse complement strand
GCGTGATATCCTGCCTGACGTTGAAACCTGGCTTGCCCAGGGCAAACCGGTTGCGATTGCGACCGTGATCCAGACCTGGGGCTCTTCGCCGCGCCGTGAGGGGGCCAGGATGGCAGCTACTCCCGACGGGGGCATCAGCGGCTCGGTCAGCGGCGGATGCGTGGAGGGAGCCGTTTTCGAAGCGGCCGTCGAATCCCTGAAGACCAATCGTCCACGGCTTTTACACTTTGGAGTGGCAGATGAAACTGCCTGGGATGTGGGACTGGCATGCGGAGGCAGCATCGATATTTATGTAAATCCACTGGATGCTGAATTTTTCAAGACCCTGCGATCTGTCCTGGATGAAGAGATCCCGGCAGCGCTCGTGACCATCATTCGTGGACCCGACGAGATAATCGGCCGCGAAATTTTGATCCATGGAAACGGAGACGTGATCGCCTCAAGCGTAGGTGGACAGGATGTAAAGGTAGCGGACCTGTCGGCGAACAGCCTGATTGAAGGAAAAACACAACGCGTCCTGCTGGAGGATGGGATCGAGCTTTTCATCGAACCGCTTCTGCCGCCGCCGACGCTGATCGCCGTGGGTGGGGCCCATATTACGATCGCGTTAATGGAGCTGGCCAAGACCCTGGGCTATCGCACCGTTGTTGTCGACCCGCGCAAAGCCTTTGGAAATGGACAGCGCTTCCCGCACGTCGACCGCTTGATCCAATCCTGGCCCGACGAGGCCATTCAACAGATCCCTATTACGAGCAGCACAGCGGTTGCCATGCTGACCCATGATCCCAAGCTGGACGACCCTGCGCTGAAAATTGCCCTCTCAAGCCCGGCGTTTTATGTGGGCGCGCTGGGCAGCCGGCTGACTCAGGCAAAACGCCGGCAGCGGCTCCTTGAGGACGGGCTGACCGAGGAACAACTCGATCGTGTTCACGGCCCGATCGGGATCGATATCCAGGCCCGCACGCCGGAGGAGATCGCTCTGTCCATCCTGTCGGAGATCGTAGCCGCCCGCAACAAGGCTAAAGCATGAACGATCCCCTGCACGCACTCTCGCCTCTGGATGGCCGGTATGCGCAAGCGGCTGCCCCGCTGACGGAATATTTCTCTGAGTTTGCGTACCTGCGTGACCGGGTGCGGGTGGAGCTGGATTTCCTCGCGGCCCTTTCCAGCAGCGGCCTGGTCCGGCCCTTGAGCGATTCTGAGACATCGCTTCTGCAATCGATCCAGTCGAATTTCTCGACATTGGATGCCGAGTCGATCCAATCCTATGAACGGGAGACGCGGCACGATGTCAAGGCGATTGAATATTATTTGAAGAATAAATTACAGGAAACATCGCTTTCCGATCTGCTTTCCTGGCTTCATTTCGGGCTGACCTCCGAGGATGTCAACAGCATTGCCCAGGCAATCGCCTTACGTGACTCGCGTGACCGGGTTTTGCTTCCCGCTCTCGATCGTCTGATCGCCCGGCTGCGTGAATTCGCGATCCGTCACCGGGCCGTTCCCATGCTGGCGCGAACACACGGACAAGCTGCCGTTCCGACAACGGTGGGGAAGGAATTCGCGGTGTATGTCGCTCGCCTGAGGAGCGCATACGGTGAAATGGCTGCGTTTCGGTTTGAAGCCAAGCTGACCGGTGCTGTCGGAAACTTCAATGCCCTTCAGGCGGCCGCGCCGCAGGTGGATTGGATTTCCTTCAGCGAGAAGTTTGTTTCCGGCTATGACCTTTCTCCAAACCTGTTCACCACCCAGATCCTTCCCTATGACAACTGGATTCGCTATTTCGACCTTGTCCGCCTGGCGAACTCAATCCTGATCGATCTTGCCCAGGATATCTGGCGTTACATCAGCGACGGCTCTCTCAAGCAGGCGGTCATCGCAGGCGAGGTGGGATCGTCTACCATGCCGCAGAAGGTCAACCCGATCGATTTCGAGAATGCTGAGGGGAATCTCGGGATCGCCAATTCCCTGTTGATCCATTATGGGCAAAAATTGCCCGTCTCGCGCCTGCAGCGTGATCTGTCCGACTCGACGGTCAGGCGCACCTTTGGCACGGCGTTGGGGCACAGTCTCGTGGCCTGGACCAGCCTGCAGCGCGGCCTGACCCGCATTGCGCCTGATGAGGAAAGACTCAAAGCGGAGTTAAACGCACACTGGGAAGTCGTAGCGGAAGGGGCGCAGACCATCCTGCGTGCCGTCGGAAAGGCGGATGCCTACGAGACACTCAAGCAACAGACACGCGGGCGCGTCCTGTCTGAGGCGGATTTTAAGTCCTGGTGCGAGACGGTCGAGGTGGATGAGGCGACACGGTCCCGCCTGAAGGAGCTTTCCCCTGAGAGTTATCTGGGCCTGGCCATACAGCTTACCGACCGCCTCTAACCAGAATGATATAATTTTCAAGATGAATAGACAAAAACTCATAATTTCAATAGCAGGGGTGATGGGTTTATGCCTGCTGGCAGCGCTGATATACAACATTCCTCCCGTCCACGACCGGCTTGCCTGGCGGGTGGACAATGTGCGCGTCCAGATCCGGCGCTGGATCAACCCGCCTGAAGAGGTGGTATTCATCCCGCAGGAGCAGGTGGATGCCATCGTCCATGGAACTCTGACTGCTATGGCGCAGGTGCCCACCGTGACAGAGATACCCGGCCAGACCGAAACCCCCGCACCCTCACCTATGCCCACCCTGACCCTCGCACCTCTGCCGGAGAGCGCGGCGATCAGCGGGATCCGGCACGAGTATCAGCAGTTCAATAATTGTGCCCCGGCCAGCCTGTCCATGGTCCTGTCGCAGTGGGGCTGGCAGGGCAGCCAGTATGAAACGCGTGCCTACCTGCGGCCCAGCTTTGAGCAGGATGATAAAAACGTCAACCCATTCGAGATCGTCGATTATGTCGAAAAATCGACCCCGTACGATGCCGTTTGGCGTGTCGGCGGAGACCTTGAGCTGCTCAAGCGGCTGACAGCTTCCGGATTCCCGGTGTTGATCGAAAAGGGTCTTGACCCGCACGATGACGCCTGGCTGGGTCATTACCAGATCGTCAGCGGGTATAACAATATGAGCCAGCAGTTTCAGGTCTACGACTCATACGAAGGACCGCCGGAAGCCTACGGTGTGCCTTATGATGTGATCGCCCAGTTCTGGCGGCATTTCAATTTTGCCTACGTGGTGGTCTTCCCGAAGGAGCGCTCGGTGGAGGTCCATTCCATTCTCGGTGCGAACAGCGACCCACAATCCAATTTCCAGTATGCCGCGGACCTCGCTCTGGCGGAGGCCAACAGCCTGACCGGACGTGAACAGTTCTTTGCCTGGTTCAATCGAGGGTCGAGCCTGGTTTTCCTCCAGGATTTTGTGGGGGCCGCCCAGGCGTACGACACTGCTTTTTCCCTGTATGCAGGCCTGCCTCAGGAGGAACGGCCCTGGCGTCTGCTCTGGTACGTGGACGGTCCCTATGCTGCCTATTACCATACCGGCCGCTACCAGGATGTGATCAACCTGGCGCAAAGCACCCTGATCAATGTGGACAAACCCGTGCTGGAGGAGACCTACTACTGGCGCGGGATGGCCCGGGCCGCGCTGGGCGACCGTGAAGGCGCGATCGAGGACCTGACCCGCGCCAACACCCTCAACCCCAACTCCACGCCCGCCGGCCTGGCACTCCAGCAGATTTCGAGCGCCGGCGGTTTTACGCTTGGTACAAGATAATGTGATTGTAAATGCTACAGATCTACTGCGGGTGGACACGAACCAATGAAAGATGATATGCAAATAACGATGCAGGAGATCGTCACCCGCATCCTCGACGACCCCACATATCAAAAAAACATCGAGTATGGCCGGCCACGCCCGGGCCATCCGGAGGGAAAAGTCAGGCTTCACATCGCCGATCTCGAGGCCAACCTGGAACGACTCAGACAACGGGGGATTTCCGACGAGGAATACTGGAAGCTAAAGCTCCTGATCCATGTGCATGATACCTTCAAGGCAGAGGCGAAGAAGAATGTCCCTGTCCTGCACCCGCACAGCCATGCCACCCTGGCCAGGCAGTATGCTGCCCGGTTCACGGACGATCAAGACCTGTTGAACATGATCCAGTATCACGATCAGAACTATTATTTATGGCTTGATTATCTACGTACTGGCTCCCTTGATAGGATAACCTTCCAAACCCTGCTCGATACGATCCAGGACTGGGACCTCTTTCTGATGTTTACGATCATCGATGGCCGTACGGCCGGTAAGGATATAAGTAAACTCGGCTGGTTCATCGAAGAGGTGAGGCAACACAAGTCAACAAGAGTGGATATAAGCTGGGTAGACGGAGAAGCGAGCCGCTACTCTTGAGCAAACAGCGAAACAGCCCGGTTCTTGCGCCGGGCTGTTTTGAATATATGGGGTAGGGTTTCCGGTCACAACAGACTGCGGACATACAGCCCGAACAGGGGGCTAAAGAAGGACGGGGTATCACTGATCACTTTCAACAACCCCTTGGCCGAGAGGAGTTTGGCGGTCGTTGCGGGGATCTGGTTGTATCCCTCTTCGGCGAAAATAGAGAGTCCCTCTCTTTCGTCGGAGGCCAGGCCTTCCCAGATCTTTCGGCATTCCTCGATGTTGACAGGCTGCCGTCCAAACCACTCGATCCAGCCTGGCATACCGACCCTTGGTTCTGCTTCGGGGTTCTCGATCAGGACACTGAAGATCGCCTGGACAAGACCGGCGTGACCCCCGCTTGCTTCCACCACCCGGTCGCGCTGGGCCGGCGTCAGGGGATAATTCCTGCGGGCCTCCAGCTGTTGGATGATTTGGAGAATATCTGCTTTCGTATACGGTCCGAGCCCCAGCATATTGCGTGACAGCAGTTCGTAAAAACTCTCATTATCCGGTGAAGGCCGGAGCCGCTCGGGCAGGTTGCGGAGGAAAATGCCATAGGACACCCGGTTCTTGTTCGCATCCCGGACCGCTCGAAGCTGGGAGAAGGTCTCACGGGCAAGGTGCCGGTAGGCTTCATCGAATTCGTCGAACAGGAAGCAAAGCTTGAAATGCTTCGCCTGGCAGAGGCGGTTCACGGCCATTTCGAAGAACCGCAGGGCGAGCAGCAGGTCATGGCTCTGGATCACCCGTGCATCCAGGTCGACAAGCTCCTTTCGCAGATCGTTGACGCTTTCATGTTGGGTCGCTTCCAGCACGATGGAGCTGAGCAGGAGTTCAAAAAAAGCCCAGGCTTCATCGCGGATGGACAGGCGGTTCATATCCACCCGTACCAGCCAGATCTGGCCGGTCTGTTCCCCCAGGTAACGTTGTTGCACGTCCTCTTTGGTTATAAAATCAAGCAGGCGGGTCTTGCCCATGCTGGCGCCGCCGATCACATAAAATGATTCCGCGCTCCTGACGTAATTGAAAAACGGCGTGAGCACCTCCTGGCGGTAGTCAATGTTGTGTTGAGGGCCTACTTCAAGCATGCTTCCTCCTATTTCTGCAATATGGGCTTCCACTCCTCAGGGGGCCAGGGTTCGTTCCAATGATCCAGCCGGTGACAGAAAATTCCCGCCAGGGTCAATGCCCGATGCTGGCGGGCGCGATGTTTTTCAGCGTTGTTGATTGTAGCACGGAAGATTGTATTGAATAACAGCCCGAGCAGATACTGACGGGCATCTGTAATGGCGGTACACTTCAAAGCGAGGACTCTGAGCAGGGACAGGGTTTGCAGGGCTTTTTGAAAGCCCGGGTCCTGGCTCTTCATTTCTTCTTCAGCAAAGGGCCTTATCTCTGTCGGGGCTGTAATCGTCAGGCACATCTGTAAATAGGAGGCAGTATCCTCCGTATGGGCTTCCAGGCGGTTGATAATATCTGCCTCGAGCTCCACAAAATCCTGAAGTGCATGACCCTCTCCACTACGCTCAAAGTCGATCACCCAGGCGTTTTGATGGCTGTCCACCAGCAGGTTGTCGCCGTGCAGGTCGCCATGGGTGATGGCTTTTTCCGTGTGTTCCACCCTGCTGACATCCGTTTCCGGGTTCTCGGCGATCTTCGTTTTGAACCATACGATGGGATCGGGCAGGCACAGCCGCTTACGTAATGCATCGTTTGCCAGAAAATCCTGGGTCGAGAACTTTCTTACCCGCTTCTCGTACCATTTTCCCCACGTTTCATTATAAAGGTCAAACAGGGAAACATTTTTTTGGGGTTGCTTTCTCTCGTAATGTCTCCACCAGCATACGGTGAAGAATGACTCCAGACAGACCTGGATCTCTTCAAATGGATGTTCCTCGTAATACCGCGAAAAGGTCTTTACATCGAAATCACCAATATAGGAATAGAGCGCTCCGCCAATATCCCACAATTTGGCATGGCGTTCCAGTTTGGCGATGAAATTTCCTCCGATCTTGCGAGCGATGTATTTCTCGTAGCGGTTGACCTCCACCTCAATCTTTTCGGCACGTGCCAGCTTGACGACAACCGGTTCATAATCCTCTTCATAGACCCGCAGGACAACCGATCGGGGTCTTGGGACAGTGGATGCATGCGAAAAGGATAAGCTGGAATCCAGTTTTTCGATCTTCAAGTTTTTTGCCCCGGGCAATAACTGCGCCAAAATGTCGGCGACCTGATCAGGATAATCCTCGATCAGAGGGCCGAATGTGGTCCGGGCGATCTGGTCCAGGAGGTCGCCGGGGGTGATCTGCAGACCTCGCTTTTCTGCACAAACTTTTCCCACTTCGTTATCCAGGGTCTTTTTGATCTTCTCCGGTGAGTCCGATTTCCTTAAAAAAGGGATATCCTTGTGGTTGTCCAGCATATCGAGCAGGATGCTTGGATTTGGAAAGGCGCTCAGGATAATACTGCGGATGGGGCCAATTTCCCCGGCCAGATTCAAACCACTGGTGTCCTCTTCATCAAAATCGTCGGTGAGGCGCAGGTCGATCAAGGCGAGAATGCAATGATACTTCCTGGCCTTCGCAATGGCATCGCGGGTCAGGGCCTTCCCCTCGCCAACAGCCAGCACCGGTAAATATCCCCAGTACCGAAGCAATTCCTCATATGATTCACGGACACGCCGATCGTTCTCCACCAGGAGAATGGGCGGTCCACTGTGTTTTTCTCTCATGAATATTTACTCCACAAAAACCTATTCCTCTGTCCCTTGCAGGGTTGTGGCGATCGGGAAGCGGATCGAAAACACCGCTCCCTGCCCTTTTTTCTGCGTGACAAGACGGATCTGCCCGCCCATATCCTCGATCATCTGCCGGACAAGCAGCAGGCCATAGCCGCCCCTGCCCTTCGTCGTAATGGGACGCTGGAAAATGGATAACTGCACATCCTTTTTGATCCCCGGGCCTGAATCCTGAAACAGGATCTCGACCAGACTGCCATTGATCGTTTGCGTCGTGACAAGCAGTTTTCGAACCCGGACGGTGTTCATGGCCCGGGCAGCGTTGCGGACCAGATGGCGAAGCACGTGCTGGAACTCGGCCGGGTTGACGCGAATATAAATATCCTGCGCACAAAAATTGTATTCGACGGAAATATTGCGCTGGCGGGTCAAATTCCTGAGATTGCGCTCCAGAATGAGGTCCAGCTTGACCACCTGGGGAGGCCGGTCGCTCCAGGGTCCGGTACTCGAAAGGACGGAGGCGCTTTGCTCGATTTTCTCGGCATATTCCCGGAGGTTGGAGCCTTCTTCCAGCTGATCCCGCAGCATGTATGCCCAATTCCGGATCTGGCCGACTTCATTGTTAATCTCGTGGGCAATATCCGCGGCCCAGGCTGTCTGGGCTGCCACAGTGGTCCGGAATTCCAGTTTCTCGCTCAGTTGGGCGCGCTGGATGACTATGCTCAGGTGTTGGGCCACCATCTTAATCAGGTCGACATCGTCATTTTCAAAGCCATCGAACCTGTCACGCTCCAGGACGAGAACCCCAAGGAGCTCGTTTGTGGTGCTCAATAAACTAACGCAAAACTCAGACTGGATCCTTGAAATCAGAGGAAGATAATCGTCATCGCGACTGACATCTCCAACATTTTCAATTTCCACTCTTTGGCTTTTCAGGGATGCCCGCGCCACCCGGCAGGCGATCGATCCTCTATCGAGGTGGAATGAATCCTGCTTGCGAAATTCGGCGTTCTGGACTTTGTAGTATTTCAAGGTCGCCGGGGCAAACTTCAGCGCCCTTTCATCGCTCTGGTACAGTAAAACGCACAAGTGGGTCCGCTCGAATAAATTGTGTAGCGTTTTCAAAACGGCATCCATGGTGCTCTCGAGCGCCAGTCCCAGGCCGATCGTTTCTGCGATTTCCTTAACCGCTTTGAGCTGCCGGCGCTGGTGGAGCTCGTCCATGCGGCGGGCGTTGGAGATGGCCACACCGGCCAGACTGGCAAAGGAAAGGGCCTGCTGTTTTTCCTGGCCGGAGAAGGTCCGCGGCTCGCGATAATCGATATACAACAGGCCAAGCGGCTCCTCATCGTCCCGGCTGCGAACGACGGCGCCGATCAGCGCCTTTACCTTCTCGCTCTTGATAAAGTGATGTTCTGAGATCTTCAATTGCCGGTTGACCGGATTCTTGGGGTCATCGATATTGTTGACGACCAGTGTTCCCCTGCCCAGAACACGCTGGGAGATGCCGCCAAAATTCGGTGAATCGCCGATCACATCCTTCAGTGAATTTTTTAAGGTGCCGGCGAATCCGATATTGTCCAGATCGAAATGCCGGTTACCGCCTCCGAGCAGTGGAAGGATGATCACCCAGTCAGCACCGGTGAAGGATTGAGCGGTATTGCAGATCCGGCTCAAGGTGATCTGAAGAGATTCGTCTTTTGCTCCTTCCAGGATCTCGTAGTTGGCGGTCAGCAGGCTGGCGCTTTTTTTCTGCTCGATGAGGGTCTGGTAGACCAGCCCCGCATTATCCAGAAGGCTTTGCAGGTGAACGAGAGACCGTTCCTTCAAAAGCTCATGGTTGTGTTTGTTGTCAACGATCACCACACCTGTGACCTTTTCCCCTGCCCGTATGGGGAGGATCGCACAGTGTGTTAGAGAGAAAATCCGGGTGATCTCTGCAGGCAGCCTGGCCTTCACCTCCTCTTCGGGGAGGGTCAATCTGGCTTTGTCACGGATCACCTGACTTACCGCGTCTGTTCCATTTGCAAGATCGAAATCGAACTCGACCTGGCGGACCAGACTTTCGAAAGCTGTTGAGCGTCTCTTCCCCTTTTTCAGGTCGTCCAGAAAATTCTGGAAATCGTACCTGCGCTTCTCATCCCTTTTCCAGTCCCGGTGTGCTTCTGCAACGTTGTCTGTGCCAACACCCATGCGGCCCATCAGCCTGCGGAAGTTCTCCTTCTCCACAAAAAGAAGCGCTCGATTAAATCCCAATCCGAAATCGGACGTGGCGATCGTGAGAAGGGTCAGCCAGAAATGCTCCTCATTCTCCTGGGCGATCCTGAGCATTTCCGTGCTGGCCATGTGCAGCACCTGCATGCGGCGTGTTTCCTCCCTCTCGGCTTCAGAAAGGCGGCTGATCTGGATGGCGCCCGCTACCTGGTCGGCAACGGAGAGCAGGATGCGCTTGTCGTTTTCGATGTATTCGCTTCCCTGAAAGCTGTACTGGGAGACAATAATGCCGCCGATCGTCCTTTCTTCCATGCGCAGGGGAACACCCAGCAGGCTGTAAGGAATGGAACCCCGAAAATCGATTTGCCGCTCATGGATAAAACTGGTGAGCTCATCATGGGAAAGCAGGATCTCCTGTTGAGAGGCCAGCAGGTATTCCTCGAAGCCGTGGTCAAGAGCCCTGCTGCTGCCCTGCCTGCGGATGTCTTTCTCGTACAGGAGCGGAAAGGTCAGCTCCTGGCTCTCATCGTTCAGCAGAAAGACCGAAAAGTTCGAAACATCGATCATTTCGCCGATCTGCCTGCGGATCTCCTCCAGCAGATCGATCAGGTTGGCAGAAGCGGCCTTGGTGGTGATCTCACGGCCGATCTTCTGAATGACCGCCGATTCCTGCAGCAGCCATTGTTCACGGCCGTGCAGGCTCGCCTGGTTCAGGACAACAGAGACCTGCCTGGCGAACAGATTCAACAGCGAACGCTCGTGGTCGCTGACGGTCCGCCGGGCCTGGCCGTAATCGAGCAGTAACAGTCCCCGCAGGGCATTTGCCTGTTGAATGGGCAGAATGGTGGCCTCGAGCACCGGGAGTTGGTAGCCAAATTTCTCCGGGCTGTTATGCGTGTGAAGGCTTTTGAAATTCCGAATGAACACGGCATTATTGGTTTCACCGGAAAAGTCCAGATCGAACCACTCCGCGACCGGATACAGGTTTGGCCGGAATGTACGGATATGATTGCTGCCGGCGCAGGCGATCCCAATGAAGAGATTATTCTTATTGATATCTTCCCCGGTGGGAACCCAGAAGAGGTGGGCACGCTCAAAGCCTAGCTTGAGCGAATAGTTGACGATCACATCGGCCGCATCGTGAAAGTAACGTCCCTGCAGAGCGGCTTCCATCATTTCACTGAAGATCTTCTGCCAGCCGTGCTCCTGCTGGATCTTGCGCCTTTCATGGACGGCTTCGATCAGATAGAGCAGTTCCGCGTTCTCGTAGCCCTTGGCCAGATAGCGGAATGCCCCGGCTTTGTAGGCGTTCATTCCAACGCTATTATCGCCATAGCCGGTAAAGATGATGGTCTCGGTATCCGGGCTGATGCGCCTGAGTGCCTGCATGACCTCGATGCCGTTTTCGCCTGCATCCAGCTGCTGGTCGATCAGGAATACCTCATACGGCTCCCCATCCTGGATGGAGCGGGTGACCAGGTCGGCCGCCTCCCCTGAGGAGGTGGCCACATCCACTTTGTTGTCAGATCGGTCCTCGATCACGAGCTTGACCGTCTGGGCCCCAAACTTGTCGTCATCCAATACTAATACCCGGCACATGCGAACCCCTTCCTAAAGATGGTACGGTATTTCCAGGCAGAATGTTGTACCGCTTAGAATATGACTTTCTTTTACGTAAATACGTCCACCCATTTCCTCCATTAGATTCCAGGAAATGTACAGGCCGATCCCGCTACCGTCGGTGCGAGTCGTGTAGCCAGCTTCGAATATCCGGTTCCAAAATCCGAAATGGATGCCCGGGCCATTGTCCCGGAACAGGATCTGGAAAAACACCTTTCCACCTTTTTCGAAGGGCGGCTCGATCCACACGTGCACCCTCCCTCCGGTTTCTGCATGCAGCTCTGCAATCTGCTGCACGGCGTTCAACAGAACATTCAAGATCACCTGTTCCAACGCTGCCGCCTGGTTGCGGATAATGAGAAGATGTTCGGGAGGCTCGAATGTGATCCGCACGCGCGACTGGTCGCTGATATCCCGCATAAAATGGATCGTTTCATTGATGATCTCGTCGATCCGCAGCACTTCATTCCTGCCCTTCGCGGCGATGCGGCCGAACATATGGGTGGTGTTGATGATCTTGCGTACATTGTTCTGGATCTCGATCAATTCTTCCACGATCGCGGCGTTGTCCAGCTCGATCGGTTTGACCTGCCCTGGTTTTTTGCCTGCCGGCTTTAATTTCGTCTGCAGGTTCTCCAGCCGTGAATGCAAAGGGCCGACGAGGTTGTTGATCTCGTGCACCATCCCGCGGGTCAGGTGTCCGATCAGCGCGGAGCGTTGGATTAATAACGACCGCTCATGAAATGCTTCGTGTTCAAGATGTGTCCCCAGCGCCAGGGCGGCCGATTCGACATGGATTTTCTGTTCGGGGCTGATCAACTGGGGGTGCCGGTCAAGGGTAAACAAGGCGAAGTCCGCCGGCAGACTGGACAGGACTGGAACTCCAATGAATGAAGAGAGGTTGGGGTACAACTCGAGCAAATAACGGAACCGGTCCCGGTTATTGGGCTGGATTTCATTCACCGCCAGCGTCCTCTGATCCTCCGCGATATCCCGGACAGGACTGTAGATCAATTGAGGGATGGCGGCTGTGTTGAGAAGCTGCTCGTCCCCGGCACAGTCCAGGAGGGTCACTTGCCGGTGTGGCTTGTTGATGGAGAACAGGATGGCCAGCTCAAATCCCAGATGGCGGCGCAGACGCTCGAGGATATTCACTTTGGCCTTGTTGGATCGAAGTGTTCCGGGTGCGTCTAACAGGAGGCCGGTGAGACCGGCATCCGGGGATTCGATCTTTTCCAGGACATTTTTCTTTTCGGCCCTTCGAATAAGACTGAGTAGATCTTCGGGCAGGAGCGGCTTGATCAATAATTCAGCAGACTGCCGGTGCTGCAGATCTTCCAGGCGGCCCATGACCTTTTCCGCTGTTCCCCAGTCTGTTGTGATGATAACCCGCACACCTGGCCATTTGTCCAGGATCAGACGGGCGAGCTCGATACCATTCATGCCTGGCAGGCCCACGTCCACAAGGACGATATCCGGGACCGTTTTTTCGAAGAAGGCAAGCGCCTCCTCGGCGTTTGGAAATACATCCACCAGCTGTCCCAGGTGCCTCAGCCAGCTGGAGACTGCCATGGACTGGTCGAGATTATCCTCCACGATCACATAATGCTTTTTCCGGGTGTCTTGCTTCAGGATGAAATCGACATCCTGGTTGAAATCCGAACGATTGCTCAAATGCTGGATATCTGTTTCATCCTCCCTGATCTGCCTGGACGACTCTGGAAAACCCAGGTTGACCTTTCGCTCCCGGTATTTGATCTCCTGAACCGTGACATAGACCCGGTCTCCAGGCCAGAATAGGTCGACTGGCGATAACTTCACCCAGGCGGGAAGCTGCGAACGGTGGAGAAGACCTGTAATGCCGGGGGCGATCTCCACGAACGCCCCATAGGTCACAATCCCGGTGACAATGCCCTCGAACAGGCTGCTTCTTTTTACAACCTTTGGCAAATCCTCCCAGGGATCGCGGTCCACAAGCCGCAGACTGAATTCACGGATCTGGCCTTTCCGCTCCGCCAGTGGGACTGCTTTTCCGCTCCAGCCGACAGGATAGTCCTGCTTCCAGTTCGACGCTTCTACCGACTCTCGTTCCATCTCGCGTAGACGGATCAGCCCGGGTTGCCCATCCTCGGTTTCAACGCCTAAACCCATCGGCAGATGCCGGGTAACGCGGACCATGATCGAGTCTGCCGGTCTCATCTTGTCTACGCGTTCCTTGCGGTGCCAAAGGTGACACCCGGCAGGCCATCTTCAGGAGGCGAATACGGCAATCGAACGGCTGCGAACACTTCTTCCAGGTCCGCCACTTCGGAAAGACGAGGGCTGGACAAATGACTGCCTGTAAAGATGAGATCCAGATTCCGGATTTGATGCTGCCAATGATGTTTTTCGTCTGGCTCTGGCGTATTCACCTGATATCCCGGAAGGAATGTTCCATTGCTGCTAAGCGCCAGCGATGTTCCAACAATCCGGGACAGGCTTTCGCCAAGCGCCTGCGTCGATGCCAGATGGATCTGCAGGTAAAAGAATTTTCCCCAGGGTGACATGCGGCGCTCCACGAATTCCCGATAGCGCTGCTTCATCGCAGCAAGAGTACTCTGGTTGACCAGCGGATTGTCGATCCTGGCGATCTCTTCAGCGCTTTGCAGCAGCCGTATGCGCTCCTTCTCATAAAGGATCGTTGGACGTAATGTGATGTTAAGAATTACAGGGCACGCGGAGCCGGCCAGCAATCGCCAGATCTGTTCGTGGGCCCGGGGACTCGATTTCCATAGCCCCTGGAGGAAAGGTGAATCGCGCCCCTGGGAAATGGGCGCTTCCATGCGCTTGACCTGGGCTACGGAGGAGGATGCGCCACGGTCCTCCAGGACATCGCTTCCGGAAAGGTGCAGGAACTCTACTCTGGAGAGAGCGGGGATCAATGTGTAATCGTAGGGGAAGATGTGTTTGATTTCACTATAAAACGCCAGGGCGCCTTCCAGCGCTTCCTGCCGGGTGCGTCCCTTTATTTTCCCTATCACCACCACCAGCAAAGGGTCGCCAGGTCGATTTACAAAACGAAATGCCAGGGTGCGATATTCCGTCGGCTCAAATCCGTGGTCGGTCCGAATGAAGTATTGCGATTCGATGAACAGCTTTTGTCTTTCCAGTGCTTCATCGAACAGCACTGAGGCGTTAAATCCCCACTTTAGTTTATACCAATCCTGATACGAAAGCACCGTCACCTGGCTTGCGAACAGTGCCTGCCAGGTATAGTCAGAATAGCCCGGTCCAGCAGGCACATCCGGCTGCTGGTTCTCTTCGATTTCGATCCATGGAGCAGTCATGCTGTTGTCAGCCTTATCAGGCTCGTCTGTGTTCCAGCCAGTTGAGCAAGGTATCCGTTAATGAATCGATCTTCTCAGGATTGGGCGTGCCGGAAAAGCCGTTCGGCGCGGGGGCTTCCGGGCTGGGAGCCGCTTTGACGGTCCGGTCCACAGAGCCGCCGAGCGCGGCAATTAAATCCCGAATGATCTCCACCTCGCGCGGATCGCGCGGATAGGTCTGGCTGGAAAAGGCCTGACCGATGGCATCCATTGCACGCGACATCCGCTCCTGACGAAATTGCAGCTCGGCCCGCGCCGTATCAAGCTCGATCTTCTGCAGCTCCATCTTCTGCAGGATCTCCTGCTGTCTCGCATCGGATTCAGCCTTTATCCGCCGGATCGCCGCCTCCTGAGCCGCCACCTTTTCACCCAGGTCCTGGTTTTGACGTTGTACTTCGCTATCAGCGTCATACTGCCATTGATTGATCTGGATCTTCTGGCGGATCTCGGTTACTCGGGGATCGCCGACCTTATCCCCAATCACCACATCGGCGATGAAAAACAGCCGGGACATCTGATGGCGGCTGGCATGCTGGTCCTTGATATAGCGGACCACCAGCTCAGTGTCGACTTTGCGGCCGTATAGATCTCCCACAATGTCATCGTATTTGTGGGAGCGAATGAATTCCTTCAAATCGGATTGAATAAAAAGGATGAGCGCGTCGACAGCCTGCTGGACTTCCAGAGCCTTGATCGGGTCGATCACCCGGTAGGTAACAGCCAGCTCCAGGCTAACCTGCGGACCGTCGGAGGCTGCCTCGGTGGTGCGGGGTACAAGTGTGACCCTGTTCTGCTTGTCGACGTAATGAAGCACGTATCGTCCGGTTGGCAGCGGACTGTAGCCCCCGCGCATTATCATAATCCGGCCATCCGGGCCAATCAGCACTGCGTAATGAGTGGGGTGCAAATTAAGGTAGATCCCGCCTAACAACGGGGAAACAAACCGGACAGAGCCCGGGCTTACGATCTCGTTTTCCCGAAAGGGGTAGCGCGGGGCGGCGCGTCTTCTTCCCTGAAATTCAAGCAGGAATTTACGGATATCGCTCCACAAGCTGTTCATACATCCTCCTGGTTCCTGTTCTTCCTGATGGTGTATCAGGGCTCTGTCATGGATAGAGGAAAAACGTTCTTGAAAAACAACCTGGTACCAGCTACTTATAAACCCAAGTGACTACATCAATGACCCGCTGCCGGTTTCTCGTGGATCTCACAAAATATCTGTTCATCGATAATTGTAGACCGCATCGCTAATTTTGGCAATTGCAAAACCGCCTGTCTGACAATCTTGACAGGTTGGATGAGGACATGGGATTGTACGAATGATTATCCAGGGTGGAGACTTATTCTTTACTCGATGAGCTAAAGACCCTTTCGTAATGGATCACTGTTTCTTCAAACTCCAGCAGGTACTCCTCATCCTCGGGATAGTAGCGCGCCTTCTCGTAATCCTCCCCGGCAAATCTCTTGATGGATTCTACCGAATCCCAAAACGTTAAGAGTAGGAAATGTGCCTGGTCTCCTTCGATCCGGCGCAGGAGATGTACGCCCTGGTTTCCCTGTGTGGCCTGGTAATCGCGTACCCCGCTCTGCTGCAGGAATTCCACATACTTATCGGCTTTCGAGGCAGGTGTAATACCATGCCAGATTCGTGCGATCATCGAGCACTCCTTTCTTCCATTAAGCTGGCAGGCGATTTATGAATAAGGCCCTTCGGTTTCTGGCAGGTAAACCCTTACCACGAAGGGTCACAAAGGGACACAACGGATGTTTTTCGGCTTTTTCCGTTTGTGCCCCTTTATCTCCTTGGTGGTTGAAAAAAGATTCCCGTTAAGAACGGTAGACCCATAAATAATCAAGCAATTATGAATCGTGTACCAGCGCGCCGATGATTTCCTCCGCATGATTCTTGAATAACGATAAATGTCCTTCCTGCGGATAAAACCTGGCTTCGCACTTCGGGATGGCAGCCGCCATGAAGCGTGCCATTTCTACCGGGATATTTTTGTCGGCTTCGCCATGCCAGAGGTGAACAGGTATTTGAATATCCTGCAGCTGGAAACCATACTGTGTGACTGTCAGCAGGGATTCCCAAAAGGCCCCTCGCGTTCCCTGCCGCGTGGCTTCGCGTACCATGGCGATAAAACCATCCCTGAATGTTGAATCGGATTGAACGATCTTTCGATCGACCTCGGGAAGGATGGATGCAGCACCCGCCACGAAACTTCCAGGCGCAAGGCGAGGCAGTACACCCAGCATGATTCCCAGATAGAGCCGGGAGAGCCATGGCTTATCACGCGGCATGAACAGAAAGCTGCGTGTTCCTTCGTTGATATTTGTGGTAAGTTCCGGGAGTGTAAACATTGCCGCGCCGCTGACAATTCCCACCCGCATCAGGCGCTGCTTAATTGCGAAGGCACAGGCAGCGCCATAGGGTCCGCCCAGGGAGTAGCCAAGGATGGAGAAACGATCCATCTTGAGGTGATCCGCGAGCGCAAGGACATCCTGCGGCCAATCCAGAAGACTTCTGCCGGGCTGGAATGTGGAGAGACCCAGGCCAGGCCGGTCTGGGACGATCATACGCACATGCAGAGCTTCGAGCATCTGATCACTGATATACATTCTCGACTCGATGCGAGAGCTGGGCGAGCCGTGGAAATAAAACAGCGGCCTTCCACTGGATGGACCGCGGTCATCGTAGCCAAGGATTCGGCTGCCTGTCAGTTGCATCTGTTGATCGAGTCTGGGCATGCTTTTCTCTCCACGGGTCTCCGTTCTAAAGTCTGTTATTGCAGATTCACTATCATTTGCAGCTGGGACATGCTGCCGCGTTCAAATCCGATCCTTTCGAAAAGCCCGCCAATCTCTTCCGGACATAACGCGGGAAAAACCCACTTCCTGTTCGGATAGTTCGACAGAACAGCCTTGACCAGCCGGGCGGCCTGTCCCTGGCCGCGAGAGTCAGGCAGAACGATCAGCGAGCGGATCGCCACCTGCTCCGCATCGGGATTCGAGAGCACGATACAGGCCCGGTCGAGACCCCAGGCTGTGCTCGGCGGGCCTGACTGCACGAGTGACTCACCCGAGAGCTGCCAGGGAAGATCCTCCAGTCCATGGGTTGCGACCCAGCGGGCCACCTCTCGAATATCGACGGGCTGCAAAGGCGCGGCCGCGTCGCTTTGCGGGAACGTGCCCTCGTAGCTGAACAGCCGGCGCCGGGTCTTAAAGCCACACGATTCATAGAGACGGACTCCCGGTGCGTTGTGCTCGATCACTTCCAACACCATGCTGTGGTCACAGCGGCTGAGCGCCTCGGTGAGGAGGAGGTCCATGGCGGCGCGCCCGGCTCCCCGTCCGCGTGAGGCGGGCGCGAGAGACATCGCCGCAAGGCGACTTGTCCAGCCACGCCGGGCAATGAGCGCGACCCCGGCTGCTTCGCCGTCCACGTCGATTACACGTGAGCTGCCGAGGTCGATCCCATCCACGCGGACCATGTTGAGAAACATCGGCAAAGTGAGCTCGATATGGATGAAATAATCGGAAAAGCCCAGGTTCATCAGGTCCACGCTTTCCTGTAATCCATGGTCGAGCAGGGGACGGATGTCGGTTTTCATGGTGCATAGTATAAACGGATCCGAAGCCACTTTCAGTTCGGATCCGTTTTTTGACCTGACCTTTGTGCAGACAGTGGGCAGTGTGTTATCTGCCGGCGAACTGCGGTCCCACAGCGCTCTCCAGCAGGTCGATAACTTCCTGATCTTCACCGATATAAAGGACAAGCAGGCGGCCAGTGCGATAGAAGTGTGGGGGAGCCATCCAGCTGACCATGCTGGTTCCGATCGAGCTGCCATCCTCCGAGACCTGGGATGCTTCCAGTCCTAAGTCCTCTGTAGATGCATACTCAAAAACCTGTACATCTGCACCGTCCACTTTGATGATCTGCCCGGGTACAGAGAGGAAGGGTTGTTCGATGGCGTCACCCAGCTCCACGTCCGCACCTTCAGCCTGCAACGCTTCGACAAGACCTTCCAGCTCCTCCACCTCACCACCTGGTGTTGTGTCCACCGGCGCACCGGAAACGCCCTGTGCGGCACAGCCTGCTGACACAGCGGTGAGCAGCAGCATCGTTAATAGGATCGTTTTCTTCATTTGAGACTCCTTTTACTGGTAAATGGAAAGAAGGAAATCGCGATTGCGCCAGTGACGAAATCGAAGGTGTTTTTGTTTCCCGGATAGAGATAAACCCTTCTGCAGAACTGCTTGCGCTGCAGAGAATTCAATATACGAAGCCAACCTTTTGAGTTGGCTTCGTCCAAAAACCGCACGACCGGGAAGTTATCACCTGGGAAGCCCGGGAGCCGCCAGCCATTCGGGATCAGCCTGGACCGGACTGTCCAATGTTTTTAGAAAGGCAATGATCTGGGCGATCTGTTCTTCATCCAAATTCAAGGGTTCCAGCTCACTATGGCCTGCGGGCGCCTCGGGCGCCGTATTGTAGTGGTTAAGCACCTCTTCGAGGGTGGCGAACTGGCCGGCGTGCATAAAGGGTCCGCGCTCAGAAACACTGCGCAGGGACGGCGGCTTGAACTGGCGTTCCTGCTGGTGCTCGTCCAGAACCAGGAAGCGGAGCTCAGAGCATTCGTCAGGCTTGGCGTCGCTGTATGGGCCGAGGCAGTTGAATTCGTCTGCCATGACCTGCTGGGCGCCTTTCGCGCGCCCTATGTCGTCGGGCAAGCCTGCAGCCGCCGGAACGCCTGTGTTATGGAAGTCATTGTTCGTAAAGAGCGGACCGTTATGACAGTTGGTGCAATTGGCCTCACCGATGAAGAGTTTCAGCCCGGCGATCTCATCCGAGGTCAGGATCGTGTTCGCCGTATCATAATCATTGTTTAGAACAGCTTCCACATACCGGTCAAAGCGCGACTCGCCCGGGATCAGCAGACGCTCATAGGCCGCGATCGATTTTCCGAGGTTGGCATAGATGCGGTTGACCGCTTCGCGATTCTCCAGGGACATGGCTTCCCAGTTCGCGGCCGTCTCCGCATCCGCCACGGGACCTGCATTGCGCGGCAGGCTGGCGAGGTCGGGCAGGGGGCCGAAGAGGGCGGTGTATTCCTCCGCATAGTTTTCGGCGATGATGTGGGCATACAGCGTCCGGCTGCCGCCATGTTCGACAGGGCTTTCCATCGGCCCCAGCGCCTGCGCCCACTGGCTGTCCTTACGGCCGTCCCAGAAAAGCCAGGGACTATAGGCCGTGCCGGCCAGAGGCATGGTGCGCCGATCGGTAGTGCCGACGCCATGGGCGAGCGGCGTTCCATCCTGGAAAAGCTTGTCGGGCAGGTGACAGGTGGCGCAGGCCACCTTGCCATTGGAGCTGAAGCGCGTATCGAAGAACAGTTTCTGACCGAACGCCGCGGCATCGGGATCATCACCATATTTGTTCGATGGATCGGGCGGCAGCGAGGGGAGGGATCTGATCCACAGGCCGCGCAGGGAAGCGAGCTCCTCGTCGCTCCACCGGGCTGGAAGCAGGTTCGAACAGGCGGCAAGGACCAGGGCCAGCCCTGCCAGCAGGAGAGCTGCATATAAGGTGCGGTTGTGTTTCATGGAAAACGCTTTCTGTGTGGTTTTGCTACTACGGCATCATTCCAGCTGCATGTTGAAATGGGCTGCGTCTGTCTGGCCACCGGCGGTAATGGTGAAATCCATGACCCACCAGCCGCCCATCTGGAATTTCATGCCTTCGACGAGGTAGTCGCCATTCCCGAGATTCTGGGTGACCTGCGGGCGAGTGGGCAGGCCGTGCCCATGCTGGGGCATGTCGCCGTCCACAGTGATGACCGCATCTTCCACAGGATCACCATCCGCTGTTTCGACATGCAGAGTCCACTGGTGCATCTGGTTGACAGGTATCTCTCCGGTCGAGGGCAGGTAGGATACGGTGAAGAACCCATTCTCTGACGGCTGCGTGGTCGAATAATCCAGTTCTGCAGGGACATCGCCCATGCGAGCCA
Organism: Anaerolineales bacterium; assembly: GCA_036276515.1. Taxonomy (GTDB): domain Bacteria; phylum Chloroflexota; class Anaerolineae; order Anaerolineales; family Villigracilaceae; genus Defluviilinea. The sequence goes on along the minus strand of DASUOS010000260.1, from coordinate 2,150 downwards.
TCCTCAGGCCCATATAGATGCCGAAAATAAGCACGAGCCCGGCGAGGATGCCTCCGACCCAGAAAAGTGGGCGTACGGTCTTAGAATTTGAGGTTTTCATGGTCTACTCCTTCGGTTTACATGTCTCTCTGTGCATAGATGTACGTGTATAGGATGTATAGGTTTCCTATATTCTGTGGGTAAACGGAGATTAATTGCGATTTGTTCCAGAATTTGATGATTAATCCGGTCAGATACTCCCAACACGACCGTGGGAAAGCCGTTTGTATAAGCACGATGGCAATCAGAATGAACAGAAGACCCGGAGTGAAGCAGGGTATGTATTTTAATAGAAAGACGACAGCTCATTCATTAGAGCTGCCGTCTTTCTATTTTCTAGTACGAACCGGTGAAAAGTTACTGAGGGGCAAAACCATCCCGGGCAAACAGCAGCCCATACCAGTACCAGTTGCCGCCGGCATCCCTGGCGATGAAGAGGATGGCTTCATCCTTGCCTTCCTGCCCCCAGCCGGAGGTGAGCAGCGGGGTGACTCCAGTGGCTTCAGGGCCCACGATGGTGACCGGGTCCATGCCCAGCAGCTCAGTGAGGTCCCGGCTCTCATCAACGACGATGGGCGAGGAGGAGCTGAGCAGGTTTAGCTGGAGCTGCTCGACGGCCTGGTCGGGCGAGTTGGATGTCCCTTCGGAAAGCCAGTAGGCGATCATGAACGGGTCGCCCATCAGGCTGCGAAGCTGAGCGTAGTCACGAGCAGTCAATGCAGCAACCAGCTGCGCCTGGAAGGAAGGCAGGTCGCGGCCCGGGAGCTCGAACGAAGCCTCCACACCATGGACATCGACAACATAGGAACCGGCCGGCAGATCGACGACATCCAGCGAGACCACATGCTCAAAGGGCGTAAGCGCCTGGGCGCACAGAGCCAGCGGGTCGGTAGTGGTGACCAGCGTCACACGGATCACATTCCCTTCCCGAACCTGCTCGACGGATCCGATGGTCGTGCAGCCGGCGTCCGGAAGCTGTCCCCGTACGACGATCTGGACCTGGACCGGCATCGACTCCAGGATGTGGACTTCCACGCTTTCCACGGTGGCGACACTGACAGGCAGGGAGGGAATCGGGTTCGGAGCAGGCGTATCGGTACTTGCCGGAGACGCACCTGGACCCGGAGAGCAGGCGGCGATCAACATGCTAAAGGCTGCGATAACAATAAAAATCTTGGTTTTCATGGGTATTCTCCTGATCTATTTATAGAACGTACCGATAACGATGAGCTGCAGGAAAAGGTTCCCCCGCCGGCAGGCTGCTGCGTAAGCAAATGATAAGAAATCGAGAGTGAATGGAATCGAAATCTCCCCGCCGGACCCTGTGGGGAGATTTTAGAAAAGAAAGAAGAAAGGGGCTACTTGTTGGGTTGGAGCAAACCGAGGTTATTTTCCAGGTGTGCAATGAACCAGGTGACCACAGTCTGGGTGACGCCCGGACGTGCGCCGAACATTAATTTCCGTTCCACCGCATCCAAAGGGAAGGCATCCACGACAGCGATGCCGCCTTCCCCGTCCGCACGCACTTCACATGAGAGCTCGGTCCGCTCTCCCAGCGTTTTCCCAAAGATGACCTTGGGGAACCGGACGGTGAGTCGAAGATTTTCTGGCCTGGCGAAGATAACCTTCCCGTCCATTTTTTCGGCTGCCTTGACTGCCGCATCATAGATGCTTTGAGCATCCTTTGGATAGTTCTTTTCCCGGTGTTGTTCGTATGGCATGCTGACCTGCGCTTTCTATACCGTTTCCAGTTTTTCGAAACGCACCTGTTTGAACAGCTCCTCGATCAGCGGCCGGGTACCTACTTCCGTCCCCGGCAGGCTGGCCGTGGCTGCTCCGCTGGCAACACCCCAGCCCAGAGCCTCCTTCAAGCCGATGCTCTGGGTCAGAGCCCAGACCAGCCCGCCGACCATCGAGTCGCCGGCGCCGATCGGGTTTTTCTCCTGGATGACGGGTGAGTGGGTCAGCCAGGTTCCTTCCGCTGTGTTCAGGAGGGCGCCCGACTTGCCCATCGAGATGACCACGTTCTGCGCGCCGAGCCGGCGTATCTCTGCAGTGGCCGCGGCGATCTCAACCGGAGATTCCATCGGAAGGCCCGTGAGCGCCTTCGC
>DASUOS010000259.1:0-4382 GCA_036276515.1 Anaerolineales bacterium | reverse complement strand
CTTTTGGGGGACCCGCTTTCTGCTTTTTGGCAGGATCTTCCTGCGCTCCCTTTTCCTTGTTCATGCGTGCAAGCTCATCCTGCAGGACGTCGATGCCTGCCTGGACCCACTCGCTTCGCAGGTCGAGCAGGCGCAGCATGTCGAGCTGACCGAGGGTGGACTGCAGATAAAACTGGTTGCGGCGGGAGGCCATGAGCGCCTTGCGAAAGGCGCGATTGACCTCCTGCTGGGTGTCCACCGTCAGCAGGCGCAGCTCGGCCAGGGAGATCAGGGTCCAGTAATCGGCTTTTTCATCCCGGGCCTTCGACTCGAGCGAGAAGATCAGCGTCCCCTCCAGCTCCGGCAGGATGGCGCGCACCCACTGGATCTCGGGGTCGGGTGCGGATTTGTCGTCGAACTGGTCGGCCAGGTGGATCAGGGCCCGCCCCAAGGTGAGCGCGTTCACGCCCGGATAGGTCTGGTTGAGGTCGAGGCGATAGCCCTTCAAATAGGTCTCGAAGGATTTGACCAGCCAGTGATAGGACTCAAAGGCGGTCTTGAGCCGCTGCTTCTTATCCTGGATATTCTTCCACGAGCCGTACCAGACCTCCTTGTAGATGCGCCCCAGGTAGGCGATGGCTTCACCGTCGTTGGGAACATCTTCCAGCAGGGCCTCGATGCGCACAATCGCCTCCTCTGCTTTGCCAAGACGGTTCAGGCTGAACGCCTCTTCGCGGCGGAACACGATGTTGTTCGGATTGACATCCAGTCCCTTGCGGTACTGGGTCAGGGCCAGCTCGTAGCGTCCGATGCTGCGCAGCGCCTGCCCGGCTTCGGTGATGGCCTCCTCCTTGATCATGGGGTTCTGGATCTCTTCGGTCAGCAGCAGGATGTCGCCGAGCCGCTTCTGGCGCTGGGCAATGGTCACGCGATCCTTCCACTCATCGTATTCGTGCCAGAAGCCGCGGGCGAGCGGGGTGCGCAGCGCTTTGCGGTCCGGCTCGGGCAGGCCATCCAGCAGGTTGAAGATGGGACTGTGGACGGCTTCGCCATCCGAGGCCCAGGTGTCGAGGGTGACGCGTGAGATCGCCGCCTTATCCTTTTCGAGGAATTCCGGGTCGGGAACGCCCTCCGTCGTAATGTGATAGGGGATCGTGCGGACGTTGAACACATCGAAGGGCATGTAGGCGCGCCCGGCCTGGATGTGGACGATGCCGCGTTTGCGCAGGGCATGGCGGATGCCCAGCTCGTAGAACACATTGGCATTGTCGATGCTCATGTCGGCGATGCACAGGTCGGCCAGCAGGAGCTCCTGGAACATGTCGGTCAGGATATCGCCGCTGGTTGTTTCCTCGTCGGCGCGGAAGGCTTCGAATCCCGCCGCTTCGAGCGACGGCTTGATCAGCTGGGAATAGATGGCATTGAAATCGTAGAGCGAGCCGTCTGCGCCCTTCTTTTTTCCGAACGGCATGATCACAAATGCATGCGGACGGACCTCGGGCTGGATCAGGCCAGACATCTTATTCGACTCCTCGGCCAGCCTGGGAGGCTGATTCAACGGCGCGGCCTGTGTTCCGTCTGTAGGTGCGGCACCCGGGGTGGATTGTGCGGTCTGCTCTTCGTTATTCATCAGGCTCTCCTCCATTACCCCTTGATTTCAGAGGTCTTGGGATAGCGCGCCAGGATGGCGTTGAGCTCTTCCTTGCTGGTATCCCGTCCAACTTCCGTATCTTCGTATTCCTTGGCGATCTGAGCCAGGGCGGAGGAAAAGGCGGAGGCGCGCTCGATCAGGTTTTCCCCTGCATCCTGGATGGCCCGGGTCATCGACTCCAGTTCCTTCTGGACCAGCTCGGATGAGGCCTCTTCCGCCAGCGACCCGAGCACCGCCTGGAAGGTTTCCTCCACCCGCTGCTCGGTCTCCGCCAGGGTGTCTGTCGTGAACTGGACCAGATCCTCGCGCATCGCCACTTTGGTGCGCTCAGCGCTTTCAACCGACTCACGAACGACACGGTTGACCAGGCTGGCCTCTTCCTCGAGGTCATGGTCGCGCAGCGCCTCCTGCATCGACCGGATGTACTCGGTATTCTGCGCCCACAACACTTCCTCGCAGCTGCGCACCATCTTGTAGAATTCGGCGGCCGACCGTTCCTCCGGCTCGAGGTTGAGCCAGTGATCCTTCAGGATCGTCAATTCCATGACGACCTTGCTGTAGTTACGGACGACGACGTCGATGTTGCGCAGCTCCTGCCAGCCGATCAGCGCCGCGGTCACCGAGGCGGTGAGCGCCACCCAGATGCCCAGACCCTCACCCCAGGCCGCGAAGACCGCGCCCAGCGCGCCGGCGACGAAAATCATAATCGCTAGGCGATCGCGTTCATCCCGGAACTGATTGATCTTCCGGTTGTGCCACTCCAACTGGTGTTCGAGCCTGTATTTGAAATATTCCTCGCCCGTCAGATCGTGGAAACCCGGGTCAGAGGCAGGATCCTTGGGATCATAGTTCGGGGGGATGGGACCGCGGTAGTCCTCGAAGGCAAACTCACCGTTCAGGCCGTTATAGATCTGGCGCTGGATCTCGGCCAGCCGTTTTTCCATGTAACTGCGGCGGGACTTCTTCTTCTGCAGAATGGTGCGGAAGAAGTAGATCTCCTTCTGGATCTCCTCCGCCCCAGCCCGGGTGATCAGCCAGTCACCGTTGGCGAACCTCTTGGTGGCAAAAGCGGCCAGTGTCGACGCCAGGACCGGCGTTGCAACGAACAGCGCCTTTGCCCCCAGGCTCAACAGGGGATAAGCCTGCGCATTTGCGTCGGTCTGATAGAACTGGCTGAGGATCGCGAACAGCGTGGCCAGAACACCAAGGATGGCGATCCAGCGGCGTGTGAGGTGATGCCCGATGGAGCGCTTCTTCGACAGGGCATCGAGCTGGGCGACCCGTGTCCAGGCGACATCCAGGATGGGTACGTTCTTGGGTTTTTCAGATTCCATGAGAGCTGCCTCCGGTTCTTGGTCCAGGATTACAGGGGGTAAACAAATTAAGGGTCAATGGCTTCGATCGAGCAGATGTTAAGTTCTTCATCGCTGCCGCTCGCTAGATAGGAACAGGCGATCTCGATCAACCTGTCGCTGGGCAGGAGTGGGATCGCGGAGAGATCCCAGGCGCGCACCACCTTGCGTGAGACGGTATATAACTGCGTGCCGTCGGGCGAGAAGGAAACGCTCGTCACGGCATTGCCATGCGGGATGCGGGCCATCTCCTGCAGCGTCCGGGTATCCCACAGGTAGGCAAAGTTTGTGGCATCGCCGCCGGCCAGCCATTCCTGGTCGGGGCTGAAGGAGAGAAAACGAGGCGAGCTGGCCATGTGCAGTGTGCCGTCCAGCTGTGTCAACGTGTTCCCGTCCACACTCCAGAGGAGAACGATCCCTTCGGAGCTGCCCGTGGCCAGCAGAGAGCCATCGGCGCTGAAGGCCAGGCTGACGATATCACCGGTCTGCTCCAGGCCGGTCACGGACTGCTGAGTGTCCACATCCCAGATGGCGGTCCGGCCATCTATGCCCGCGGCAGCCAGCGACCCGGCCGGGCTGATAGCCAGGGAATAGACTTTCTCGGAATTGTCCAGCTCGAACGCCGCCTCGCCGGACGAGGTGGACCAGAAGCGGATCAGGCCGTCCACACCGGAGGTGGCCACATACTGGCTGTCAGACGTAAACTCCACGCCGGTGACTTCCCCGCCGTGCTCGAGCGGAAACTGGGCGCTTCCGTCCACACTGACCAGGGTGCCGCGGTTCTTCTGGGCGTTCTCGGTATCCAGCTCGACGACCGCAACCCATCTGGAATCCGGGCTGATGGCCATGTCATAGGTAAGGCTCTCGGCCGTCAGGATGATCTCGCCCTGAGACCCGTCGCTGATCTGATCGACCTGTTCGGCCGGGAATTTCCAGACGTTGAAATCATCCGCGTTGACAATGAGGTACTCACCCGAGGGCGTGAAGCGCGCCTCCTGGACGAATTCAGTGAACTCGATCGTATGGCTTCGTGCGCTCAGCATGGAAATATCCCAGATGCTGACGTTACCGTCTTCATCGGCGGCGACGATGCGGGTGCGCTCCGGGTTGAAGGCGATGGCGGACCCGGTCGAGTCGAGCGGGATCTCGAGCGTCTGGCTGCCGGAGACCGAGTCCCAGATGCGGACGACCTCGTCGTAACCCGTCGAGGCGATCCACTGTCCGTCGGCGCTGACGATCACCTTTTGAGCAAAATCGTCATGGGTCATGCGGAAGCGCTCGGTGCCGGTCAGCCGGTCCACGACTCGGATGATGTTGTCATCGGAGGCCGTGGCATACCATTCATTATCGGGGCTGAAGGCCGCCCCCTCCACCCAGTCCCCGTGCTGGACGACATGCTG
>DASUOS010000258.1:0-2796 GCA_036276515.1 Anaerolineales bacterium | reverse complement strand
TCCACGGTTTCCAGATAGCCAGAATCATAATAGCTCAGCATATCGTTCTGCATCGATTCGATCTGCTGGGTGGCCGCAAGATCGGGCGTCAGGGTCGGCGTGGGTGTGATTGTTGGAACCGGTGTTACAGTGGGAGGTATCGTGGAGGTTGCAGTTGGCAGGGGTGTACGGGTGAATAAAACGGCCGGCAGATCTGCTGTTTCCGGGGCACAGGCATTGACCAAAGGAACAAGCAAAATAACGAATAGAGCGATGGAGGCGGCTTTAGGCATGGTTCCTCCTTGCGCTGAGGATGAAAAATGTATCATATCATATATGATTTTTGCCGGAGTAGGCAGGACAGCAGGAAAATAAACAACCTCCGCCAATGTCAGCGGAGGCTGCTGGTAGTCGACTGCTGTGAATTACCCGCCGGCTGGAAGCCAGTAATGAAGATCGGTCATCTCGCAGCGTGTACCGAAATCCTTATTGGTCCCGGAAAGCAGCGTCAGGCCGAGGTTTCCCCGCAGGGTCTTGCTTTGCGACAGGGTATACTGGCCGGCCAGCTCATCGTCCACAAGCACATAGGCGGTGGTGCCGTTGACGATCAGAGTGAAGTCGGCTTCCTGTGGCTCGTCAAAGGGGTTTTCAAAGTCTACACGGCCGGTTCCGCGGGTGGGCGAAAGTTTCTGGGTATACGCGCCGGAATCAAGAAACAGGACATTGGCTCTGTCGAGGAACACGGCATAGTGATCCTGATTTTCCTGGATCGCAAAGGCGAACCCGCAGCCGGAAATGTCGGCATTGCGATAAGCGCTCGTCCACTTGAAATGAGCACGGATGAAGAAGTCTCTGGCCCGCTGATTGAGAGTCCACCAGCTGTACCAGCCCAGCTGCGCCCATTCTTCGTTGAAATCTTTCTCTTCGAAGAACCGGCCTTCGGTTGTCTCCAAATATCCCAGGTCGAAAAACCTCTCGGCTTCCGCATTCAGATCGCTGGCGTGCTCTGTAGCCGTGAGATTGGGTGTCATACTTGGTCGGGTGGTCAGGGTCGGCCGCGGCGTTTGCGTTGGCTGCACAGTTTCTGTTGCCGTGGGCGGGGGAGTATCCGTAGGGACGGGTGCCGGCGCCGCCGTGGAGCAGGCGGTCAGGATCAGGATCAGGATAATAAGGAGTCCGCTACGGGTGGCCATTTTGCTGTGAAATCCTCCTTGCTGTGTTGATGTGTTCCCATAATAGTACGATTTGTCTGCTGGTTGTCAGTACATATGTCACCTCTTTGCCAGACTTTTGGGGTGTTTCCCCGCCCTGCCTGCCTCAGGCGGTACAATACAACCAACCTATCAATGGAGAATAAAATGCAACTATCAGAAAGTGTCCGACAGCGGGTCCTCAACTTTCAACGGACAGAGATCACCGAATACCACATCTATAAACGCCTCTCCAAAAAAGTCAGCCCCCCTGAAAATGCAAGGATCATCGAGCAGATCGCCGAGGATGAGCTGCGCCATTACAATGGCTGGAAAAAATATACCAACCAGGACGTGGAGCCGCGCTGGTTCTACGTCTGGTTCTACTACATCATCAGTGTGCTTTTCGGGTTCACGTTTGGGATCAAGCTCATGGAACAGGGCGAGGAGCAGGCCCAGGAAAACTATGCTTCTGTCGCAAAGGATATCCCTGAAGCCACCCAGTTCCAGCATGAGGAGGATGCGCACGAGGAGAGCCTGATCAACATGCTCGACGAGGAGCGGCTCCAGTACGCCGGATCGATCGTGCTCGGCCTGAACGATGCGCTTGTGGAACTGACCGGCGCCCTGGCAGGCCTGACGCTGGCCCTGCAGGATGTCAAGCTGATCGCTCTTTCCGGCATCATTACGGGTGTCGCCGCATCCATGTCGATGGCGGCGAGCGAATATCTTTCGACACGTTCGGAGCAGACGAACAAGCATCCCGTCCGCGCTGCGATCTATACCGGGATCGCCTATATCACCACCGTTACCCTGCTGGTGCTCCCCTATCTGCTTTTCGATAACTACATATTGGACCTGATCATTGCCCTTGTGACCGCCGTAATCATCATTGCGGTGTTCAATTACTACATTTCGGTGGCCAAAGGCGAGTCCTTCCGGGCCCGGTTCCTGGAGATGGCAGGCCTGAGCCTCAGTGTGGCGGCGATCTCCTTCATTATTGGCTTCTTCATCCGGCAGTGGCTGGGGATCGAAGTGTAGGTACAATCCGTGTATGAAAATCCTGACTGTTGATATCGGCACAGGCACGCAGGATATCTTCCTGTATGATGCCAACCTCGACATCGAGAACGGGTTCAAGCTTGTCCTGCCCTCGCCCACCATGATGGTGCATCGCCGCCTCAAGCAGATGCTGCCCTCCCGCACGCCGATCCTGTTGACGGGACACCAGATGGGAGGCGGTCCTGCGGCCTGGGCCATCGAAGAATACGCCCGGGCCGGCATTCCCGTTTACATGACTGCCTCTGCAGCGACCACCCTGAACGATGAGCTCGACAAAGTGCAAGCACTGGGGATAACGCTCGTCGCAGAAGAGGAAGCCAATCGCCTACCGTCCACCGTCCACCGTCTGGATCTCAAGGATTTCGATTTCGATCTGCTCTCCCGGACATTCAAAGACTACGGCGTCTCCCTTCATGACCTGCAGGCCATCGCTGTCGCCGTCTTCGATCACGGCAATGCTCCCGCCGGGGTCTCAGACCGCCAGTTTCGCTTTGACTATCTGGACGAGCGCATCCGGGCCAGGAACTCTCTTTCTTCGTTCGCTTTTCTTTCCAGCGACATCCCA
>DASUOS010000257.1:0-17463 GCA_036276515.1 Anaerolineales bacterium | reverse complement strand
TGGGCATCATTGCCACGGTTGGATTTTTGGAGGGCGTCGCGGCGGGCGTCTTTATTGCAGCGATCCTGTTCGTGATCAGCTACAGCCGCATCAATGCCATCAAGAATATGCTCAATGGCTCGATCTATCACAGCAACGTGGACCGGCCCAAGGTCCACCGCGATCTCCTGCATGAGCGCGGTTCCGAGATCTTTATCCTGCGCCTGCAGGGATACCTGTTTTTTGGGACCATCCAGAACATTCTCGAAAAGATTCGTCACCGGATTCAGGATAAGACCCAGGTCCCGCTGCGATACCTCATCCTCGATTTTCATCGTGTGACCCGGGTGGATTCGTCGGCCGTCTTTGGTATCACCCGCCTCAAACAACTCACCCAGGCCAACAAGATCCTGATGGTATGGACCCACGTCGCGCAGGACATTGTCAACCAGATGGAGCGCGGTGGACTGCATGACCAGCATGACGACACGTTTCTGATCCAGGAGTCACTGGATGAAGGTGTGGAATGGTGTGAGAACAAAATCCTGGCCCGGGAAGGCATCAACGACCTGACCGGTATCATTGAGCGGGTGGAATCGCAGTTAAAGCGTGCCTTCCCGGGTCTGCAGGGTGTGGACCGCCTCATGCAATACCTGGAGAAGCGGAAGGTGGACGTGGGTGAATACCTGATGAAGCAGGACGATCCATCCAATGATATGTATTTTGTCGAGTCGGGTCTGGTGAGCGTGGAACTCGAACTGCCCAATGGACGGCGCATGCGTCTGCGCAGCATCCGCGGCGGGGCGACGGTGGGCGAGATCGGCATTTACCTGGGCGGTACGCGCACGGCCTCGGTGGTGGCATCCCGGCCTAGCACGGTCTACCGTCTGTCCCTGCAGTCACTTGAAAAAATGCGCGAAAAGGATCCGGAGATCGCGGCACTCTTCCACGAATGGATCGCCCGCCTGCTCGCCGAACGTGTGGCCGAGAGCAACCGCATGTTCGAAGCGCTTATGGATTAAAGCAGCTGCGCCGGAACAAGCCGGCGCAGCTGCTTTTCTTTTCATTTCAAATCTTAAAAACCGGATGCGATCTCCCGGTGACGATCCCGCGGTGATTCGTGATGGACTTCTCGGGACCGAACCCGGCCAGGGCCTGTTCCTGTTCCACCGACAGGACCCCAAGCTGGCGCAGGATCTCGATCGTCACCGCCGGGCGGACGCGGTTTGTCGATTCGAGGCCGCTTCCCAGCCGGGAGGCGTCCCCATCCGAGACCTTGATGGCAATGCCCAGACCGGGAGAGCCCGCACCCCTCAGGCCGGGCAGCAGGCCGACGATCTGGTAGCCCTCCGCCCCGCGCTTGCAGACGATCTTTCCCATCCCGACCTTCATCAGCTGTTCATCGAACTCCCCATAGCCGCTGACCATTTCCGGGTGGGTTGTCATTGCGGAGGTGATCGTATGGCAGGCAGAAGCGAGTCCATCCTCTAGTTCCCGCGGGTCACAAAATCGTGCAAAGGCGAAGGCAGCATTGAAGAGCGGCACCCCAAAATTGGGCGCCGAACAGCCGTCCGTGCCAAGCTCCACCTGGTCCACAGGCAGACGGCACATCTCAGCAAACGTGGTCAGAACAGCCTGCTGGATCGGGTGTTCGATGTCGAGATAGCTCTCGAGCGGCAATCCCCGCATTTTGGCATGGGCCAGCATGGCCGTATGCTTCCCGGAACAATTGTTGTGATTGGGAGTGGGCTGCCGGTTGTGGACGATCAGAGTCTTAAGCTCCTCCATATCGCCGGGCATATGAGTGCCGCACTGCAGGTCACATTCCTCAATCCCGATCTTTTTTTGAAGGCCCAGGACTGTTTGCACGTGCATGGCACTGCCTTCGTGCGAGGCACATGACAGGGCCAGCTCCCGTGGCCTTAACCCGAAATGCTCCACTCCTCCGCGCTCCACGAACGGCAGGAGCTGGAACGGTTTTGCGCTCGAGCGTAAAAAAGCGACCGTTTGCGGGTCGCCATAGGATGCAATCAAGGTGCCGGTCGAATCGACGACCGCGAACGAGCCATAGTGTACCGACTCCACGATCCGCCCGCGGGTGACCGCGAAAAGCGGCCGAGGCGTCACTGCTCCTCCAGGATGTGACGCGACGAAGGCAAATAGTGGCGGATGTAATAATGATGAAGCCCATGCCGCAGGCGCTGCAGGTACTGTCTCTGCCGGGCTGCCGGAGCTTTGAAATCCTTCAGGATCTGGTCGGCAAGCTTGTCGGTGGCAGGCGCGGCCGGCTTTTTCTTGCCGAGTTTTTCCACCTTGTCGTTGATGCGCTTCAGGGCATCGATCTGGCTGCGGACTCCCTGGTGGTTGACAACGCCGCCGCGCCCGCTGACGATCGTAAATCCCTTGTATTCAGGCTCCAGTAATAACTTCAGGGTCTCGATCCACTGCGGAAGATCAGCGCTCGTCAGGAATGGCGGCTGTCCTCTCATGACCGCATCGCCGACAAAGACGACCCGCTCGGAGGGCAGGGTTACCCAGATCGCCCCTATCGACGGCCCCGGCCGGCTTTCGAGCAGAATGGGTGAATCGCTCCAATGGATCGTCATCTTTTCCATGAAGGAAATTTCCGGCGGCGCCCAGCGGACACTACCCAGCCCGGCGATGGCTTCCCAGTTCGCTCCGGTTTCATCCCCCTGGGCTTTGAATGTGGTCGGCCGGTTGCGGAAGGCCTCGGCCGTCTTCTCATGGGCGATGACCGTGCAGTCCATGGCGCGAACCCCCAGTGTACGATCCGGGTGGGCATCCAGGTTGATCAGTACACGCTCAGGACCGTTGCCCATGCCCATCAGGGAAGCGCGCCAGGCACGGCCATCTTCCGGGGAGGGCGGTGCGTCGATCTGGATCAGGCCGCGCGGCTGGGTGATGACGCCCAGGGTCACGCCAAGATAACGGTCCTCGATGTAGACGTTGTTTGCAATGGCATCCATTGAAAATCACTGCTCCTGTTTAGGTGAAACCACCTCTAATGAGTATCTCTCGCCAGTAGTCCGTTGCTCGCGGTCGGGAACGTAAAATGAAAGGCCGCGCCGCTGCCCGGTGGGCTCTCCACCCAGATCCTGCCACCATGCCCCTGAACGGCCAGGCGGCAGAACGCCAGCCCGATGCCCAGTCCGCCCGGTTTGCTGTCGCCGCGCAGACGGGTGAACTTGTCGAAGATGCGCTCCTGCTCGGCGGCAGGAATCCCGGGACCATTATCCTTGACCCACATGTGAATGAAGTCGCCCTCTTCATGGGCGCCCACCTGGATGCTGCCGCGGGCCGGGCTGAACTTGCTGGCATTTTCCATCAGATTGATCAGCACACGGCGGGCCATGTCTTCATCGACCCAGATCGACGGCAAATGTTCCGGAAGATCGGCAGACAGCACCTGCTGGCGTCCACCGGCCACCGGCGTCACATCCCGGATGGCATTGCGGATCAGCTCCATCGTGTCCACCACCTTTTGATCGGCAACCGGCTGGCCAGATTCGAGGCGACTGACGTCGAGCAGGGAGCTGACCAGGCGCTGGATCCGGTCGGTGGAGTTCTCGGCAATCTTAAGGATGGCCTCGACCGTCTCGCGATCGTCATCCGGAACCATGCTGTAGAGCACATCCAGGCTGGAGACGATGTTTGCCAGCGGGGAGCGCAGGTCATGGTAGATCATGGCAGTCAGGTCATTACGCAGGCTGTCAAGCTCCTTGCGCTCGGTAATATCGCGAAGGATCCACTGGATCGAGTCGGCCTCATCGAATTCCACCCGGCGGGCGTGTACTTCTATTGGAAGCTTTGAGTCATCCTGCCTGTGCAGGGTCGACTCATAAGAGCTCGTGCGGTTTTCCTGCAGGGTTTCGAATATGGAACCGGAGCGGTCCAGGCTCACATTATGCAGATGATCGATCTTCAAGCCATGCAGCAGCTCATCGGAATAACCGGTCAGCAGCAGTGCCTGCCGGTTGGCTTCCAGGATGTTCCCATCCCAGTCGGTGATCAGCATGGGATCGATGCTGTCCTCGAACAGCTCGCGATAACGCCGGTGGGCCGCCTGCAATTTCTCAAACAGCTGCGCATTCTGAATGGTCGTCCCGGCCAGGCCGCCGATGCCGGTCATGACCAGCAGTGCATCCGGGTCGAAGGAATTGGCCATCGGATTGATCGCTTCGATGACGCCGATCACTCCCATCGGGGACTGGATCGGCGCCACGACAAGAGAGCGGATCTCGACGCCCCCGAACGTATCCGCGTCGCTGTAGTTTTTATCCTGGCGGATATCGGATACTACCACCCCGCGGCCATCGCGCGCCGCCGTACCGACAATCCCATCTCCCAGGTTGATCTTGCGTCCAAGGATGTTGCCGGCGTTGTGTCCCGCCGCGGCTCGATAGACCAGCTGCCCGCCCTCGGTCAAGCCGATCGCGGCGGTCTCCACCTGCAGCGCCTGCATGGTCTGGATGAGAATACGCTGGAAGACATCTTCCATGCGCAGGGAGGCGTTCATCGCCGAGGCACCCTCGGCCAGGGCGGTCATGACGCGTGCCTGGCGCTGGCTCTCGGTGTACAGGCGCGCGTTCAGCACGGCGATTCCAGCCTGGTCGGCGATCGCCTGCATCAGATCGAATTGTTCGGCGGTGAAGACATTGGGTTTCGGGTGAACGAGGGTCAGCACACCTACCAGCTTCTCACGCGCCAGCAGGGGAACACAGATGGCAGACTTCACGCCAGATTTGTCCATCGCATCGTCAGGGCGCATCAGCCAGCGCTCATCCTTGCTGGTATCCGGAACCAGGACCCCCTTACGGTGGCGGATCACCCAGCCAGCCAAACCGCGCTCGGTTGTGTCGCGCAGCTGCTGGGTGGTATGCTCCAGGACCTGGTCGCCGTAGACAATGGTGGCATCGATGGCCTTACCTGAGTCATCCAGCACCACGATGCTGCAACGCTCACCTCCCACGTTCTGGATCGCCTCATACAGGACGCGCTGCAGGACAGTTCGCAGGTCAAGCGCGGTTGCCACCTCGCGGCTGACATGGAATAACAGCTCAAGCAGAGCTCTGGTTCGGTCTTTTTCCTGTGGCAGTGACATGGTTGCCTGTACTTGTGGTTTTTCCGCTTCCTGAGCGAATCATACCACGCAGTGACGATAACATGTAAAGTATAGCACAACCAGTATCATGGGTCAGTTCGATGCCCTCTCGCGGTAAAATTACGCCCATGGCCCTGGATCTATCCCGCATTAAAGCCCTGTGTTTTGACGTGGACGGCACCCTTAGCGACACGGATGACCTCTACGCCCGGAAGGTATCCCCCTACTTCCCTCGTGCAATCTTCCCCGATCCCGACCAGGCCGCCCGCCGGCTGGTGATGTGGGTGGAAGCCCCGGGCAATGCCCTGCTGGGATTCGCCGATAAGGTGGGCGTGGACGATGAAATGGGCGCGGTCATCGACTGGATGTCCAGGCGCCAGACCCACACCCTGAAAAATTTTATGCTCATTCCCGGTGTAGACGAGATGCTGGCGGCGCTCAAGGGACATTTCCCCATGGCAGTGGTCAGCGCCCGCCATCATAAGAGCACCTTGCGCTTCCTGGAGCAGTTCGACCTGGTCCATTATTTCGAGGCCATCGTGACCGGCCTCTCTGCGCCGCGTACAAAACCGTTTCCTGACCCAATCTTCCTTGCTGCAGAGCTGATGGGGGTCAGACCAGAGGAGTGCCTGATGATCGGCGACACCACCGTGGACATCCGGGCCGGAAAATCCGCCGGGGCGCAGACGGTGGGTGTGCTGTGCGGCTTCGGTGATGAGCAGGAGCTGATCGATATGGGCGCCGATCTGATCATCAGCACCACACCGCAGGTGACAGAAGTTCTCAATATACAAAAACTGGAGCCGTGAACGCTCCAGTTTTTACTTAATCCTCCGGACCTGTGTTTTTCATAGTGCCTTTCAGCCGGAAGGCAATCACTTCACACCACACCAGAATTGCAAACAGAAAAATATAAAAAGCAAAACCCTTCATCCAAAATGTGGGGATGGCAAGCGCGACAGTCACCCAGGTATAGACAGCAAGATCCTTCCAGCGCGCATCCCTGCGAAAGACAAAGCCAAGCAGGATCATGGCCGGCATGAGCGTCAGACCGATGACCGCGAAGGAGGAATCGTGCAGGATTCCATGCCAGGTGCGGGGGGTTGTCCGGATCGTTTTATCGGTGGGAGAGATCAGCCCGATCATGCCGACTCCCGCCAGGACCAGCAGCCAGAGGGAGATCGCCGCCAATTTGACGCGCGGCAGGCTGAAGCGGAGTCCTGAAGCGAAAATGATGATCAGGATCCCGCACAGTAGAAATGTCAGCGTCATGATCCAGCCA
Organism: Anaerolineales bacterium; assembly: GCA_036276515.1. GTDB lineage: Bacteria > Chloroflexota > Anaerolineae > Anaerolineales > Villigracilaceae > Defluviilinea. The sequence continues at coordinate 11,080 of DASUOS010000257.1, read as the reverse complement.
TAAGGTCCCAGGGCGAGACCGCTGGGCCAGTCGAGCGGCGCTTCCAGCCTCCAGCCGATGGACGTCATAAAGTCGCGCTGGACAAGGGTCAGGATCGCAATCACACTCCCCAGGACCAGCGGGCCGACCATGCCTGCCCGTGCCGCGAGCTGAACCCGCTGCCTGTTACTCATCGTGAAAGGTACAGAACCATCAATGCGAGCAGGGCGGGCAGTGCCTGGATATAAAGTATGGTGCGTTTTGCCGTGAAACCACCGTAGATCCCGGCGACAAGCACACAAACGAGAAAAAATGCCTTTATCGCTGTGTCACCGGCGATCAAGCCCCAGGTCAAGCCGGCTGCCAGGAAGCCATTGTACAGTCCCTGGTTGGCCGCCAGCGTCGCGGAGGCCTCCGAGTATTCGGCGCTCATTTTAAAGGTTTTCCGCCCAAAGGGATGGTCCCAGAAGAACATTTCGAGCGCAAGGAAACCCAGGTGCAGAGCCGCCACCAGCCCGATCAGGATATTTGCAAAAATCGTCATGTTGTTCTCCAGGAAGCTATTGCTGCTTTTTGATATATCGGGGTGCCAGCAGCCAAAGGATTAAGAGAATCAGCCCGCCTGCCATGAATGGCACAGGCGCGCCCAGCCACTGGAAAAGCGAACCATAAAAGAGAGGCGCCACGGCATTTGCCGCGCTGTACGCCGAAGCAGAAACACCCAGCATGCCTCCCACTTCGCCCGGGCTGGAGGCTTTTGAAATCAGGCTGTTGACGGCCGGGTGCAGGACCCCGCCTCCCAGCGCTGCCGGGAAACTGGCCAGGATAAGCCAGGCGATCCCCAGCCAGCCGCGCAGGGATTGGTCCGGCAGGTCGATCCGGATGCTTTGCAGGGAAACACGCAGCGCGCCCTCCCCAGCCAGTCGCTCCAGGACCTGGGTCTGGTCATACCAGGGGACAGGGATGCGCGGCGTGAGGGCGGTTCCGATCAGGCCAATGGCCAGCGCCGAAACACCCAGGATCACCAGCCAGCGGTCGCCTTTCTGCCTGGACCAGCGCCCGACAAACCCGCCCTGCACGATGACAATGAATAGGCCTGCCAGTACGAACAGGCCCGTGGTATCGCGTGCATCCATGCCAAGCTGGGTAAGCGTGAACAGGGAGAAAAGCTGTTCATAGCCGCCAAACGCCACCTGGTAGAAGAACATCAGCAGGATCAAAAATCCAACTTGCGGGCGGCGCAGGGCCGACAGCATCGTCGTAAAGGAAAAAGGCCTGCGAGCGGAGGCGGAGGGCGAATCGGTGGTTTTGGTCTCACGAAACCAAAAGAGGGTCAACAGGATGGAGGCAAGGGAGAAGAAAGCCGCAGTGAATGCGACCGCCTGGTAGTTCTGGCCGGTCGCGGCAAGGACGATAAACGCGATCACCGGACCCAGGATAAATCCCATACCGAAGGCGGCGCCGATCAGGCCCAGTCCCTGGGTGCGGGTGCGCTCATTGGTGCTGTCAGAAATGGCGGCCTGCGCGGTGGCAATGTTCGCGCCGGACAGGCCGTCGATGATGCGCGAGATGAATAACAGCAGCAGCGTATTGGCAAACCCGAGCAGAATGAAGCCCGCCAGGGTCCCGATCTGACTGACGACCAGGACCGGCTTGCGGCCAAAGCGGTCTGAGAGGCGGCCAAGCACCGGGGCACCGAGAAACTGCATCAGCGGGTAGGCGGCCTGTAGGATGCCGATCACAATCGGGGTGGCGCTGAACCGGGCTGCATATAACGGAAGTAATGGAATAATGATCGAAAGCCCCAGCAGGTCCACGAACACAATGACAAGGATGGGCAGGATACGTTTGAAGTCGAGCTTCTCGGCGGGCTGGGCAGTGGATACCATACCCTTATCTGCTCAATCCGCCAGGCAGAATAGCAATACCGATCAACACCAGGACCAGGGAGGCAACGATGAGAAACAGATTGTTGCGAAAGCGGACAGCGTCCTGCGCGCTTTTCCAGCGTGAAGACAGGTGAGCGACGACCGCAGCAACGACCATGATCAAACCATGCTCCAGGCGGTATCGTGGAAATCCGGCTCCGGTAAATCCATTCCAGAGCAGGAAGATAATTCCGAGTGCGCTCTGCAGATCCAGCAGCCCGCTGTATCCGGCCATCAGACCGCGATCCATTCCTTTGAAAGGACCGCGGGCCAGCCAGCCTAAAAGAAATTTGACAATCGCGATCAGGGCCACCAGCAGCACCAGCCAGCGCAGACCCGAATGGGCCATAAGAAGGATGTTCATGATTCTCTCCTGAAATGGTATGATTATTCCTGCAGCATCCCGGTGAACACAGGTGCAATGGTAGCATAATTTGCCCTGTTTTTAGTACTTTTAGGTGATGCCCTGTAAATCCTTATAGGTAATTCCCTTTTATCAAATTCGTTATGTTTCGTATGAGTTCCGAGAGGCGCGTCCTCCCCGAAAAATGGATGAAATTATTATGCATGGTGGGGGCCATCTATGCAGTCGCCGTGGCAGCGTATATCTTTACTGAAACCGGAAAACCCCTGGGGTCCAGGGATTTTCACCAGTTCTGGTATGCGGGCCATTTCATCATCCAGGAACGGGATCCGTACGAGGCGTTTTTCGCCAAGGAACCGCCCGATCTCCCGGTCCATTATATGGACGGCGTAAGCGTCAACCGCTACCCGGTCGCCCAGGCAGACCTGGAAATCACTCCCTCCAATACACCGGCCATGCTCCTGATGTTGACTCCGTTCTCCTACTTATCGTGGGAAACGGCAAAATGGCTGTTCCTGATAATCAACCTCGTCCTGATGCTGGCGACAGCCTGGCTGGCACTGCGGCACATTCCGTTCGCGGGGGTGAGACTTTCGCCCCTTGAGGAATTTTTTATTCTTCTCGTTTATTTCGATTTCTCGGCAACACGGATCGCCATCGAGAACGGTCAGACCACCCTGCTTGTCTTCCTGCTCATGATGGTCTCATTGATCTTTTCGAAACGCGCCTGGTACATCTCGGGGATCGCGCTGGGGCTGGCCCTCTCGAAATATTCTCTATCCATTCCCATCTTCCTGTTCTTCATTTACAAAAGGGAAATACGGATCCTCCTGATGGCCATCATCGTTCAAATGGTTGGGATCCTCGGGGTTTCGGAGATCAGCGGCGGGACACCGGCCAAGATCATCATCGAAAACATCATGTTGTTCTTCCGCCTTTTCGACCAGCCCGGCGTTCACCTCTCCAGGTGGTTCGAGTTCATCTCAGACAATCCTTTCCTGTCGATCGTCCCCTCCCTGGTGATGACCGCCCTGGTGTTCGTTCCGATTTTTTACTGGACTCAGAGAAAAAAGCCGGCAACGTCCCGCCAGGAGGATGCCCTGGATTTCCATGTGCTGACCGTGCTTTTTATCTGGACGATCCTGGTCGCCTATCACCGGCTGTATGACACGCTCATCCTGATTTTCTTTATCATCCTGATCTTCAAGGGATTGAAGGTTCCCAGGCTCTGGGACCTGGCGGATGGCGGCCGCAAAGCCCTGCTGGCCTTTATGGCCATGACCCCGCTTTTCCTCATTTTGCCCGCGCGCATTGTCGATTTTCTGCTTCCGTTTTATTATGGAAGGGTCAGCGATGGGATCACCACCATCCTGCTGGTGATCATGCTGGCAATCTCCATGTTCCTGCTCTGGCGCTATCTGCAAAACATGCAGGTGAAAACCATACGTAAGGAAGCGGAATCCGATGAACTACGAGACGATCCTTATCGAGACACGCAGCCGCGTTGGGCTCATCACTCTTAATCGCCCGAAGGCGATGAATGCCCTCAATAACCAGCTGATGGGCGAGCTCATGGATGCGCTGGACTCCTTCGACAGGAACGATGACATCCGGGTCATGGTCATCACGGGGAATGAAAAAGCCTTTGCTGCCGGGGCGGATATCAAGGAAATGGCGGATAAATCCATAACCGAGATGGTGGACAGCGACCACATTGCCGTATTTGGCCGGATCCGTACGATCCGCAAGCCGGTCATTGCCGCGGTCTCCGGCTGGGCGCTCGGCGGCGGGTGTGAGGTCGCTCTGTCGTGTGACATGATCGTCGCCTCCGACTCTGCCAAATTCGGCCTGCCGGAGGTGACGATTGGTGTCATCCCCGGGGCGGGCGGCACACAGCGCCTGACGCGTGCCGTTGGCAAGGCCATCGCCATGGAAATGATCCTCAACAACCGCACCCTGACCGCCCAGGAGGCCCTGCAGTTCGGTCTCGTGAACCGCCTGGTCCCGGTGGAGACCTATCTTGAGGAAGCGCTCAAGCTGGCAGACGAGGTCGCTTCGCGCGCCCCGCTGGCGGTCCGCGCTGCCAAGAAGATGATCAACCAGTCCTACGAACGGACGCTGTCCGAGGGCCTTATAGAAGAGAAGCAGGTATTTTACAACCTGTTTGCCAGCGAGGACCAAAAGGAAGGCATGCGGGCGTTCGTGGAAAAACGAAAGCCGGAATGGAAGGGTAGATAGGCAGAATGGTGGAATACACCGAGCTCAGGGCCGCCTTCCGGGAGCTGCGCCTTACAGACCGGCCGGTGATCGCCCATGCCTCGCTCAAGCCCTTCGGTTATGTCCAGAACGGGGCGGATGCCGTGCTGCAGGCGCTATCCGAATCGGTTTCGGGCCTGATCATGCCCACATTCACCTACAGGACGATGGTGACTCCGGAGGTCGGTCCTCTCAACAATGGCATCGCCTATGGTGGTGACAACTATTTCAACCGGGAGGCGCGTCCCTTCACGGTCGAAATGCCCGCCGACCCGCTGATGGGAACTCTGCCGGAGACCCTTCGCAGCCATCCCCTGGCCAGGCGCACTCCCCATCCCATCCTCTCCTTTGCCGGTATTGGCGCAGACCAAATCCTCGCTGCCCAAACCCTCTTCGACCCGCTGGCGCCGATCGCCGCCCTGGCAGACGAAGATGGCTGGGTGATCCTGATCAACGTGGACCATACGGTCAATACGAGCATTCATTACGGGGAAAAGCTGGCCGGCCGGAAACAATTCCTGCGCTGGGCGTTGTTACGAGACCGGGTCGTGGAATGTCCCAATTTCCCAGGTGATTCCTCGGGCTTCAATGCGATTGCAGGTTACCTCCGCCCGGACACGCGCCGCGTGACACTGGGCGATGCCATGATCCAGGCTGTTCCATTAAGAAGATTGTTCGAGGTCGTGCAGGAGCTGATTAAAGTCGATCCGCTGGCGTTACTGTGCCAGCGGATGGATTGCGAACGATGCAGTGCAATGAGAACATTACACAGATAGACAGGCATCCTCCCTGCCGCTACTGAAACGTAATCTCCTCCACGCGCCAGCTCTCCTCGCCCATGAGCTTCTTCAGTCGTTCGAGCATTTCCGGGCAGACGCGCGTCGTATCGTTGGGGAAATCGATCAGGTATCCTGAGCCGTTCTCAAAGATCTGGAAGCTGAAGCGGTCCTTCCCGTGGAAGGAGATCAGCGTGCCGTAGATCGTTTTGATCCGGCGGCGGTCATGGTCCTTCTCTCCGGTGGAGCGCAGGATGACTGTCACCTGCTGAGGCCGGTGATCCTTGTCCTTTTCTTCCCGGGCAAGGGGGACATAGAGTGAGGGCGGGATTTGAGGCAGCTCGAGCTTCATCGTCTGGACGGCCACCGATTCTCGCGCCGCCTCGACCGGTTCCTGTCCTTCCTGGGCGAGCTGTGGCTGAGGCCTCACAGGCTCTGGCTGGGGCCGCGGCGCAGGGACGGGCTTGCTGTCCACGCGTGGCTCGGGCCGGGCAGCCAGGGTCGCCTCTTCGAAGGAGGGCTGCCACTGCGTATCCCAGTCCTCCGGAAAGTTCTCGGGCGGGGGCGGGACCTCTGAATCCTCCCACACTTCCTCCACTGCAGGTTTGGCCGCGTAAGCCGGCGCCGGTTTTTCGGAAGCCTGCCGCTCTGGGGACGGAGGCGCCTGTTTCGCAGGAACGTTTTTTTGCTGGGGCATGACCGGCCCGGGCTGTCTCGATCTGTAATTAACCTCCGTCACCTGGCCTGCAGAAATTTCAGGCTCAGAAAACGGGATGTCCACTTCGATGGCCGGGGTAACAGGAGCTGCCGTCTCCAGCGGCTCCAAAATCTTGATTTCTGTCCGGATGGTATCGACCAGGATCTTCGCCGGGGATGAATTTGCATCCACCTTGCCTTCGACGATGATGATCTGTCCTACGGTTAACTGCTCGCGGTACTGCGCCCACGTTCGGGGGAAGAGCACAAGCTCGATATTGCCCTGGATATCCTCCATGGTGACAAATCCCATGGGCTTGTTGGTCTTGGTCGTATACGGCCGGACGGCGGTGATCAGCCCGGCCAAACGGACTTTCTCCTCATGCTGGGCTTCATGAAGCTGCCCGGAGAAGTAGCTGACGATCTGGGTAAAGGTCTGCTGGTAAGGGGTGAGCGGGTGATCGGAGATATACAGGCCGATCAGCTCCCGTTCCCAGTTGAGCATTTCCCGCCGGTCCACGTTGCTGACGTCGGGCAGGGTAATGGATTCGGTCACGCCTGTTACTGCACCGAACAAACTCATCTGTCCCGCCTCGGCCGCACGGAAGTGGTTGCTGCTGATGGCAACCAGGCGGTCCAACGAGGCAAGCAGAGCAGCGCGGTTGCCGAAGCAATCCATCGCTCCGACCTTGATCAGGCATTCCAGAACACGCTTGCCTACCGCGCGCAGGTCGACGCGGCGGGCAAAGTCGTTGAGGTCGGTGAACGTGCCGTTCGCATCCCGCTCGCGAATGATCAACTCGACCGCCGCCTGGCCGGCATTCTTGACCGCGCCCAGACCAAAGCGGATGTGGGGTTTGCCATCGATCTCCTCGATGTCGAAGTCCCAGCGTGATGTGTTGATCTCCGGCGGCAGGACGGGCACACCCATGCTGCGCGCATCGGCCACGTACAGGGCCACCTTCTCGGTCTGCCCGGCCGAGGCGGAAAGCAAAGCCGTCATGTACTCGGCCGTGTAGTGGGCTTTCAGGTAGGCCGTCTCGACCGCGATCACCCCATAATCCGCGGCATGCGATTTGTTAAAACCGTAACGCGCAAACTCTTCCCAATCGCTGTAGATCGCTTCGGCCGTCTCTTTATCTATCCCCTGCCTGACCGCGCCGTCTACGAATTTCCTGCGGTGCTTTTCGATCTCTTCTTTCTTCTTCTTCGAAATCGCCTTACGCAGCTCATCGGATTCAGAAGGCGTGTAACCCGCCAGTTCCACGGCGGCGCGCATAAGCTGTTCCTGGTAGACCGGGATGCCATAGGTATCGCGGAAGATCGGCTCGAGCATGGGATGGCGATATTCCACCTCCGCTTCGCCGTGCATACGAGCGATGTAATCGGGGATGAACGCCATCGGTCCCGGGCGATAGAGCGCTACCATGGCGATGATGTTATCGAGCGACTTGGGCTTCATCTGGACAAGCCAGCGGGTCATCCCGCCGCCTTCCACCTGGAAGACGCCGGCGGTCTGGCCGTTGCCCATCAGCTCGAACGATTTCGGATCGTCAAGCGGGATGTTGTTGAGGTCGAACTTGATGCCGTGCCGCTTCTCGATCATGTCGCAGGCCTTGGCCATCACGCTCAGGGTGATCAGCCCGAGGAAGTCCACCTTCAGCATGCCAAGCGAATCGAGGATACCCATTTCGAACTGTGTAACCGTCTTGATGGGCGTCTCTTCCGAATTCGACGTTGGGCGGTGCAGGGGCAGGTATTCGATGATCGGCTTATCGGAGATCACCACACCCGCCGCGTGAGTCCCGGCGTTGCGGACCGTCCCCTCCATTTTGGAGGCGGTGTCGATCAATTCCCGCAGATGCGGCTGGCTCTTATAAATATCCTTAAATTCAGGAACGGCCATCGCATCTTCCATCGTGGTGTTGCGTCCGGAAACAAACGGGACAAGTTTAGCCACACGGTCCACTTCAGGGAGCGGGATATCCATGACACGGGCCACATCGCGCAGGGCGGCCTTGGTCCCCATGGTGCCAAAGGTGATGATCTGGGCGACCTTATCCGTGCCGTATTTGTGCACGCAGTAATCGAGCATTTCGGCCCGGCGGTCATCCCGGAAGTCGAGGTCGATATCGGGCATGGAGATACGGCCGGGGTTGAGGAAGCGCTCGAACAGCAGGTCATGGGCGAGCGGATCCACGAGCGCGATCTCCAGCACGTAAGCGACGATCGAGCCAGCCGCCGAGCCGCGGGCGTTGTACCAGATCCCGTTCTCCTTGGCATGCCGGCACAGGTCCCACACGATCAGGAAGTAGGCATCGAAGCCCATCTTGTGGATGATGCCCAGCTCATAATCGAGCCGTTCGCGGACCTGCTGGCTGTCGGAGCGGTTTCCATAACGAAATCGAGCCCCCTGCTCGCACAGGTAGCGGAGATAGGTCTCGGCTGTGAACCCATCCGGGACAGTGAAATCGGGCAGATGGTAGTTCTTGAAGCTCAGGTCTACGTTGCAGCGCTCGGCGATGAGCAGTGTATTGCTCAAGGCTTCCGGGACTTCGGCAAAGAGCTGGCTCATCTCGGCCGGTGTGCGCAGGTAGTACGAGTCGTCTGTCATGCGCATGCGGTCGGTTTCCGAGAGCAGAGACTGGGTCTGGATGGCAAGCAGGATATCCTGCAGGCGGGCATCGTCCTGGTTGATGTAATGGACATCGTTGGTGGCAATGTACTTTGCCGAATAACGCGCCCCCATCTCAACCAGCTTGCGGTTCAGGTCGGTGATCTCTTTGATGTTATGCTGCTGCAGTTCCACGAAGAAGCGGTCAGGGCCGAAGACATCGTAGTACCAGTTCATCCGGCGGACCGCTTCCTCCGGGTTATCGTTTAACAACGCCCGCGGGATCTCGGCAGACATGCAGCCGGACGTGCAGATGATCCCTTCGGAATGCGCTGCTAAAAAGTCATGGTCGATGCGGGGATAATAGTAAAAGCCATCGAGCTGGGCAGCGGAGGATATCTTGAGCAGGTTTTTGTAGCCTGTCTCATTTTCGGCGAGTAAAAGAAGATGAAAGGAAGAGCGATCCAGTTTGGGGTCGCGGTCGGTCATCCCCCGCGCAGCCATGTACGCCTCGACCCCAATGATCGGATGAACATCCTCTTTCCTGGCTGCATTGTAAAAGTCGATCACGCCAAACATCGTGCCGTGATCCGTGATCGCCACATGCTTCATACCCAGTTCCTTCACACGCTTCACCAGCTTCTTGATGTTGGAGAAGCCGTCAAGCATGGAGTATTCCGTGTGGACATGGAGGTGGGCAAAGGACATGAGGCTGACCTGTTTTCCTATGAGTGATGTTTTATGGGGTTGCGAGGATTATAGCACGCCTGTTCAGGTATCGAAGCAACGATATGCTTAAAATATTCCTGATATATAAAAAAAATCCTCCCAGAGGAGGATGGGTGTGAGCGCGCAGCCCACAGGGTGCTTCGCAAAGATCCGCACTCTCAACCAATGGCTTAAAAGAAAGCCTGGATTGAGATATTTTGTCTTACTTTGAGTCCAACCTGTATTTATGTGTCTATTCTGTCCTTTCTTCCTGTATTTTGGCGGTTTTTTAGGCTCTACAGTACATCCGGTCCAATCTGCCCGACACGAGCTAACGTGATTGGCATACTTATGGCATACCTAATCGGATCTTACAACGTCCTCTATTGGGTCGAAAATTGATTTCCGAGTACGGAAATCATACCACTTTTTGAAGTTCGTCATTCGTTATGTATCTTGTTGGATCTCAAGAAACGTTGTCAAGCATTGCCTTCCAAAGCGAACTCAATCCTAACCGAGATGCCCATTGCTCGATATAGCCCATGTCAAGCTCGTTTTTCTTTGACTTGAGAATGGCCGCGATATCTCGGGAGTGTTTCGATTGCTGGCTGAGCCCAAAGTACATAAGCTTATACAAAAAAAGATCCTCAGGTGAATGGATATACACTTTTTCAATGGGAGGACCATAATCCACCTGTTCTCGCCGTTGAAATGCACTCTGTCGAAGCTCATCCCCTTCCCGCACTGGATATAGATCGGCTTTGAGCCCGCTGTACAGGTGTTGATGGGGCGCAAGGTGCCCGCACAATTATGATGAGTTTTACTGTGCACAGCGACTAAACTTTCCAATCCTTAAAATTAACCAAAGGTGATTGATTTTGTCGATTTAATCAGTATACTAATAGATGTACGAAGCGATGACCCAGGGAGCCCATAATGGTCGCTCGCATAGACATCTTGCGGGGCATCTGGAGAGCAAATAGCGAAACCGGTCGTAGGTTTCGCGTTTTGTTTTAATGGCAGAATTTTGCAGCCTTGCAGCCGAAGGAAGTTATGGATTATGACTCTCACGTTGTTTCTATCCTGTGTTTCGCTCACAGGACGACTTCTCTCGGAATAACTAGTGAACAGCGGAACGTGGATACAGGTTTGCGATAATGTCAGCCTCTCCAGACCAGCGAATAATGTTAATCAATCTCCTGGTGGTGCCGTAATTGTCGCATCTCCTACTCCGCCCATTTTTTTGACATTCCAGCTCATGGAAAGATCGGCAGCTTTTGGCAGTCTTTTATTTGGTATCCCACTTTGATCCGTCTTGCAGATGATCATGTACTGACGCTTTCAATTGGGCTATCGCCCGCCGAGCGAAAGCCCCAAAACAAAGTCAGGAGATCGCACAACAGAAAGGAAGGCTCCAATGTCACAAAAATCAACCCTGTCAGGGCGTGAGCAAAAACGCCGCTGGCATCCAATCACCCTCACTTTCCTCGGTCTGATGCTCTTAGCCGCCGTTCTCCTTGCCACGCAAGGTTGCTCACCGCCGCCACCAACCGCAACACAACTTGATGACCCCAAGTTCGTTTCCCAGATCAAAACATTTATCGAGGAATTGGTGGCTGAGGAGGAGTTCTCCGGCACGGTACTCGTTGCCAAGGATGGCCAGCCGATCTTCCAGGGTGCCTATGGGCTGGCCAGCAGGGCCTATCAAGTGCCCAACCGCATCGACACCAAGTTCAATCTCGGCTCCATGAACAAGATG
>DASUOS010000256.1:0-6669 GCA_036276515.1 Anaerolineales bacterium | reverse complement strand
GAGTCTGCCAAGTATCTGTATACCTTCCAGGGATTGAACAAGATCGAAATCGAAGAGGCCAGTGCAGGCGACATCGTATCTCTCGCCGGGCTGGAGGGGATCGGTATTGGCGAAACGCTTGCCGATCCGGTCAACCCTGTCGCTCTGCCGACCATAAAAGTAGAGGAGCCCACCGTCCGCATGACGTTCGGTGTGAACACCTCTCCCTTTGCGGGCCGGGAGGGGAAGTGGGGAAGCTCCCGCCGCTTACGCGAGCGACTGTTCGAGGAGCTGCGTACCAATGTCGCCCTGCGGGTCGAGGAAACCGAATCCGCCGAAAACTTTCTCGTTTCGGGACGCGGTGAGCTGCACCTGGGCATCCTGATCGAAACGATGCGGCGTGAAGGCTATGAATTTCAGGTCTCGCGGCCGGAGGTCATTTTCCATCGGGCAGATGACGGCGCGCTGCTCGAGCCGTTCGAAGAAGTCCACATCGAGACCAGTAATGAGACCGTTGGGGCGGTGGTGGAAATGCTCGGGTCGCGGCGCGGCAGGATGATGGATATGCAGGATGCCGGTCAGGGGATGACGCGCATGATCTACATCGTCCCGACGCGCGGTCTGCTTGGGTTCCGCTACCAGTTCCTGACTTCCACGCGCGGCGCAGGCGTGATGCACACGATCTTCCACAGCTATGACGAAATGGCCGGGCCGATGATGACCCGCACGACCGGTTCGCTTGTGGCCTGGGAGGCGGGTGAAACGACTGCCTATGCCTTGAAGAATGCCGAGGAACGGGGTATGTTGTTCCTGGGTCCAGGCGTTTCGGTGTACGAGGGAATGGTCGTCGGTGAAAATTCGCGCGGCCAGGATATGCCGATCAATGTTTGTAAAAAGAAGCACCTGACCAACATCCGCTCGGCGCGCGGTGACATGGAGATCCGCTTGACGCCGCCGCGCCAGATGTCTCTCGATGAAGCGGTCGAATACCTGGCGGACGATGAGCTGCTCGAGGTCACGCCCGAGTCGTATCGCATCCGCAAGCGCATCCTTAACACCGATGAACGCGGCAAACAGACCAAGAAGGTCAAGGAACAATTAGAGGAAGCATAAAGCCCGGCGGAAGACCGCCCTCCTGAAGGAAATAAAAATGTCCCGGAAAATCATTCCGGGACATTCTGTTCTCTGCAACATCAACAGGATAATCGCATGATCGATGTGTTCAGCGACCCGGTTGGGCCATACACCTGTAGATAATAATCCCTGTTTTCACCTGCTTCTATGGGGATCGACTCGCTAAAGCTGGTCGAGTTGGCCGGCAGCTCGGCAATGGCCTCCCCGTCGCGGAAGATACGGTAACCATCCTCGTTGGTGGCGCGGTCTTCCCAGAGCAGGTTGAATGTCATGGTCCCGCCGCTGCAGGCAAAATCCCATTGTTCGATGGAGGGGGCCTGGGGTGGCGCCAGGGTTGCAGTCGGGGGGGGAGTTAGCGTCGGTACCACCCAGTAGCTCCCGCTGACTTCCACATATTCGCCCCACAACCAGCAGGTACCTGTCTGGCTTTGGGGGGATTTCACCAGCCAGAAGTTGGTAGGCTCATACCGCCCGACGATTTCGAGCTCCACATCTGGGAGGTGGGTGAAAAAGATCTTGTATTCCTCGCCGGGTCCTTCTCGGCAATTGGTCGACTCGAGCACTTTCAGCACCGGCGTGGAGTAAGTAGGCGTGATCGTTGGGGTGGGACCACTCGTCAACGTTCCCCTGGCTGTACCCGTAGGCATGATTGATGAGGTTGCTGTTAGAGTCACTCCTGCACCGTTCGGGGTCCCTGCCAGGAGGGTCGCAGCGATGACCGTCGCGGCCTGCTCATCGACTGTAAGTGACGGGGCGGCGCCTGGCAGGCTGCAGCCAACCAGGCCAAGAAGGATGGCTGCTCCAATGAACATGGAACTACATGTCTTGAACATCTTCATGTTTCTCATTTCTTCGTGCTGGGACCACCGAGGGTAATTTTATCATTGTAGACTCCGGCATTCTCTCCACAGCTACTCATTAAACGAAGCCCCGTGGCTGGATGTTCCAGCCACGGGGCCTGTTAAATGAACTACCGTCTAGCGACCGGTCAGGACGAAGAAGGTTTACTCGGTAACCGGGTCATGCTCGTGGTCATGGAGACCGCTCTGCTCAGATGTGCTGGGCGTGGCACCGCCACCGCTGAGGGAGGGGAAGTTTCCTTTGCCCTTGACGCCGTTGATATCCTCGGTGTTCATCGCGTACTGCAATATGGAGAAGGCAACTGCATCCACGTTCACATCGAAAGCGAACAGGTTGATATTATCGTAGGTGTCACAGGCCAGGTGGTAGCAGGGATCGTATTGCTGGCCGGCTGTGCCGCCCCACAGAGCGACCTCAGCTGGGGTCTTGAGCCCTTCTGCTCCGGTAAAGAGACCGCCGGAGGGGATACCCGCAGCAATGAAGGGACCATAGTCCGAACGTCCGGAGAAATCGGTGCCTTTGAACGGCAGATCCATCATGTTGTAGTAAGCCTCAAAAGTCTCTTCGATTTCTGCTGAGCCGGCGGGTCCGGGTCCTGCGCCCACACCATCCGAGTCATCGCCGTCGTAAATGAAGAAGACGTGGTTCGGAGAACCGATCATGTCGAAGTTCAGATAGAGCGTGATTTTCGCCAGCTCATCGGCACTCAGGTTGTTGACATAATAGATCGAGCCGACCAGCCCGGACTCCTCCGCACCCCACAGCGCAAAGCGGACCTTGTTGCGGGGATTGACCTTGGCCATCTGCTCGGCAACCTCGAGAATAGCTGCTGACCCGGAACCGTTATCCTGGATGCCGGGGCCGGCGTTCACCGAATCGAGGTGCGCACCCGCCATCACCACGTTGTTGGGGTTGCCTTCCTTACTTTCCGCGATCACATTATAGGTCGTGGCCATGCCGCGGAAGGTGTCGGTCTTCAAGCGCAGCACGAGTCCCGGGGTGGCCGCCAGTTGATCGCCCACGGCCTGGGTAACCGACGTGACGCCAATATCCAATGTGAATCCATTACCAAGCGTACCGTTGATGACACCCGGCTGGTTGTTGTAGATCACCACGCCCGCTGCACCGGCGTTATAAGCATTAGTTGCCTTTACCGCAAACGTACAGGAGCCGCGGCGGATCAGGGCAATGTTCCCGGCCGGGAAACCGGCAAAGTCGGCGGCCTCACAACCGGGTGTAGCATCGGCTGGCGGCGCGGCCAGCACGGTCACGGCTGCCGTCACATCTCCGCTGCCGGAGTAGGACATGATGCTATTGTCGATGGGACCTCCCGGCGGCGGTGCGACTTGTTCCAGGACAGGCGGTGTGAGAGAGATAAATGTCTGGAAATCGAAGGATTGCACCGTCACATCATACCCCGCATCGGTGAAGACCTCCACCGCATAATCCACGGAGGCGTCGTAGCCGGGCGTGCCAGATGTGCGTATCCCGTTATTGGCATCCGCGATCGCCTGAAGCGCGGCCTGGTGTTCACGTGCGCCATCCAGGGTTACGCATTCCAGCAGTTTCTCAATTGTGTTGTTAACACGGGTATCGCATGATTCAGATCCGGCCATGGCCGTGGGCGCATAGGCCAGTGTTAACGCCAGTACGGCCACAACTGTAAAGAGACGAAACGCTTTGCTAACCATAAGATTCTCCTCTTGGCAAACGTCTAGTTTGTGAAGCAAATGATGTTTCTCTGAGCTGATATTGGAGTGATTCTCTAGAACGCGTCCACCTCCTTTCCCTGAAAAATAGACCGCCGAAGAAAAAATTCTTCGGCGGTCTGGCGATCCCGGTTGACCGGGACCCATGACTTTGCGTCCCCGCCTTACGACGGGTTTGCCCTTTCGTCTCCGACTCCTACGCTGAATCGGATTGGAACTATCCTAATTATAACAATGGAGAGAGGGCAATTCAAGCACGAATAGGTTACATCTTTATCCTGATGCATCAAAAGGATAGATACACTTACTTCACTTTCTTATGCGCCCGTCCGCCGATGCGGAAGAACTGCACTCGTCCCTTCTCATCGCGAAAGAATTCACCGAGCGCGTCCTTGTAGGGTTCATCCAGGCCGATCACTTTATCCTCTTCATAGAATGAGAAGCGCATGGGAGGCATGGCAGGTCCGGGAGGGGTCTCAGGCGTGGGAAAGCCGCCGAGCGGGATATGGTGGTAGACCAAGTGCGGTCCTTTGACTTTCAGGTCAAAACATTCGGTGCCGATCTGGTAGCGGCCTGTGAACGTTTGCAGCTCGCGGGATGGGATTTCGACCGGCGTGGGAAGTGCGGATTTTGCGTTGAAATACAGCTCCAGCGCCTTCGAGAATACACCCGCAGTGATGATGCCGCCATCGTCGCTATTAGTCAGGATGGCACAGGCAAACTCCCGGTCTGGGATAAAGAAGAAGTAGGCCTGCTGGCCGTTGGTCGCGCCGCCGTGGGCGTACGCCGTAATGCCGCCCACCTGGCGGATGAACCAGGTAATGCCCATCATGCCGCGGGCGCCGGCGTCCACCTGCGGAACGCGCATCGCCTTCAGGCTTTTCGCTGTGATGACATTCTTCTTTCCATTACCCATGTGGAAGCGCGCATACTTGAGCAGATCCCGGACGGTGCTGACGACTCCTCCCACGCCGTTGCCTGCCCGCCCGATCGCCCAGGGACGCGCCACCAGGACCTTGTCCTCGATCTTCTGGTGGCCAACCACAAACCGGTGGGTGAACAGAAGATCGCTGGGATAAAAGAAGGTCATATCCAGCCCGAGCGGGTCGAGCAGCATCTCCTGCATGGCCTGTTCGTAGGATTTCTTCGTCACGACCTCGATGATGCGTGAGGCGACATTGAAGCCGGTGTTGTTGTAGGACCAGATCGCTCCCAGCGGCTGGACCTGCGGCAGCCTGGCGATATCCCTGACCATTTTATCGAGCGCATCGTCGCCGTTGCCGAAGTCGTTGAAGTAATCGCCGACCCAGCCGCCCATGTGGGTGAGCAGCTGGCGGACGGTGACTTTATTCGATACGGTCCGGTCCTTGACTTTGAAGTCCTTGATATATTTTTTCACAGGTGCATCGAGATCGATCTTTCCCCGCTCGACGAGCATCATGATCAGTGTCCCCGTGAATGTTTTGCTGATCGACCCGGTCTGGAAGAGTGTATCTGCTGTGACCGGCAGCGGGTGCTCTACGCTGGTGACGCCGAAGCCTTCCGAAAATTCCTGTCCCTTGTGATAGATACCGATGGACACTCCGGGAACCTGGAGTCGTTTCATCTCTTTGACAATGTGCCGCCTGATAGCGGAAAAATTAGGGTCTTGATTCGAGTGGGGAGATGGTTTTGTATTCATACCCCCCATTATAAAACCGGGTGGGCGGTAGAGACGCTGCATGCAACGGCTCTACCACCCACCCGCTTATTCTCCGCTGCCTTCCAGCCAGGTGGACATGTATTCCGGTTTTTCCATTTCCAGGGCATGGGTGGTCAGATGCAGGGGGTAGAACGTATCCACCATGACTGCCAGCTCCTGGGTTTCCTTCTTCCCGATGCTGGCCTCGGTCATGCCGGGCTGGGGTCCATGCGGCAGGCCGTAGGGATGCATGCTGATATCACAGCGCTCGATGCCCTTGCGCGACATGAAATTGCCTTCGGCGTAATAGATGATCTCATCGGAGTTGACGTTCGAATGATTGTACGGCGCCGGAATGCCGTCGGGATGATAGTCGAACATGCGCGGCACGAACGAGCAGACCACAAAGTTGTGTGCTTCGAAGGTCTGGTGGACGGGCGGCGGCTGGTGGACGCGCCCTGTGATCGGCTCGAAGTCCTCGATATTGAAGATCCAGGGATAGAGATAGCCATCCCAGCCGACGACATCGAAGGGGTGGAAGTCCAGGATATGCTTCGACAGGCGATCGCGTACCTTAATGCGTACTTCGAATTCGCCGCGTTCGGTGTGTGTTTCCAGCTCCTCGGGCACGCGGATATCCCGCTCGCTGTAGGGGGCATGCTCCAGCAGTTGACCGAAATGGTTGCGGTACCGTTTGGGCGGCACAACCTGGGACGGATTCTCGATGGTGAAAAAGCGCGCCTCGGCGCCATCAAGGTGCATCTGCCAGGTGGTGCCGAAGGGGATCACGATGTAATCACCCGGACGAAAGGGCAGGTTGCCAAACTGGGATTTCAACACGCCGCTGCCTTCATGCACCCACCAGGTCTCGTAAGCCTGGGCATTGCGGTAGAAGTAGTCCATGCTTCGGGTGGGGCGCGAGACCCCCAGGATCACATCCCGGTTGGCGAGCAGCGGGATGCGCGACGAAACGGCATCCGTCCCCAGCGGCGCGTCGGCAGTGGTGAAGGCGCGGTGGCGGATGGGACCGAAGTCCACCGTTTCGGGCAGGCGCGAGCCGAGGTCCTCGGTGTGCTTGACCCGTGGCGGCAGGAAGTTGTGATACAGGATGGACTGGATGGAGGAAAATCCTTCCAATCCCATCAGCTCTTCGCGGTACAGCTCGCCGCTGGGCTTGCGAAACTGGGTATGTCGCTTGTGGGGAATCTCGCCAAGTTTATGATAAAAGGGCATACTGCCTCCTGTTAAGGGTTAAGGGCAAAGGCATTTAGGGCGATACCTGGATGGACTGAATTAAAGCATCCA
>DASUOS010000255.1:0-2798 GCA_036276515.1 Anaerolineales bacterium | reverse complement strand
GATCGTGCCATCCTGGGCGACGCCCCAGGCTTCTGCAAGATCGGCCTGAGGCATGCCGCGTTCATCGAATTTGACCAGACCGCTGAAGAGCAGGCGGTCCACGTCACGATCGGCCGGGTTGTTCCAATCCAGCAGGGGGTTAAGCCGTCCCAGGGAACCGACCAGTCCTTCCGTGTACACGCCTCCCTGTTCAGGCTGAGGGAGGATCGCCCCTGTGATGGCCGGTGTTTGCTGGCTGAAGAGCAAGACAGCCACGATTCCCAATGCCACCACGACGACCAGTATCTGCCAGCGTAATTGTTTCATAGACAAAAAAAGAAAGGCACGTTCACCCCGCCGTACAAGCCGCGCGGAAGAAACGGCCTTTCAAAGTGAATCCTGGAAATCAGGATACGATGAGGAGCGTAATGACCAGCGCGAAGAACAGAACGCTCAACACAATGGTGATCCAGAACAGTGTGCGCTCGACGCCGCGGCGGGCTGTGAAGACACTTCCTGCGTCAGCGCCCGTCAGTCCGCCCAGGCCTGCACCCTTGCTCTGCAGGATCACGCTCAGGATGAGCAGGACCGAGAGTATAATCAGCGCGATATTTAGATAGGTTACCATGTACAGCATGCCTCCTTGAGATTAAGCGGGACCATTATACCCGTAGGGAGGACAATACGTCAACTTGAGAGGCTTAAGCCTTTGCGAACGTTTTCTCAGAATTGCCTGATTTTCCTCGGAAAATCCTTCGCAAGGCTCTTGCTATGAGGCTTAATGCACGAAATCGTCGTCAACCTGCACATGCATACCCGCTACTCGGATGGGACCGGTACCCACAAGGATATCGCCCATGCTGCCATTCAAGCAGGGCTGGATGCAGTCATCGTCACGGATCATAACGTGCTGGTACAGGGTTTGGAGGGCTACTACCGCGTCGCCCGGAACCGCGTCCTGCTGCTGGTCGGGCAGGAGGTCCATGACCAGGACCGTGACCCGCAGAAGAACCACCTGCTCATCTTCAATACCAATCGCGACCTCTCGCACCTGGCCGACGATCCTCAAACCCTGATCAACGGGGTCAACGATGCAGGCGGCCTCTCCTTTATCGCCCATCCCAAAGACCCGGAAGCACCCGCCTTCAAGGAAACGGACATTTCCTGGGAAGCCTGGGAGGTTCGCAACTATACCGGCATCGAGCTCTGGAACGGCCTGAGCGAGCTGAAGACCGTTGTCCCGACCAAGCTGCACGGGGCGTTCTACGCGTTTTTTCCACAGTTCATCGGCCACTCCCCCATACCGGAGACCCTGCACCGCTGGGATGACCTGCTTGCCGGGGGACGGCGTGTCGTCGCCATTGGCGGCTCGGATGCTCATGCCCTGCACATGAGCATGGGACCTGTCCACCGCACCATCTTTCCGTACGTATTTCATTTCCGCACGGTCAACACCCACGTATTCATCCCTGAGCCGCTGACAGGCGACCTGCCAACCGATAAAAAGATGATCTACGAGGCCCTTGCTGCCGGACACTGCTTCGTCGGTTATGACCTGCCCGGTTCGACGCGCGGATTCATCTTCAAGGCCCGGGGGCTCGAGGGGACCGCTATCATGGGTGATGAGATCCGGGTTAAAGGAGGTGCCACCCTTCAGGCCCACCTGCCCAGGCCCGCCGAGATCCGCCTGATCAAGGATGGGAAGATCATCCGCATCTGGAAGGATTCCCAGGCAGCCGCCTACAGCGTCACTGAACCTGGCGTCTACCGGGTCGAAGTCTGGAAGAATTACCTGGGGCTCAAACGCGGCTGGGTGTTCAGCAACCCGATCTATGTGAGATAACTAACCAGCTCCGAACGCCGTCCGCGGCGTTCGATTATCATAAATCATCGTTTGCCGGGGACGGCGGCTGGAGCTTGAATGTCCTTATTTCCCTACAAACGCGTTGTCGTGGTCGGTGTGACCGGCTCCGGCAAATCCACACTAGCTGAGAAGCTTGCCAATCGCTTCGACCTGGACTTTGTCGAGCTGGATGCCCTGCATTGGGAGCCTCACTGGCAGGAGGCGCCACTGGAGGTCTTCCGCGCCCGTGTGCTGGAGGCTGTGCGGGCAGAGAAATGGATCGTTGCCGGCAACTACCGCGCCGTGCGTGACCTGACCTGGCCCAAAGCGGAAGCGGTCATCTGGCTCGATTACCCGCTCTGGATAGTGTTCTGGCAGCTGACGCGCCGGTCCCTCAGGCGCTGGTGGACGCGTGAGCTGTTATGGGGTACGAATTACGAACCCTTCTGGGTTCATTTGAAGTTATGGTCCAGGGAATCCCTCTATAACTGGCTTTTTCAAACCTACTGGCGAAGGAAGAAGGAATATGCTGCGCTGCTTTCCCAACCGCAGCATCTCCATTTGACATTGATCCGGTTGAAGCACCCGGAAGAAACCGAGGCGTGGCTCTCCAAACTGTAGCCGCTCCTTAATCCAGAAGAGGACAGAATCATGACCATCGAATTCAGGAAGTTAACCGAGCCGACAACCGAAACCGCAGAAGCGTTTGAGAGATGGGAAAACGATCCTGCCCTGATCCCATTCATCCGTCCAAACAAGGACCTGGCAGCAATGGATGTGCGCGAAACCGTCACGCTCAAAGACCTGCAGGAGAGGCTTGAACACAATCAAATCTTTTTGATCTATCTGGACGGACGATTAATCGGTTCGATGGATTACCAGATCGATCCCCGGCACCTCTATAAAAAGGAGCCTGGTACCGCCTGGATCGGCATTGTCATCGGGGAAGAATCAGGCCGAGGCAAAGGGGTTGGCG
>DASUOS010000254.1:0-5168 GCA_036276515.1 Anaerolineales bacterium | reverse complement strand
CCTCTTGCCTGAAAACAAGCTGGCAAAGCAGCGAGCCGGGGGAACCTGGTCGGAGCTCTTTGACTACGATTGGGTCCAGAACCGCTACCCGGTGGTGGGGTTGGTCATCTGGTATCTGTTTATTTCCGTGCTCGGGCTGGCGGTGTATCCGATCATTCGCCTGGCAATGCCGGGTCTGGCAGATAAAGGCTATCCCCTTAGCCGCGTGCTGGGACTGGTCCTGTTCGGTTATCTGGCGTGGCTGGCGGGTTCCGTGGATATTCCATACACGCGCCTCACTATTGCTGCCATCTTCGGGCTGCTGATCTTGGTCGGAGCATTACTTGCCTATTATCAACGTGTCGAATTGCGCCAGGAGTGGCAAACCCGGCGCAGTTACTTCCTGCTGGCCGAAAGCCTCTTCCTGGCATTCTTCGTGTTCGACCTGATCATCCGCCTCGGCAACCCTGACCTGTGGCACCCCGCCAAGGGCGGCGAGCGCCCGATGGATTTCTCCTACTTCAATGCCGTCATTAAGAGCACGGTGTTCCCACCCTATGATCCATGGTTTGCGGGCGGACACATCAACTATTACTACTACGGGTTTGTGCTGGTTGGGACGCCGGTGAAACTGCTTGGCATCGTCCCCTCGATCGCCTACAACTTCATCCTGCCGACCTTGTTTGCGATGGTCGGAATCTGCGCCTTTTCGCTGGGCTGGAACCTGGTCAAAAGCAACGCTCTAAACCTGTCGAGGGAACGCGCCTCTGACGACGATGACCGACCCGACAGCCTTGATATCGGACTTATCGCCGGCCTCTCTGCCTCCGCGCTGACCCTGCTCCTGGGTAACCTGGGCACCCTCCAGCTCATCTATCAAAAGCTGCAAGAGCTCGGGGCAATGGGCAAGTTTAGTTGGGAGCCCACCATCTCCATTTTCCAGCGCTGGTCCTGGGCATTGCGCGGGTTCATCATGACCCTGCAGGGCTCCTCACTTCCCATCGGGTACGGGGACTGGTACTGGAACCCGAGCCGGGTGGTGCCTCCGCTGGGAGGCAATGAGATCACCGAGTTTCCGCTGTTCACGTTCATCTATAGCGACCTGCACGCGCACATGATCGCCATTCCGCTGGCATTGCTGGCGGTCAGCTGGGCGCTCTCGATCGTGGCCGGACGCGCCAAATGGCGGAACCCGCTTGCGGCTGCGCTGGGACTCGTCATCGGCGGCTTGATCATCGGGGTGTTCTATCCCACCAACCTGTCCGATGCGTATACCTATTTGCTACTTGGTATTATCGCCATCGGGTACGCCATCTTCCGCTACCTGGAGGGCGCCAGTCTCTTCCGGCGCATCGGGCTGGCACTTGGCGCTGTGATCCTCTTATACCTGCTCTCGCAGGGTCTGTATGAGCCTTACCACGCCTGGTATAGCCAGGCCTATAGCGCCATCGACCCCTGGAAGGGTCCTTTTACGCCGATCGGATCGTATCTCACGCACTGGGGGGCGTTCCTGTTCATCCTCGTTTCCTGGATGACCTGGGAAACGCGCGAGTGGATGGCTGCCACCCCGGCCTCGGCCCTCGGAAAACTGAAGCCGTATTCCCTCCTGATCGAAGGCGCGCTGGTGGTGTTTGCGCTGGCATTGCTCCTGCTGGCATATCTCAAAATACGCATCGGCTGGATCGCCCTGCCCCTGGCGGTCTGGGCTGCCATTCTGCTGCTGCGGCCCGGTCTCTCGGATGCAAAACGCTTCGTCCTCTTCCTGGTGGGCACGGGCTTGCTGATTACTATTGTGGTGGAGCTGGTCGTGGTCAGCGGGGATATCGGGCGCCAGAACACGATCTTTAAGTTCTATATGCAAGCCTGGCTGCTGCTGGCGATCAGCGCCGGGGCGGCATTTGCCTGGACTCTGCGTGCCTTCTTCAAGTGGCTGCCGGGCTGGCGTCTCTTCTGGCAGACTGCCATCATCTTCCTGATCTCCGGCGCGGCGCTCTTTACGATCACCGGCGCGGCTGGCAAGGTCCGCGATCGCTGGATCGTGGAAGCTCCGCGCACGTTCGATTCGATGACATACATGCAATATGCCATGTATGATGACTATGGTCGGCGACTGGACTTGAGCGAGGATTACCGCGCCATCCGCTGGATGCAGGATAACGTGCCGGGCTCGCCGGTTATTGTGGAGGCGAACTGCCCGGAATATCGCTGGTGCACACGCTTCACCGTGTACACCGGTCTGCCCGGGGTCGTCGGCTGGAACTGGCACCAGCGCCAGCAACGCGTGTTCACCGCCAGTTGGGTGGAAGGGCGTGTGGCGGATGTGGGGGACTTCTATAATAGTATCGATGTTATCTCTGCCCGCGAGTTTCTCGAGCGGTACAATGTACGCTATATCGTCGTTGGACAGCTCGAGCATGCAGCCTACACCCCGGAAGGCATCGCGAAGTTCGAGCGGTTCGAAGGGGAGCTCTGGCGCGAAGTCTATCGCGATGGGCAGACGGCGATCTACGAGGTCAACCAGTGATCTATCACATTACATCCCTGAAGGCATGGCGCAATGCACTGCAGCGCGGCGAATATCGCCTCGAGAGCCTCGACACGGAAGGTTTCATTCACTGTTCCACCGGCACACAGGTGTTGCCGGTTACTGAAAAATATTATCAGGGACGGGGAAGACTGCTCTTGCTCATGATCGATCCCGCGCGCCTGACCTCAAGCCTGAAGTGGGAGCCGCCCTCGGGTGGGGCGCTGCCGGGGGTTCCCGAGGATGACCTGTTCCCGCACGTCTATGGTCCCATTAACCTGGATGCCGTGGTAAAAGTCTTCGATCTCGAGACGAACCCGGATGGCAAATACACGCTTCCTGACCTTACCTGACGCCGCATGACCGCTTTTCTCTCCTGGTATATCCTCGTCTCGTTGCTCGGCTGGCTGGCATTCCCGCTGGGGTTTTATCTTTTCCCGGCGCTGGCGGACCGTGGCTACAGTCTGGCGCGCGCCTTTGGCTTGCTGGTCTGGGGATATGTCTTCTGGCTGTTCGCCTCCTTCCGGATCGCGCAAAACGATATCGGTGGGCTGCTCCTGGGACTGTTGGTCCTGGGTGGGTTGAGCGGCTGGGCGTTTGTCCGTTGCCGTTCGGAGATCACTGCCTGGCTGCGTGAGAACCGCCGTCTCATTCTCACAACCGAGAGCCTGTTCCTGCTTGCCTTTGCATTCATGGCGTTCGTCCGCGCTGCCAACCCGGATATCGTAGGCACTGAAAAACCGATGGAACTGATGTTCATCAGTGGCATCATGAACTCACCCACGTTCCCGCCGCGTGACCTGTGGCTTTCCGGGTATTCCATCTCCTATTACCACTTCGGTTACGTGATGGCATCCATGTTGGCGTTGTTCACCGGCGTCCCGGCAACGATCGCTTTCAACCTGATGATTGCCCTGATCTTCGCCCTCAGTGCCGTCGGTGCCTATGGAATTCTCTATAATCTCTTAGCCACGTACCACTTTCCACTTTCCACTTCTCAACCCTCGAAAGCCTACCCTCTTTCTTCTTTCATCTATCCTCTTTTAGCTCCTCTCTTCCTGCTCTTCATCTCCAATGCCGAGGGCTTCCTCGAAGTCCTGCACCGGCGCGGTCTCTTCTGGAGCGAGGGCAGCAACTTCTGGACCTGGCTGGACCTCAAGGAGTTGAGCAGTGCGCCTGCTCAGCCGCTTGGATGGATCCCCGAGCGCTTCTGGTGGTGGTGGCGCGCCTCGCGCGTCATCATGGATTACGACCTCAACAATAACTGGATGGGCGACGTCATCAACGAGTTCCCGTTCTTCTCGTATCTGTTGAGTGACCTGCACCCGCATGTACTGGCGATGCCGTTCAACCTGCTGGCAGTGGCTGTGGCATTAAATATTTTTCTCGGCGGCTGGCGCGGCCGAATTGATCTCTATTTTGGTGAGCTGCATATCAACAAAACAGGCTTTTTTACCATCGCGCTGGTGCTGGGCGGGCTGGCATTCCTGAATACCTGGGACATCCTCAGCGCAGCGGCGCTGATCGTCTTCAGCTACGCCCTGGCACGGGCGCTCGAAGAGCGGGAAGCAGGCTGGGGCTGGGAGCGCATCGAGGATATCCTGTTGCTGGGGATCCCTGCTGCCTTCGCTGCTTTTGTGATGTACCTCCCGTTCTACATTGGATTCGACTCGCAAGCCAGCGGCATCCTGCCTAGCTTTATGTTCCCGACCCGGGGCGCCCAGCTCTGGGTGATGTGGGGCACGCTCTTCGTTCCACTCTTCGCATTCTTGATCTATTTGTGGCGCCAAAAGGTACCCCCTGACTGGCGCACAGGGACATTGATAGCGCTGGGCATCGTCGCCGCGCTGTTTCTGGGAATGTTCCTGATCGGCGTAGTTGCCTGGAGGCTGAAACCAGACCTGGTGCTGCCAATCCTCGAAGGACAGGGGCGCGACACCGGGACCTTCGTCGTAGACAGCCTGGCGCGCAGGCTGAGGTATATCGGCGGTTTGCTCACCCTGCTGGCTTTGCTGATCCCTGCGCTGTCCTTTTTGTTCCGCATTGAAAACCGATCTTCTTCGTTTGTCTTATTGCTGATCGCACTGGGCACACTGTTAATCCTCGGCCCGGACTTCCTGTATCTGCGGGACAACTTTGGATACCGCATCAATACGATTTTCAAGTTCTATTACCAGGCATGGATCGTGCTCAGCCTGGCAGCCGCCTATGCCATTGCTGTCCTGCTTAATCGACTACGCGGCGCGGCAAACCTTGTTTTTAGCGTCCTTTTTGTGCTGGTCTTGATCGTCGGGTTGACCTATCCGGTCTTGAGTGTCTTTAACAGGACCAACAACTTCAAGCCGCCTTATGGCTTCACCCTGGACGATTTCCAGCGTGTCCAGCGCGAGAACCCGGATGAGGCAGCCGCCATTCAGTGGCTTCAATCAGCCCCGGACGGGGTGGTGGTCGAGGCCACCGGCAATCCCTATTCCAGTTACGCCCGCATCTCCATCTACACTGGCTTGCCGACGGTGCTGGGCTGGGGCAATCATGAAGGGCAATGGCGCGACCAGGCCTTGCAGGGCACGCGCAAAGACGATATTGCGACCTTGTATACCGCCAATGATTGGACGGTTACCCAGGATATCATCAACCGTTACGACATCCGTTACATTTATATCGG
>DASUOS010000253.1:0-16893 GCA_036276515.1 Anaerolineales bacterium | reverse complement strand
GGGCCGGGTTCATTGGCATTTGCCAGCAGGGTATGCAGCTCTTTCGCAAATTGCCGGGCAGTCCGCGGGTAGGGACTGGCCTCGCTCCACCCCATCCCGGCCCGGTCGTAGGTGCAGACGCGCGTGGTCCTGGCAACCTCGGACTGCACCCAAGCCCACGAGTCAGATGAAGCCCCGTGACCGGCATCGATCACCACGGTTGGGCTGCCAGATCCGGTGCAGTTGAGGTGCAGGCGGTAGCCGCCCACGTCCACCATTTGGCCTGGCGGTGGATATGCCTTTGCATCAGCCGCTTCTGCCATCTGCTCGTAAATGGTCCCCACGAGCGCAAGACCCAGTAATGCAGCCAGGCTTGCGCCCAGCCAGAGTAAACAGCCGCGTCCGCGACGTTTGGAAGTACGTGCTGTTCCGATTTGCTTTTGATCGTTCATTGTGAAGCCTCCATGATTATAAAATGCCGCATCATTTGTCTGACGTTCAGCTGGAGTTTCAACCTGCAGATCCAACTGTGGTAACAATAAATAGGCATCAATCCCCATCATCCAAAGGAAATCCAGAGGAAATGGGTTGCACAATCCACACAGACCGCCAGAGGCAACCTGTCGGCGGCAGGGTCAGGACTCAAGATCTTCTGATAGTCAAATTATTTAGATGTTTTCAGATTTTTGGCATATGGCTTTGATGAATACCCCCCAATGGATACTTATGCAGAAACCATTCTGTAAATGAATTTGGATAACAGTATACCCGCTTACTACCTATTCAGGTTGACCAGAGCGATCCCCTGCTTCATGCATAGTCGCCTCGCTACAACAGATCCGCTCGATCAGACGGGTACGGACGACCATTTGTATTTGCGCCGCCGTTCCCATGTCGAACACCCGGATCATTCCCTGGAGGCTGGCTCCACTGCCAGTTGATCGAATTTTTGCAAGTCCTCCGTGTTACACTTTTGCACGATGAACGTATATTCAAAATGACCGGGAGGCAGCCCGATGGGAAAAGTGATCTTCGATATCAGTACGTCTCTGGATGGTTTTATTACCGCCGCAAATGCCCGCCCGGAAGCGGGCCTGGGGGAAGGTGGTGAGCGCTTACACGATTGGGGATTCAACAGAACGTGCCTGAGGGCGGCGTATACAGTTTCGTCGACAGCGTTGGAGCCGCGCTGGAGACAGCGAAAAAACTGGCCGGCGACAAGGATATCTATATAACCGGCGCAGACGTTGCAAGGCAAGCCCTCAAAGGCGGCCTGATCGACGAAGTCTCGATCCACCTGGTCCCCGTGTTGTTTGGCCGCAGCAGGCGCTTGTTCGAGGGCCTGGACGGCGAGCACACTGCGCTTGAAATACTCGAAGTGATCCGGACGGCCGAGGTGATCCACATGCGCTTCCGGGTCGTGAAGTGACCCGGCTTGCCGCGCCCCCGGCCAACCATTAGATGCTTACAAGACATATGAACGACAATGGCATACAATCGTGGGATCGATTTAACGCAGCCGTGGACAGAAGCGAACGTCCCGGAGGAAAACATGAGAAAAATAATTGTTGAAGCTGAAGTGTCGGTCGATGGCGCCATGGGTGGAGAGAATGAGGATTTCTGGAAGCAGGTCTTCCCTTACCAAAGCCCGGATGTCTCCACCTATCTCAACGATCTCCTGTTCACACCGGATGCGCTGCTGATGGGCAGGAAAACCTATGAGTTCTTTGCTCTGGTCTGGCCGGCCCGGGAGGGAAAGGATGCCGACAGGATCAACAGCATGCCAAAGTACGTTGCGTCAAGGACATTACAGGAGCCGCTGACCTGGAACGCAGCTCTGATGAAGGGGGATGCTGCTGCAGCGGTCAGGAACTTAAAGCAGGAGCCGGGCCAGGGCTTGTTACAGTACGGCGTCGGAGAGCTGACACACACGCTTCTGCAGCATGGCCTGGTCGATGAGCTCCGTATTGTTATCTATCCCTTTACCTATGGGGCGGGGCCGCGGATCTTCGAGCAGATGGGCGTCCATACCCTGAAGCTCCTGGACACCAAGACGTTCAGCTCGGGTGCTGTCGTCAACCGTTACCAGCCGCAGGAGCTGGCCTGAGACCCACATCCGCCGGGGCACAAGGGAAAAATCACAAAGAACATCCCGACAAAGTATGGCCGTCGTCGACCACGCCGTGCTTTACCGCGACGTAGAGAGACCCTAAGGGTTTTCCCCGGGGATTTTCTACTTCTGTCTTTCGGGCAAACTGCTCCGGTCCAGCGGTGCAGCTAATTACAAAAGAAACCCTTAGGGTCTTTACACGGATTCAATCGAAGTCGCCCATAAACCACTTTGCCCGGGCGTCGGTGACCCACTCCTCATGGAGTGCCAGATAATTGTCCCTGGTTCCAAACCACTTTATTACTTTCTCGCGTTTTACCACGGTAGGTTTTCCAGTGAGGACTATCCCATAAGAAGAATATTTCCAATCGCGGAAGTCTTTCACAAACCCATGTTTTTGCGGGTTTTGATCGTGCTGTCGCACGTGTAGGCGATTACATTCCAAAATTGCCGGTCCGTGGTAATTGGTACTCGCCCGAAAGGATGCTGGAATAAACTCCCTGTCCGTCTATAGGCTTTGTTGATGGTCTTGGCATAAGCATTAATGAAGTTGGAAAATTGCCTGCTCGCATAGGTTTCAAACCCTAAAGGTTTTCCTGGCGTATGATCACCGGGGTTGGGAGAAGACGCTTGCACATTGTGCCGCGTGTTGGGGGTGGAAACCTTTAGGGTTTTTATTGGTAGGGTCTTTTTTGATTCAGGTATTTCCTCTTCGGATTTGATCCTCACCGAGAGATGGAAGTGATTTTTCAACAGGCAATAGGCAAACAGATCGGCAACCGGGATGAGATGTTTTTCAAATAACCTGAGAAAAAGGTCATAATTCCGTTCTTCGACGAAAATGTCTTCACCGTTCACACCGCGGTTGTAGATGTGATAATAGGTATCGTAGAGCAAATGGGAAGGGCTGGTCACTTCTATAAATCCTTTTTCCAAATCCTAAGGTTCTACAAGACCCTTGGGATTTTTGTTTCCATTAAAGGATACGGCCCGGACTTGCGCTAGTCCGGGCCGTAGAGCCTATGTCTGTCAAGGTCAACGGTAGTATATCCCGATCGACAGCGAAAAGACTTTACAGGTGCCTTACGGGAAGGCGCCAGTCCTGCAGAGCGGGATCTGTTTCCGCCCTGTAGAAGAGGGAGACCCTGACCCTGTAGGGGAGTTGGGGTCTTTACCCAAAAGTGACGGTTACCTGTAGCGCTCTCATTAAAGAGTACGGCTCGGGCCACTCAACAAATGTGGGCGGCCCGGGCCGCAGATCCCCTGTCTTATGGCTGGTACGTGACGTTGACCGCTACATAATCGAGGAAGAAATCGCGATGCGGATGGCCCGCCACGTCGATGACCCGCAGGCGGAAGCTGGCGTTGCTGAAGTTGCCGGGGCTCCACGTGCGGCCCCAGGTATCGGATGTGCTGCCAAGGCTGTAGATGGCTTCGGTGGTGCCCAGGGTTGTGGTGGATTTGGGTGTCGTCCAGGTGAGGCCGCCATCCCACGAGAGCTGTACGCAGATCTTCGGAGATCCGGCTGTCCCGTCGGCGCGTGCGTCGAGACGCACCTGGATTCCCCGGATCACAGCGGCTGCAGGCAGGTTGAGATCGTAGTTGTAGTAGTGGTGCTTATCCTTGCCGTTATCGGTACAGGATGTGCTTTTGTTCGTGCCGCTATCGCTATCGGTTGCGACCGCTGAGTCATTCGCATATGCATTCGCGGGGTCGGCCTGGTAGCCGTTGTTATCTCCCGCGCCGGAGGCCTGCGCAGTAGTTGCGGAGGGGGAGAGAAAGCCGGTGCTCAATCCGGCGGCAGACGTAGGGGTGGCGGTGGCAGGTGTATTGGCGGTGGGCGTCTGGGTCGGCGTGGCGGGGACAGGTGTACCGGTGGTTTTGGGGGGAACCGCTGTACTGGTCGGTGTACTGGTTGGCCCCGGGGTTGAGGTCGGTGAGCCGCCGCCCGCAGTATCGATCGCGTACACGTACCCGTACTGATTGCTCTCATCGCCGCCCAGGATCTGGGCCGTGATATAGAACGTCCCCCCGTCCGGGGCGAAGCGCGGACGGCTGTCTGGCACGAGGTTGCCGCCGTTCTCCGGGGCCAGGGTCACCCGCCACAGCTCGTTGTGTGAGACCGTGCTGACCGCCTTGAAGAAGCCGGACATGCCATAGGTGGGGATGCCTCCCATAACGACCATGGAATTCAACGGGCTGACGATGGGATCCTCCATGATCTCGGATGTGACCAAACGCCAGCGCTCGCTGCCATTCGGGTTGACCGCATACAGCGTGCCCAGGTTATGGACGAAATAGACCACACCATCCGGGCCAACATCCGGAGCAGTGGCTGCGTTGTTGACGGCGCCTGTGAACGACCATTTCACGCTGCCGGCAGGTGTGTAGGCGCCCAGCGCGGTATAGGTCGAATACACGGTCCCATCCGGGCCGATGGCCGGCTGGTTGCCGGTCGTCGTGTTTGAAAAGACCAGGCTGCCATCCAGGCGCAGGGCTTTGAGATGGTTGTTGGCCAGGAAGTACATCTGCTGGTTGGCGCCGTTCGGGCCGAAGACCACCTCCTGGTAGTCGACGATCCGCCGGTCATAGGCTTCGGGCTGTGTCCAGCGCAGCACACCGGCCGGCGTCAGCGAAAAGATGCCGATGCCCTCTGTTGACACCGCATAGATATTCCCGTCCGGCCCAACATTTGGCCCCAGCAAAATCATCGCCCTCGGGCTCTGCTCAAAGCTCCACTTGAGTGACCCATCGGGATGAAAGGCCGTGATATGCGACTCGGAACCGGTGTAGATCGTTCCATCGCTGCCCACCGCCAGCCCCTTGTAGCCGGCGCCGCGCACGATCCACTTCAGTGCACCGTCCGGGCTCAACGCATACAGGTGGCTGCCAACGTCGACAACATAAACCGTGCCATCCGGGCCCACGGCGGGCCGAACCACAGTGTACATGCCGCTGTGCTGGAAGCGCCATGTCACCCGGCCGTTGCTCTGGCGGGTCGTCACGGTCAGGCTTACCGTATTGCTGTTCCCCCCGGGGGTCAGCACCTGGACCGTCACCGCGGCAAGCCGGGCCGTCTCAGGAACGTAGGCTACGATCAGGGTATCGGCCCAGTCGGCGATGGGCGAAGGCTGGCCGTCGATCAGCACCTGACCCTGCGTGCCGAACCCGCTGCCGAAAATGCGCAGGCGCCCACTGCGCGCCAGCGTGCTGGCGGAAAGGCTGGTAATTTGCACTGTGGCTGCGGAAACGGGGGAAACATTCAGGGCGAGCAGGGATAGTACAAAGACTACCGCCATGAGTCGGTTTATGAACAGGCTTGCTTTCATAGGACCTCCATCCTTTGGCAGGTTGTTGACAAATGGGACCTATATCATTCTATAAGTGCTCGTTGTACGACCTGTAGTAACGGATGTCACAAGATATGTATGACATTCCCTACGGGTAGGCCGGACGAACGATCTGGATCATTAACCAGCCGTAACGGTCACCTTTGCGAAGCACAGACCTTCCTGGCATGCCTACAGATTTTGTAATAGAGCCAGGAAATCCAAACCAACCTTACAAGCGTATAAAGTTAATAGAGGAACCCAGGTATCTACGTATCCGGATGTCTGGAAGTGCAATCATGCTGGAGCTGCTACTCTTAAGACCAGGATATCCGAATGAGCTTAGACCCGAATATTCTGATCCTTAGTAGAAAGGAATACAGGACAATGATTAGCAGAGCATTCTCGATCAAAGCAGGTGCTCTCTTTATCGCTCTCTCTGTGCTCATGAGTTTCACTGCGATTCCCTTCGCTGGCGCGCAGTCGACGCAATCGGCCGCTTTCGCAACATTCAACTATCCCTTGCTCGGGAACACCCACGTTGCCGCCGACGTCAACGGCGATGGCCGGCTGGATCTGGTGGGATCGTTTCAAAACAGCGCGGCCGTCATGATCAACAATGGCGACGGCACGTTTCAGCCAGGAGTCCAGTATCCAGTCGCCGGTGCAGCGCAAGCCGTGGCGGCCGGCGATTTTAACAGCGACGGAAGGATGGATTTGGTCGTTACGATCAACACCCCACAAATCAGCCTTGCGCTGTTGCCGGGCAACGGGGACGGGACATTCAATGCGGCTGTCCATTTTCCGAACACCTCAGGCTTTGATTCACCGGACGTCGTGGCTGCGGACCTGAACAACGACGGCAGGCTCGATGTGGTCATTTTGCATATGATCGCCTGCTTTACTGCGCCCTGCGTCGCAGCCGAAGTGATTACGGTGATGCTCGGCAACGGCGACGGCACGTTTCAGGCGCGCGACCTCGCCGCGCCCCCGCATATGCATGCAATGGAGGCGGGCGATTTCAACCGCGACGGCATCCCGGACCTCGCCATCGGCTCTGAAAATACGAAACTCCACATCCTGCTCGGCCTGGGCGACGGCACGTTCGCGCGGCAGCCTGAGATGACGCTCATCCCCGGCGGCGATCTCTTCTCCGCCTGCAATGATGTGGACGTCGCAGATTTCAACCGCGACACCATCCAGGACCTGGTCATACCACTAGGCAATGGCAATGGTAACGTCGTTTTACTGGGCAATGGCGACGGCACGTTCCACCAGAGCGTTCGGATCACTGAAAATGCTGTGAGCTCGCCGCTGAATCTGGCGGTCGCCGACTTCAACCTGGACGGCTTTCAAGACATTGCCCGCGCCATGGGCGACGGCAGCTTTGGCTTGATGGAGATCGCCAACGGCAACGGCGATGGGACGTTCCAGGCGCCGGTCCGCTATCTCGTGCCTCCTGATCAGTCGAGCCTCGGTGGCATCTTCATTACCGCGAGTGACTTCAACGGCGATAGCAAACCGGACGTTGCCCTGGAAGTCGGCGGAGCAAGTGCGATTTTGAATGTATTGATCAATACGACGGGCGGTGGAGGCGCTCCGCCGACGCAGGCGCCTCCGCCCGCACCTGCGCTGCTGAGCCCGGCAAATGGGGCGCGGCTGCCGATCAACCAGGGCATTCCGTTCTCGTGGAGCGCGGTGCCCGGCGCGGCAACCTATGAGATCCAGTTTGACGATTCGAGCTCCTTCAGCGCGCCGCTGATCGCTGCCC
The DNA here is from genome assembly GCA_036276515.1 of Anaerolineales bacterium. Classification (GTDB taxonomy): domain Bacteria; phylum Chloroflexota; class Anaerolineae; order Anaerolineales; family Villigracilaceae; genus Defluviilinea. The sequence goes on along the minus strand of DASUOS010000253.1, from coordinate 9,704 downwards.
AGACTGGCCTCACCCAGACCCAGACCACACAGACCTTTACCAGCGAGCGCCGCTTCTGGTGGCGCGTGCGGGCCCGGACTGCCGCGGGGATAAACAGCGCCTGGTCGCCGGTCCGCTCCTTTGATATCAAGCGGAACGCGACGCTGCCTACACCCACACGGACGCCCACCGTCACAGGCCCAACCCTGACGCCAACGGCAGCGCCACCAACCGCTACAGTGACTCGAACGCCAACCTCTGCCCCGGCCAGCGCGACCTCCATTCCTGCCAGCCCGACTGCTACGCGTACAGCCACAGCCATTCAGCCGGGCGCCAACCCCTCACTCACACCGACTCGAACCCCCACAACCGTCGCGGCCGATACGGTATCGATCCAGCTGGCAGAGTATTCAGCAGGCAACGATGAATTGCGCGTGGAAGCCACGGGCAGCAACGCCAGCGCGACGCTGTCGGTCTACGTCACATCCACCAACACGTTCATCGGAACCTTACGCAACGAAGGCGGCGGACGGTACCGCGGCGATCTCCCCTGGCCCACGAACCCCCAGAACATCACCGTGCGGAGCAGCCTGGGCGGGTCGGCCAGCAGGACTGTTACGTTGAAGTAACTGCTTAAGAGCAAAGGGTCCAGTCGCCAACGAGCTGGCGACTGGACCCTGCTTTAATACGGAGGGCGGGGTGGGTATACGGCTGCATTGCAATCAAGCCCCTCCACCTGCAGGTAATGGGGGAGAGGGCTGCAAACCACCTGTAAGCCTCTCGGTCTGCTTCTGATGCTACACTCGGGGCCAGAGGGAATGAGCCGCCCGGGATGCCCCGGGCGGAAGAGCAGTGCGAGTTTCACCTGGTAAATAGGTCGGACCATAAAGGAAGCGTAATGGAATCCCGAACCGTTCCCGAACCGTTCCCGAACTGGCAGCACAGGATGAGCACAGCACCAGCACAGGACGAGCACAGCAATTGGTCTAGTTGTAGGAAGAAACAAGGAGATTTGTATGGCAAGAAAACGGCGAAAAGTACCGAAGATCGAGCTTCATCCGATGTTCCGCTGGATCCGGGGCAAGGTGGGCAAAATCGTCTATCGCCTCGCGCACAACGGCGAAGTGTCCGCCTACCCGGCGCCGGACATGAGCGGCATCGAGTGGAGCCCGGCCCAGAAGGCGCAGCGCCGGAAGATCGCAGGAGCCACGCCCTATGCCAGGCTGGCGATCCGGTACCCGGACTTGCGCCAGTACTATGTGCAGATGGCGAAGCAGACGGGGAAGAACCCGCGGCGTCCCTTCGATATGGCAGTCTCGGATTACTGTCAAGGCAATGACCTGCTCTGGCAGAAGTTCTACGGCGACCGGGAGAAACCGGCGGACTGGAGCTGGAAGGATGTGGAGATTCCACCGGCCACAAATCCATGACGGCCAAATCCCTAAAAGGGATGTCATTATTTCCGCTGATATTTGTCATTGATTGGCCCGCTTTGCGAAACTCAGACGGATGGGGAAACGTCAGACGCCGGCTACCCGTTGATAGCCGGCGTTCTCTTATGAACGAACCTGTTATTCCCTGCGGACATTCGCTTTGGGCGGAGCTACCCTTTCTCCCCGGGGCCCAGCACCTCCACCACACCGGCGCCGCGCTGGAACATCTGGCGGCGGTTGAGGAAAACGATGACGGCCGCGGCGACGGCCAGCAGGTAGCTGTCCCAGGGCTGGGCGTCGGGGAAAATGGGGTTCATGATGTTCAGGTGATACAAAATGGCGATCAGCAGGCTGCCGCCCGAAGCGTTGAACAGCGGCGTCATGATGACCGTGATGGCGATGAGTCCAAGAAAGAAGGGACCGAACGACCAGGCGCTCTGCGGTGTGCCGCTCATCACGAAGGCAGGCGCATGCCAGAGGGCCCAGACCACTCCCAGGACCAGGCTGGCCCAGAACGGTGCAAAGCGGCGCTGCAGCAGGGGTAAGGCCAGCCCGCGCCAGCCAAATTCCTCTCCCAGCGGGCCCAGCAGCAGGGATTGGGCCAGGGCCGGGAAGACCAGGTACCAGGGTGCGAAGCGGAACGGCTCCCCGATCGTGCCGGTGATCGCCGCGGCGGCGTAGATAATCGCCGGAACGCCCAGGAGCAGGAACAGCCACCATGTGAGCGGGGCACGCCAGAGACCCATGCGCCGGAAGAAGCTGCCCAGGCCTTTCAGCCCGTAATGGCGCCAGACCAGGAAGATCCCGGAAAGGCCGGGAGCGTAGACGGCCAGCAGGAAGACCGGGTTGGTCGAGCTCATCTCGCCGAACAGGGCGGTGAACGGTTCGGCAAACAGCATGAAAAGCGCCATGGGGATCCAGCTCAGGCCGAACGTGAGCGCCAGAAAAGCCCACAGGGTCCTGGTTCCCATGTCCGTTCGCGCCTTTGATGGACTGGTTTCATAAACGATACTTGTATTCACGATGATCTCCAATGTTCCAATACTTGATGGTTTCTTTCCTTCATTCGCCATATACGCTGCGCATGACAGGCCCGTTGCGTTGGATCGGATATACATCCAGTGTAGATGGACCAGGCCAATAACTCCCCCACCGCCGGAGGAGTTTTTCACTGGTCAAATGGACAGGTTCACTAGAACGGATTTCAGGCGACCCTCCTGACGCCCGGGACGGCTCGCCGACTCTCCAGCGGAGCACAACCAGCAGGTTCAGGCCCAGGAACCCCGCCGGCCTGCCGCCAGTTAACCTGTAAGGATGTGGTGACTGGCAGGGGTGTGATAATAGAAGACTATGCTTCCTGGTTTCCACCCAATGCAAACGTCATGATTTGATCGAGTGTCATTCCCTGACCGGAGTCATAAGCCACTTGATAAGCTGCAGCCCCGACCTTGCCCTTGATGGAGGCGGCATCCCGATCCAGGTCAGCCTGCTCGATGCGCGGCCGCGGGTCACCCATTTCCCTGCGGCTGGCGTCCGACCAGCCGATCAGACGTGCAGCCGCTTCGGGTTTATCGGTCACAGCGTACAGGCTTGCCATCCGATCCAGCACGAAAGCGAGCCCGTTCCTGTTCTGGTCTGCATGGAAGCTTTCCGTCGTTTCGACCAGGATCCGATGCGCTTCTGCCAGGCTGCCCTGGCGCAGGGCCACATATCCCAGACGGGCACGCCCCCACAGATACCCCATCCGGTTCCCCGTCTTTTCATGGTTCTCTATATTCCTCTGCAGGAATGTTCGTGCCTGGTCATAGTCGCCGCGCAGCATGGCCAGGATGCCTTTGCCGGTCAAAACAAATTCGATCTCGATGTTATCGATGCGCTGATTGACCTCATAGGCTTCATCCAGGACCTTCTGAGCCGACTCGAGATCGCCGTCCGATAAGACTGTGAAACCCAGAATGCCCAGGGTCTGGGCCAGGAAGCGCCAGTCGCCTACCTGGCGAAAAAGCACGATCGCTTCCTCCCATTGCCGGCGGCTCCGCCCGGGATCGCGCTGATCCCAGCCCAGCATGGACAAGGCGAATGCCTGCCGCAGGACATCCCCCATGGATCGAGCCAGGGCGAGCGCCTGTCGATGAAACTCTACTCGCTGCTCCATGCCTGCCGCGAACTGCGACACGTTGCCCATTAATATCAGGGCATCATATTCGCCCTGCCGGTCGCCATAGCTGCGGAATACCGCCAGGCACTCCTCTGCCAGGGAACGCACGGCTTCGAACTGCTGCATCTCCCATAGAAGGTAGCCTTGCGCGATCAGGGCCTTTGCGCGTGCCACTGGAAAGGTTCGCGACCCGGGGTTTTGGACCAGCTCCGTGCTCCAGCGCAACCCTTCGCGTATGTCGAAATCGATCCAATAGTCGATCAATCTTGCCGAGAGAAGTAATCCGGCTTCCAGGTCCGGCCCGGATGCAGCGGGCGCGGCTGCATGTCCCAGCGCAGCACGGAGGTTATCCCGCTCATCGCTCAGGCGGTTGTACCATTCCATCTGGTGATGGCCGCGCAGTGCCGGTTCGGCCAGCCCGGAGAGATCGAGAAAGGTTTTCAGATGCTGGCTGCGGAGGGTTTCCTGCTCCCCGGCTTCGACGAGTTTTTCCTGCGCGTACTGGCGGATGGATTCATGCAGATGGAAGCGCCGCTCGCGCCCCGGACGCCGGTGTACGATCACCAACGACTTTGCCACCAGCTGGGTCATCAGCCCGGGCACTTCCTGGGGCCGGATAGTGCCCGCACCCTGTGGGTACTCACCGGCACTTGCGCCCGGTGCAAGTGCCGCGGCACTGCAAACGGATTCGGCGGCTTCGAGGGTCCAGCCGCCGGCAAAGACGGTCAGCCGGCGCAACAGCGCCCGCTCAGGATCGGTGAGCAGGTTCCAGCTCCAATCGATCGAAGCGCGCAGGGTCTGCTGGCGCGGCAGGGCGGTGCGGCTGCCGCCAGTGAGCAGGCTGAGACGGTCGTCGAGGCGGGCGGCGATCTGGGCCGTGGAAAACAGATTAACGCGCGCCGCGGCTAATTCGATCGCCAGGGGAATACCGTCGAGACTTGAGCAGATCCGGGCGATGGAGGCGGCGTTGTCCATCGTCAATTCGAAATCGGGTTGGGCGAGCCGGGCGCGCTCTTCGAACAGGCGCACGGATTCGTACTCCCTGAAATGTTCCAATGTCCGCTGAAGATCGGGCAGGCGCAGGGACGGCATGGGATAGACGATCTCGCCCAGAATGCCGAGCGCTTCGCGGCTGGTCGCCAGGATCTTCAGCCGGGGGCAGTGCTTCAGCAGAATATCTGCAAGGTGCGCACTGGCATCCAGGAGGTGCTCGCAGTTATCGAGGATCAGCAGCGTCGATTTGGGATGCAGGTAGTCAATCAGCGATTCTGTATGCGAGCGATTGGATTGGGTAGGGATCCCAAACACGGCTGCCGCCGTCTGCGCCAATAGTTCGGGGTCATCGAGGGGCGCCAGCTCTATCAACCAGACGCCGTTGGCATACTCATCCAGCACCTGCTCGCCCACTTTCAACGAGATGCGCGTCTTACCAACCCCGCCCGAGCCGGTCAGGGTCACCAGGCGCTGCGTGCGGATGAGCCCCAGGATCTCTGCCTGTTCCTTTTCCCGGCCGATGAAGGTGGTGAGGGAAGCGGGCAGGTTGTTCGGGGTGACCCGCTGCCCTGTTTCAGGCAATTCTCCCAGGCGCGCCTGCCTGGCAAGTTCCAGCAATCGCTCCACCCACTGCGGCTCATGCTCCAGATGTAAAGCCGGGACGAAGAGGGCTTTGAGCGTTGCCGCATCGGGTATGCTGTGGTTTTTTTCGATACGGCTGATCTCCGAATCGCTGTATCCGACCTGAATGGCCAGCTCGCGCTGGGTGAGTTCTTCCCGTTTGCGCAGGTATTTGAGCAGGTCGCCCAGGGTGGAGAATTTTACTGGTGAAACGGCAGGTTCGCTCAAGATTTTTCCTTGAAACAAGTATATCTTGGACAGGTATGGTTAAGGGAATTTTCTGGGAATTATCGCAAGTTTTGGACCGCACGTGCTGCTAGACTGGAAGAAATTCAGATATTCAATAGGAGAAAAAATGAAACGCTACAGATTCTTATTCATGCTCGTGCTCGCTCTTGTTGCAGTCCTGGTATCGATTTCCCCGGCGATGGCAGGCGCGCAGATGACGACGTTCACCGGCACAGCCAATTTCGGTGAGATGCTCAGTGCGGGCGAGTGGATGTATCTTCCCGGCGGCAACGTCCTTGCGCGCGGGATCGTTGAGACTTATCACGATGTCAACTCGGATCCGCGCCTCACCGGTACAGAAACGATCACCAGTAACGCCAATTTCAGACCTGCTCCCTCCTCCGAGCTTGGACTGGCGGGCAATCTATGGGGCACCTTCCACATCGAGAATGAGGGCGGAACGTGGGATGGCACCTTTACCAGCAAGATCACCGAGGGCGGTGAATACTTTTACCGCGGCGTAGCTCATGGAAGCGGCGGCTACGAGGGGTTGACGGCGCATTTTGAAGCCTATCGCAATGGGCACTCTGGACCTTTCACCATCAGCGGTTGGATTCTCGAGCCGTAAAGGTAAAACCTGGTTCGGTGTCAAAAGCGATTACACTGGGCTCAAGCGGATTGGAACAGATCCGCTTGAGCTCTTCGGAATTCTACTCACGGAGGTTGCAGTATGAGCGAAGTCACAGTGATCGGTTTGGGGAATATGGGGTCGGCATTAGCACGCGCATTATTGAAGAACGGGCGCGCAGTCACTGCCTGGAATCGCAGCCCGGAAAAAGCTGCTCCCCTCGTGGACGCGGGCATGGTCCTGGCCCCGAGCGTGGACGCCGCCCTCCAGGCCAGCCCGCTCATCCTCATCTGCGTGACCAACTACGCAGCGGCAAACAGCATCCTGGAGGGAGCGGCAGGTGCTCTCGATGGCAAGCTGCTGGTCCAGTTCACCACCGGCTCCCCGCAGGATGCCCGGTCGAGCGAAACCTGGGCTCACGAGCAGGGCGCGGACTATCTGGACTGTGCCATTACCGGCAGCCCCGCATCCATCGGAACGTCCAGCGCCCATATCCTGGCTGCGGGACGTGAAACCGCGTTCCGCAAAGCCGAACCGATCCTGAACATCCTGGCCCAGCATCTTGATTACAAAGGCGAGCTGATCGGACTGGCATCTGCCTGGGAAATGATCCACATCATGCACTATTACGGCATGTTCCTATCGCTTTTCCACAGCGTGCAGATCTGCCAGGCCGAAGGCATCCCGCTGGACGAGTACATTACTCTGCTAGGGGAGCAGGGCAAGAACTACGAAAAATGGCTGTGCGAAAATATTCAATCCGGCAATTATCTGGAAACGTCGGCCCCGCTGGAGCTCTGGGCGGGAGGCATCCAGCAGATCGCCCGGCACGCCCGGGACAGTCACATCCCGGGTGAGTTCGTCCAGCTCACGGACCGGCTCTTCCAGCAGGCCATGGAGGCCGGCTTCGGTCGAGAAGAAGTGTCGGCCCTGTTCAAAGTGTTACGGAAATTATCCTGACTCACCGCCATTACAAAAGAAAATGCCGCCCCTCATTGATTTGAGAGGCGGCATATCTTTTTATACAGTGAGATCTGTAAGACGCTATTGAGGCATAAGCCCCATGGGCCTGAATTTATAACCACACATCAGATTTATACCGCGTGGGGCAGCTTGTGGCGCAGACCTGCCTTCATCTTCTTCCTGACACTTTATCTCTAAAGAGCCAAAGTCCAGGGCCCTTTTGGCTGTGGCGGGAAAGGGACTAGAAGTCTACGATTTGGTTTTTCCAAGTCCCGCTTCGCGTGCACGGACGATTGCCTGGGCGCGGTCTGCCACTTGTAGCTTTGTGAGAATGCTCGAAACATAATTTTGCACAGTCTTTATGCTCAAGGAAAGTTTATTCGCAATCACCGTATTATTGTGTCCCTGTGCGATCAGATCAAGGATCTCGTGTTCGCGCTCGGTTAACTCATCGAACTGACCCGAATTTCTAGATGCAGATTGGCGGGAGGGCGCTACAGTGAAATACTGGATCATCCGCTGCGCTATCGCCGGACTGAAGATCGCACCGCCTCTTTCGACTGCCATGATGGCCCTTACCAATTCATCCTTGTCCGCATCTTTGAGCAGATAGCCGCGTGCACCTGCCCGCATCGCGGCGAAGACAGAATCATCGTCATCAAACATAGTGATCACCAGTACGCCGATCCTGGAGTCTGCTTCATGGATCTGGCGTGTGGCGTCGATGCCGTTGATACCGGGCATCTTCAAATCCATCAGGATGACATCCGGCAGTAGGTGAGCCGCTTTAGTGATGGCTTCGTCTCCGTTGCTGGCTTCACCCACAACAGAAATATTCGGTGAATTACTCAATAGCGTGCGCACCCCTTCGCGATAGAAGACGTGGTCGTCTGCGATCAGGACTTTGATTGGCATGGGTTATTCCTCTGCGATTGGCAGCCGCGCGCTCACGCGCACGCCGCTCGGGGATAGGGTTTGAATGGTGCATTCACCGCCAAGTTCCGCGGCTCGCTCGCGCATGGATGCGGTTCCAATCCCCGCGCGTGCCCCGGTCGATAAACCTATACCATCGTCGGATACCTCGAGCACGAGTGAGTTATCGGCCAATAGTAGCTTGATGTGACAGCGGGTGGCCCGGGCATGGTGGACGATGTTCGTGAATGCTTCCAACAGGATGCGGTATGCGGCAACCTCGACAGCAGCCGGGAGAGGTGGCATGGGCTCGGTCACATCAAAGCTGATCGACAGGCCATTGGGACCGGTGTACGGCACGACATGCTCGCGAATGGCAGAGACTAATCCAAATTCATCCAATACTGGCGGGCGTAACGCATAGACAAGCCTGCGGATCTCGGCAACGGTGCCCTTGACCTGCCCCTTCAGCTCTTTGAGCAATTCGACGCTGGCCTGGGGGTCATTACGTACCAGGTCTGCAGCCGCGTCCAGGCGTTGGGAAAAGCTGGCGAGTGTCGGACCCACTCCATCGTGAAGGTCGCGGCGCAACCGGCGGCGTTCCTCTTCCTGAGCGGTCACGAGTCTCTCGCGCGAACGCTGCAGGTCATGGGTGAGGCGCAGGTTATGTATGGCAATGCCTGCCTGGCCGGCGATGATGGCCAGCAGGTTCAGGTCCGCGGCAGAGAAGGATTCGCCAGGCGCACGCGGGGCCAGGATCAATTCGCCGACCCGTACCGTTTGATACGTCAGTGGCAGATGAACGACCTCGGCCGGGGCCAGGCCGACGCAGGAAATGATGCTGGGCTCTTCCTGCAGAGAAAAAATCGAAATCGCTGCATAAGGTAGTCGCAGAGTTTGCACGAGCGTTTCGACAATGGTCTGCAAAACAGAATCAGGTGCGAGCACCGACTCGAAGCGCTGGCTGAGCTGCGTGAGCACAGTCGCCGGGTCGTCACGATCCCCGTACATCAAACGGTTCACCGCACGCTGCAGCCTCCGGCGCAGAGGCTCAAAGAGAACAGCGATCACACCGGTCGCGAGGAGCGAGACGATGAAATTGGCAGTGCTATGCTGGAAATAATTCGAGAATAAGCCAACGACGACGATATAGAACAGGATGGTGCCTGTTGAGAGGACCCCGTATACCAGGGTACGGTTGATGATGGGGTTGATATCCCAGAGGCGAAAACGAAGGACCGCCACCACGATCGAGATGGGCAATAACAATATAAAAAAACTGCCGGTGATGCCGAGAGGCATCGTCACCGGCAGGTCCCTGCCCAGCGGGTCGGCAAGCAATCCGGTGAGCAGCCGGGTAACGATGTAGCCGCCGACACCCACGGTTACCCCGTAGACAACCCATTTGGTTTGCTGTCGTTCAACGGCATCTGACACACGGATGTAACGATAGATCTGTGCCACGAGGCCGCTCACAACCCCAAGGGTGAACAGCATGCTGTACAGACCGGGGTACTGCTTCAGATCCAGTGGAGAGCCGGGGAAGTACTGAGGCGGGATCTGAAAGAGGGCCCAGGCGATGGGCACCGCGACTGTCCAGGGCGGCATAAAGCGGCCATTTGGAAAGACAAACAAGAAAGCAAGAATGGCGACATTCCCGGTCATTGCGAGGGTAAGAGTCAGCCATTCGATTTGTGGATAGATGTGGGCGATGCCCGCCGTTCCACCTGTAAATGTCGACGTCCCAAAGGTCACCAGCATGATCGTGACAAAGATGGTCAACAGCTCA
>DASUOS010000252.1:0-2982 GCA_036276515.1 Anaerolineales bacterium | reverse complement strand
AGTGATGGACCTGGGCTATTCAGCCCTTGTCCTGCTGGCGGCCCTGCCTTTTATCGTGGGAGCGGAGGGAAACTTTACCCAGGTCGGGATCATTGTGGGCGTGATCGTCCTGGTTGGCTTCGGGCTGCTGTATATGCTGGCTCGGAACAACCAGTGGGCTCTCAATCTCTTTCATAAACTGAGCGCGCGCTGGCCGTCCCTGCAAAAGTTCGGAGGCAGTTTTCTCGAATCGTTCTTCGCCGGACTCGGCGTTTTGACCGACGGCTGGCTGTTCCTGCGTTTCCTGTTCTGGATGACGCTGAACTGGGGGGTGGCCATCGTATCCTATTACCTGATGATCCTGGCGTTCTTTCCGGAGGCGCAGCTGGTATGGGGCATGTTCGGGCTGGGGGCTGCGGCGTTCGGCGGCGCGATCCCGTCCCTGCCGGGGGCGGTTGGCACGTTCGAAGGCGCATTCGGCGGCGCAATCACCCTGCTGACCGGTGACGAATCCAGGGCGCTGGCCGTCGCCCTGACAGGTCGCCTGTATAACTACATCAACAGCGGTGTCATCGGAGGCATCGGCCTCCTGCGGGAAGGGCAGACGCTTTCGGGGGTCTACCAGCAGTTGAAGAATTTCAGAGCAAGGGAAAATGTGGAGAGCAGCCGGTAGAACATGTTTCCCCTCTACGATACGGTCCGTTCCCATAAATTTCCCATCATCAACCTGACCCTGATCGCTATAAATATTCTGGCTTTTCTGTATGAAATCCGGATGGATGAAGCGACCCTGCAAGGATTTATTTTCACCTGGGGCCTGATCCCGAGCCAGTTCATAAGCGACCCGTCCTCCACATGGGTAAATATTCTTTCCTCCATGTTTTTGCATGGAGGCTGGTTCCACATCATCAACAACATGTGGGTATTGTTTATTTTTGGTGATAACATCGAAGGGCGCATGGGCAGCATTCGCTACCTGATCTTTTATCTGCTCGGCGGCGCGGCCGCGGGACTGCTGCAGACCTATATTCTTCCCTCCAGCGATACCCCGATGATCGGCGCCAGCGGTGCGGTGGCGGGTGTGCTGGGCGCCTACCTGGTCCTGTTCCCGCGTTCACGGATCGCAAGCCTGGTGCCCATCCTCTTTATCTTTACCCTGATCGAAATTCCGGCTTTTTTATTTCTCCTATTCTGGTTCTTTTCACAGCTGTATTCCGGGCTGTTCGCCATTGAGGGAGGCGGAGGCAGCGGGATCGCCTGGTGGGCACACATTGGCGGGTTTATTTTCGGGGTGGTCATGGTATCGTTCTTTGCCATGAGAAGAAGAGCCGGTTATAACAGCTGGCAGTAGATGTAACCAAACCTGCATCGTCCATCTAGGACTCAACTTATTTACAGAGAGGAAAGAAATGAATCGTCATTATCTTGTCACCGGGGGCGCAGGATTCATCGGATCGAATTATGTGCACAGGCTGGTCGAACGCGGCGAGAAGGTGACCGTCTATGACAACCTGTCGCGCGGCGGTGCGCAGCGTAATCTCGACTGGCTGAAGAACAGTTTTGGAGAGGATGCGTTCCAGGTGATCGTTGGGGATATACGGGACGCCTCCCAGGTCCAGGAAGCGGCCCGCGCGGCAGATGTGATCGTGCATCTGGCCGGCCAAGTCGCTGTGACTACTTCGGTCAACGACCCGCGCGACGATTTCGAGTCGAACGCGCTGGGCACGTTCAATGTTCTGGAAGCAGCGCGGCTCTCGGGTCGGGATCCCATTTTTATTTATTCGTCGACCAACAAGGTGTATGGCGGCATGGAGGACGTGGAGCTTGCCGAGGAGCCAACCCGCTGGCGATATAAGGACCTGCTGTACGGATGTCCCGAATCGCAGCCTCTTGATTTCCATTCGCCTTATGGCTGCAGCAAGGGGGCCGGCGACCAGTACGTCCGTGATTATTCCCGCATCTATGGCCTGCGTTCGGTGGTCTTCCGGCAGAGCTGTATCTATGGCCCGCGCCAGTTTGGCATCGAGGACCAGGGCTGGGTGGCATGGTTCATGATCGCGGCCGTGACCGGCCGCCCCATGACGGTCTATGGCGATGGCAAGCAGGTACGCGATATCCTGTATGTGGATGACCTGCTGAATGGCTATGATGTGGCTGTTGAAAAGATCGATGCCGCCGCAGGCCAGGTCTATAACATGGGCGGCGGAGCGGACAACGTGATGTCCGTCTGGGCGGAGTTCGGTCCCATGCTCGAGAAGCTGCTGGGAGACACGATCGAAGTCGGGCGCGGTGACTGGCGGCCCGGTGACCAGCGCGTGTTCTATGCCGATATCCGCAAGGTGGAGCAGGAGCTGGGCTGGAAGCCGCAGGTCGGTGTGCAGGAAGGGATCGAGCGGCTTTTCAACTGGGTACAAGAGAACAAGGATTTATTCTAAAAACACTCAAGCGGATGACACTTCCTCACTTCTGGCGGCGCCTGTAGAAGATCGATAGGAGAAGCGCACCCGATACGCCCAGGAACAGATCCACAAGGGTATCTTCCAGGCCGCGCACCATCTGCGTGCCGAAGAGGGCATCGAAACTGTTCTCGTAGAACTCCCAGAGCACCGTGGTGGTCCCTGTGGAGGTAAAGCCGAGGAGGACCTGGATGGGGATCGGGATCTTTCCCAGGAATTTTTGCGAATTGTAAATGGCCGAGCGGTAGAAATAGGTGATCGCCACCCCGCCCAAAAAATGAGTGGGGATATCCATAAATGGATAGAGATCATACAGATCGATCGCAAGCCCGAACAAATAAAAACCAAACACGCTCAAAGGTGCCCAGGCGGATTCACGAAACGTGGCAGTGACCCATTGAATCAGTTGTTGTCGAATGGTTGTCGAGTCCGATTTCATCGAAGATTTTATTTACCAATCCATATTGTTTTAGACGTTGATCTCCACCTGTGTCCCCACGTAGCCGTAGACCAGCTCCTTTTTCGGAGCGACAGCCGGAGTGGTCCA
>DASUOS010000251.1:0-5096 GCA_036276515.1 Anaerolineales bacterium | reverse complement strand
GAACCTGGTGTTTACCAGCCCCTCGAACGGAAGAGTTTCACTGGATGCAGTGAGCATTCCCTAAGTCGGATCAACGATTGGCATGAGCGGTGCACACCTTGTGCACCGCTCAATTTTTAGTGTATTCACCCAGCTTTGCTTTTAAAAAATATTTATCCACCTTTCATGGCTGTTAGGTGATTCAGTACCCTGCTCCTATTCTGTAATTATTCTTAAACCATATCATCTGGCGGAAGCCTGTAGAGAGGAATTTCCCTGTGAAATTCCGTATTTTCACACTTTTCACCTGGCAAGAACTAGCTGGCTGTCTGGAAAATCAGGCAGCTTCCATGCAACCTAGGAGACAATTGAATAGCAATGAGCAAGGCAACCTCGTTACTCATGGCCTTCACTGTTGTGTTCGCCCTGACGGTAGGCTTGATTATCCCGGGAAGGGCTGCCCCACAGACGGCCCCGATGCCGTCACGGACCATCAATATCGCCCACTTCTTCAAACCACCGAACATGGATGCGGCGACTGCGGCAAGGACTTTCGGTACGGTCATCCTGACCGGTGGGGATCATAGTTATAAAAATCAGCTGGCTGCAAATGGATTTTCATCCGATGTTGCGCAATACCTCCGCGCAGATGGAATTCAGGATCCGGGCAGCTGTACCGAAACCCCACTCAACAATCAGGTCGCCTATAGCACCGGCGATTTCTGCTACATCAGCCAGAACCACCCGGATTGGTTTCTTCTGGATGCCTATGGCAGGCGGATCACCGTCACTTCCAGCGGGGACTACTATCGAATGGATCCGGCCAACGATGGCTGGAGGAATTTCTTCCTGACGCGTGTGCTGGAAGTTCAGAACCAGCATGGCTGGTCCGGTCTTTTTCTTGACAACGTTGAAGGGAGCTTGAGCAAATTTTATGGCCCCAGACCTGTCAGGTATCCTGATAATGCGAGTTATCAAAACGCAGTTGCGGGTTTCCTGCAATACCTGAAGGTGAACTATTCTCAAAGATATGGCCGTCCTCTGATCGGGAATATTGTCGCCCGGGCCGATGATGCGGTCTGGTTTACGTATCTGCAATATCTGGACGGTGCCATGCAGGAGCGCTTTGCGGTGGGCTGGGATGAGACGGGCTATCTGGATGTGGACGACTGGGAGGAGGATCTTGCCTTGATGGAGCGAACCCAGGCCAGTGGCAAGTATGTGATCCTGATCGCCCCAGGCAACCGGTCAGATTTGAGACGCCAGACGTTTGCCTTTGCCTCCTATCTGCTAATGAGCCAGGGCAATGCCGCCTTCCGCTATTCCACGGATGATGCATACAGAGAAGTCTGGCTGTACGACAATTACAGTATGGACTTGGGAGCCCCTCTGGGACCGCGGTACAGGCAAGGTAACCTTTGGCGCAGAGATTTCAATAGGGGCTATGTCATCGTCGATCCCATTAATCATCAAGGAACCATTTACATTTCGGAGCCCACCCTCTTCTGGGATGTGCCAAGCAGCTACTGGGCGTGGAACCAGATTGAACGCCTGTACTCAGCAGGGATCACAGGGGGATGTAATACCAGTCCATTGAGGTATTGTCCGGAAAATTCTGTGACTCGAGCAGAGATGGCCGTCTTCCTGCTCCGTGGCAGACATGGTATATCGTATACACCACCCTCCGTGGGTGGCGGGACGGGATTCGGCGATGTGCCCGCCAATCACTGGGCCGCCAGCTGGATCAAGCAATTGGCTGCAGAAGGGATCACCAGCGGATGTGGGGGAGGAAACTATTGTCCCAATTCACTGGTCACCCGTGCAGAGATGTCTATTTTCCTGCTCCGGGGAAGTCATAGCGCAACGTACACACCACCCTCGGTCGGAAGCAGCACCGGCTTTAGCGATGTGCCGGCCGATCACTGGGCCGCCAGCTGGATCAAGCAATTAGCTGCCGAGGGAATCACAGGGGGATGTGGGGGAGGAAACTATTGTCCCAATGCCACCGTTACTCGGTCTCAAATGGCAGTCTTCCTCGTAAAGACATTCCAGCTACCTTGACTTTCATGAGCCAAAATCAGTGCTGACCGGACAACAAGTTTCAATTAATGTGGAGGCGGAGCCAGATATTCTGGCTCCGCCTCGTTTTGTAAACCCATAAAAGTACTTACAGGCTTTTTATCTGCAAACTTTCCGGCCCGTACTCCATCAACTCGATCCGGTTGCCGTCCGGATCTGTGACCCAGGCCTGCCAGGAGTGGTCCATGCCCATGGCTTTTTCAGTGACTTCCACTCCTCTGCTTTTTAGCAATTTGCAATACACGTCGAGCCCGGTGACTTCAAGGCAGAAGTGTCTGTATTGTGTACCGTTTGTCAATTCCTTGACATTCCCGCCCCATACTTCAGCCGCCATGGCCTGGTCGAAAAACTCAAGAAAGGTGGTGTTGCCGCATCCGAAGTAGTAACCAAACGGCTTTCCTTCGGCGTTGTCCAGGGTGAATTTGACGGTCATGCCCAGTTTGTTGACGTAAAAATCAATGATGCGTGAAAGATCGTTTGTGACGAAATTGAGATGGGCCAGCTGGCGGATCATTTGTCCTCGATTCTTTTGTGTTCCATGGCTTTCAGCCAGGGAAGAATTTAGAATGCAGGAAGCCCCGATTTCACGGCCGGGTCGAGTGGACGGGACATAAACGTTATTCCTCTGCTACGATTTCCTTCACGCGTCCCACGGCCCCGCTCTCCAGCCGGACCTTGATCCCGTGCGGATGCGTTGCGGATTTGGTGAGGATCTCTTTGACGACTCCCCGGGTCAGCTTACCCGTGTGCTGGTCCTGTTTTAGGACGATCAACACGGTCATGCCGGGTTTGATGTTCGAACGAGTTTGTCCATTCATATGCTTTTGCTCTTCTGCAAAATAAAAGCAGATCACGTTCGGAACGTGACCTGCTGTCAGGTGGATTAAGGTGTCGGGGCCGTTGTCGGTGTTTCGGTAAATGCCGGGGTGGGGAACGGCGTCAACGTCTCGGTGGGACTCGCAATGACCGGGACGGACGTATCTGTCGGGAAGGCGGTGGGCGGGACGGTGGTCGGGGTGGCCGTGGGCGTTTCTGTGGGGACCGGCAGGTTCAGGCCGATGGTGACGCGCTTTTCGGCGTAATAATCCTCACCGTTCATGAGATACAGGCGAAGCGTGACAACATTACTTGTTACACCCGTTAAGTCCCAGGTGTGGATCAGACCGGGCTGCGGGAACGCCTGGTTTCCCTGGTTAAGCACAGTCCAGTCGTCCGGATCCTGGCCTTCGCCATACTCGAGCCGCCAGCCGGTAAAACCGCCGTTCCTGACATCGATTACGCCGGAGATGGGTAGTATGGTTTCTGTGATGGTATTCCCATTCTGGGGGCTCTGGAACTCGAGCACCGGGCGCGGATCGTCGGCGCTGCACTCGCGTTCCGGCGCAAAGAACGGATTGCGCGGCAGGTCATTCGATTCGAGCCAGGCACGTCCATCGCCGGACCGCAGCCACTGGCGCGCCCATTTGTCCTGAACGTTCAGGACGGATTCTTCCTTGGCATAATCGGGACAGGCATTTCCGGCGATCAGTCCCGTCCAGGTGTCGATGGGGGTGTTCCGGATCAGATCCTGGCTCTTGGGCAGGGGCGGCTGGTCGCTGGCAAAGTACTCACTGCGCTGGCCGCCGCGGCAGCCCTGCGAGGGCTCGGTCCCGGATGTGGTGCAGATCACATATTCGACAATGCCTGGGGGGATGGTGAATGGCGTTGGAATATTATTAGGGCTAACATATGGCACGGCAAACTGCATGAAAGAGGACCAGATCGGGGCGGCGCCCGTCAGGCCGGTGGTGTTGACCATGGGCGTGTAATCGGCATTGCCGATCCAGACGCCGGTTACCAGGTCGGGGGTGTAGCCGAGGGTCCAGTTATCGCGGAAGTCGTTGGTGGTGCCGGTCTTGGCGGCGACCGGGAAGGGCAGGTTCAGCAGCGAGTTCCTGCCAAACATCCAGGCGCGGGCTTCATTATCCGACAGGATGGACGACATCAGGAAGGCGTACTCGGCCCGCAGAACCTGCTCACCGGCGACCGGCTGGTACTCATACACCACGTTGCCTTGAAAATCGGTGATCCTCCAGATAGCAACCGGCGGAATTTTCTTTCCGTAATTGGCAATGACACCATAAGCAGAGGTCAGCTCCAGCAGGCTGACATCGCCACCGCCGAGTGTGAGCGCCAGGCCGTAGTCTGGCCGGGTGAAGGTGGTGATGCCCAGCTTCTCAGCCATGCCGATCATCCCCTCTTTTTGAGGAGTGTTCGGATCATCATAAATGCCCACGAAATCCAGGGTCTTTACTGCGGGGACATTAAAGGAGTTGGACAGTGCTGTACGAACGGTGACAGGACCATGGAAGCGGCCGTCGTAATTGACAGGGCGATATGGCTCGCGCGGGTCGTTCGGGTTACCGGATGGGGGAAACTCGCTCGGCACATCCCAGATCAGAGTTGCCACCGTCCAGCCCTTTTCGAAGGCCGCCAGGTAGTTGATCGGCTTGATGGATGATCCCGGCTGGCGCGTCGGGCTGTCTGCCATGTTGATCTGCCCCGCGATGGCTTCGTTGTTGAAGTCCGGGGAGCCAACCATGGCCAGGATCTCCCCGGTCGAGGGCCGGATGGCGACAAGTGCGCCGTTATGGGCATTATGCTCGACGAGCGACGCCACCTGTTCTGTAACCAGTCTCTGTGCTTCGTCCTGGAGCACAGGCTCGAGCGTGGTGTACACACTAAACCCGGAGCGATAGATCGTCTGGGCGTCGTACTGCGCCTCCAGCTGCTCGCGGATAAAGTTCACCCAGTGCGGATAGCGGGCGTTGATATTCGGCGAATGGAAGACATACGTCTTCATCTCGTTGGCGGCATTGGCTGCGGCCACTTCATCCACGCAGATGGGAACTTCGCTATTGCTGACCGTGATACAACCTTCGGTCTGGCTCAGGCCATACATCAGCACCAGGACCTGCTGCTGGCGGACCAGGGTTACATCGCGGTTGGTGTAAATATCGTACACCGACGGCGACTGTGGCAGACCAGCCAGGAAGGAT
>DASUOS010000250.1:0-18747 GCA_036276515.1 Anaerolineales bacterium | reverse complement strand
GGTAGGAGAATCGATGATCGTACTTTCTGTCGGAATGCCGCGCGCCGGCTCGGGCTGGCACTATAACCTGGTCCATGACCTGATGAGGACGACCGGCTGCGCCGATGCCCGGATGATCCGGGAAAAATACAATCTCCAGGGTATCCTGACGGAAGTGAACTGCAACATCGGCGTGCTCTCCGCTCGCAGGCTGGCAATGGTGGCCGTTCCGGCGCTGATGGGAAACACCTTTGTGATCAAGGCTCATGCCGGACCGACAACTGCCTCCCGGCTCCTCCAGCGACTGGGACTGCTGCGCATCACGTACATTTATCGCGACCCGCGCGATGCCATGCTCTCTGCCTACGACTATGGCCAGCGTGCCCTGCAGAAGGGACGCCCGAACGCGTTCTCGCATCTCACCGATTTCCAGAAAAGCCTGGATTTCATCCTGGAGTACGTCCGCATCTGGGAAAAATGGATGAAGGAAAAGGATGTGCTGATCGCCCGCTATGAGGACCTGCTCACGAATTACGAGGAGGAGAGTATTCGTCTGGTCCACTTCCTGCGGTTGAACGCGGGGGAGCCTGAAGTCCGGGCGGTGGTCGACGCCTACCGTCCCGAGGCCGCCGAAGGCCAGCAGGGACTGCATTTCTACAAGGGAAAGATCGGCCGGTTCCGCGGCTCATACAGTGCAGAAGAACTGGCGATCCTGCAGGAAAAACTGGGCCCAGGCCTTGCACGCATGGGCTATGAGCTGTAGCCGTAATTTAGCTGTAATGTCATGGGGGAGGGCGGACCTTCTTTTTCGGGTATCATTCATGTATGCGCCGCTTTGACACTCCGTATGTCGCCGACTGGCTGGCCACCTCCCTGCGCTGGTTGGTGCTGGTTGGTCTGATCATTTCTTTGTCCATACGCGGCGAGCTGGGGGTGATGCCGATCGGTCCATTGTTCGCCCTGCTGGCCTGGAATATTCTGATGAGCGCCCTGTCGGTGCTGAGCGTCCGCCTTCAGCGTTATCACCGCCAGTTCGTGCTCAGCGTCGACTTTTTGCTGGCCGCCGTCTTCTTCTGGTTCCAGGGAGGCCTGGCAGGTTCCTCAGCCTGGGTCGGTGCCCTGCCCATCCTCACCGGTGCGGTTTATTTTGAAATGTGGGGGGCCTTTGTAGTAGCCGTTGTTTTTGCGGCTCTGCAATATATTCTTTCGCGTGACCTGTTCACCAACGGCCTGTATACGCCGGCCCTCAATGGTCTCCTACTCACTCTACTGATCGGCCTGGTCAGTGGCATTAGCGGTGTGTTTTTGATGCGTAGTCTGCGCCGGGAGCGGCATACGCGCATCGACGCCGAGGAACGCCGTCGCCGGATGGAAAGCGAGCGCCTGCGCGCCATCTACGAGCTGACGTCCACTCTGACGGCAACCCTGAGCTACAAACGTGTCCTCGATTCGGCGCTCGACCTGGCCTATACTGCGCTCAATCCGAACCCCGACCCAGACGAGCCGCACCATGACGAGAAACTGGTCAGCTCCGTCTTCCTGTTCCAGGGGGATGAGCTGCGCCTGGGATCGGCACGCCGCTTCACCAGCGCGGACATGCGCGCCGTATTGCGCGGGACGGAAGGCATCCTGAAGCGGATCTTCGACAGCGGTGAGCCGGTCCTGACTTCGGACATAGGCTACGACCCCGAGCTGGGGCGCATCATCGCCCTGCGCGCCTGTACGACTGCCTACTGCTTTCCCCTGCGGAGCGGATTCAACATCTACGGCGCGATGCTCTTTGCCCACCCGGACCCGAACTACTTCACCAAGGAACGCTGCGGCTTGCTGGATATCATCGGCCGGCAGTCGGTGATCGCCGTGCAGAACGCACGCCTGTACCAGGACCTGGTGGAGGAGAAGGAACGCATGGTCGATGTCCAGGAGGAGACGCGCAAGAAGCTGGCCCGTGACCTGCACGACGGCCCCACCCAGTCTGTGGCGGCCATCGCCATGCGCATCAACCTCGCACGCCGCATGTTGAAAAAAGGTGCAAATGGTACGGAAGAGGAGCTGATCAAGATCGAGGAGCTGGCCCACCGTACGACCAAGGAAGTGCGCCACATGCTCTTCACCCTGCGCCCGCTGATCCTCGAGTCCCAGGGCCTGACCGCCGCCCTGGATGCCATGGCCGAAAAGATGCGCGAGACGTTTGCCCAGAACGTGATCGTCAATGTGGATGAAAAGGTTCTTGAGGATATGGAAATGGGCAAGCAGGGTGTGATCTTCTACATCATCGAGGAAGCTGCCAACAACGCCCGTAAACATGCCAACGCCCTGCACATCTGGGTGCGGCTGCGCTCGTTCGAGAAGGGTATTGCCCTGCTGGAGATCGAGGACGACGGCCTGGGCTTCGACGTGGAATCCGTGAATAAATCCTACGACCAGCGTGGCAGCCTGGGCATGGTCAACCTGCGTGAACGTACCGAGCTGGTCAACGGCGTGCTGACCATCGACTCTGCGCCGGGACGAGGGACGCGGATCCAGGTTTACATCCCCCTGACCGAAGAAGCCGCCGATCGATTGCATCACCCGGTGAGATAACAAACAAGTTGTATTCGCCTTATATTTTGCTGTTCCTGAGTTCCTGCATGGATACCGTGTAAGCGTTATAATCTCATTGTGGCAATTCAATCCTTTCGGGATGCGGCGACAGAGGACTTGTTTCATGGACGGAAAACTTCGCGAGTACGCCGCTTTCCTCCCGATCTTGCAAGAATTGCCTTGCGTAAATTGGACGTCTTGAACGGTGCCCATCGTTTGAATGATTTGAGGTCCCCGCCGGCGAACAGGATCGAGGCGCTGAAAGGTGATTTGGCTGGTTTTTACAGCATCCGAGTCAATGATCAATGGCGATTGATATTTCGTTGGGCTGAAGGTGTCCATGAAGTTTCCCTGACGGATTATCATTAGAAGGAGAAAGCGATGCTTCCTGAAAATCGTATTCCCACCCACCCCGGTGAAATCCTGCTAGAAGAGTTCCTTGTCCCCATGAATGTTTCGCAGGTGGCGTTTGCGTCCCATATTGGCGTATCCATCCAGCGCGTCAATGAGATTGTACGTGGCAAACGCGGAGTTACTCCCGAAACGGCTTGGCTGTTTGCGGAGGCTCTTGGCACATCTCCTGAGTTTTGGCTGAACCTGCAAACAAATTATGATCTGGTTCGTTTCCGTCCCAAGCGTCAGGTTCAAAGGATTTCAATTAATGCTTGACCTGAGACATCTTGGTTCTTTACTGATCCCGGATGTTTGAATTTAGCCTTTCAGTATTTGCAATGAGGTTTAAGTAATTCTTTTTTTCATGCTGAAAGCTGCCGAGTTCGCCTTATACTACCCAGCGTTAGAAAATAATAACTGAAGAAAAGGCTTTGCCTTTATCACCGCCCGAGCCCGATGGCTGAGGCGGTTTTTTTCGTCCATGCTAAGCTCGGCCATCGTTTTGCCCAGCTCAGGCAGGAGGAAGAGGGGGTCGTAGCCGAAGCCGCCGTCGCCGCGCTCCTCGGGGAGGATCTCACCTTCGCAGTAGCCTTCGAAGATTTGGAATCCTGGCGCCGGCTCCTGGACTCCCAAGCGGCTAGCCGCTTGACTCCATAACGGCTCAGGGATCGCTATGGCGATCGTGGCATGGAAGCGGGCAGTCCAGGGGCGGGATTTGTCGCGGAGCTGGTGCAGGAGAAATTGGCGGCGGCCTGCAT
The DNA here is from genome assembly GCA_036276515.1 of Anaerolineales bacterium. Lineage (GTDB taxonomy): Bacteria > Chloroflexota > Anaerolineae > Anaerolineales > Villigracilaceae > Defluviilinea. The sequence goes on along the minus strand of DASUOS010000250.1, from coordinate 15,034 downwards.
CAGACAGCTTTTCGCCATTTGTCGAGCCGTAGCGGGCGGAATACAGGCCCGGCGCGCCGTCGAGGGCATCTACTTCGAGACCGGAGTCGTCGGCGAGGGAGATGAGTCCGCTGGCCTGGGCGAAGGCGGTCGCTTTTTTGGCGGCGTTTTCGGCATAGGTGCTGCCATCCTCTAGCACGTCCAGGTCCACATGGATCCGGGCAGGTGTGACGAGCTCGATGCCTGTATCGCTGAGCAGGTCATGCAGTTCCCTGATTTTGCCTTTGTTGTTGGTGGCGATAAGGAGCTGGTTCATTTTATTATTTTATGGATTGCCCATTGGGCATGCTCACGGACCATTGGTTCTTCGTCGTTCAGGGCATTTTGAAGAACAGGCAGGGTATGCATACCGCCAGTGTTGCCGAGAGCGACCGCGACGTTGCGCAGGTAACCGCGTCGCTTGGTACGTTTGACGGGAGTCCCCTTGAAGCGTTGATTAAAGGCCTGGGTGGAGAGGGTCAGCTCCTCCTGCAGGGAAGGAAGCGGGGCCCTTTCCCTAAAAGCCGGATCTCCTTCGGCTGCGAACCGGTTCCAGGGGCAGACCTGCTGGCAGATATCGCAGCCAAACACCCAATCCCCAACCTTATCTCGCAGATCCAAAGGAATTTCATCCTTAAGCTCAATGGTGAGATAGGAGATGCAGCGGCGAGCATCGAGTGTACGGTCTGGCAGGATGCAATCGGTGGGACAGGCGTCGATGCAGCGGGTACAGGTCCCGCAGTGGTCGGTGACAAAAGGTGGATCTGGCTCAAGAGGAAGATCGAGGAGGATTTCGGACAGCAGAAAATAGGAGCCGTGTTTTGGATGGATGAGACAGGTATTCTTTCCGATCCAGCCGATGCCGGCGCGCTGGGCAAGGTCGCGTTCGAGCAGGGGACCGGTGTCGGTGTACCAGCGGTTCTTCACGGGCTGCCCGGCCTGCTCCTCAATAAATTGGACCAGTTCCTTCATCCGGGACGGGAGCACGTCATGGTAGTCGTCGCCCCGGGCGTATGCGGCAATTTTCCCTCGCCCCCCTATCCCCTCCTGCCCCTCTTCGGCATCTCCTGCATAGACAGACGGGCTGTAAGGCGTAGCCAGCACAAGGATGGACCGGCATTCCGGCAGGATCTGGCGCGGGTCGGCGCGGCGGAGGCGCGATCGATCGGTGGCAAGATAGTCCATCGTGCCATGATGTCCATGAGCAAGCCAGGTTTCGAAGGTGGAGTAGTGCGGGGGTGGGTCAGGAGTCGTTACGCCAGCCAGAATGAAGCCCAGTTGTCTTGCTTTCGCTTTTATTTTTTCCTTCAAATCTTCAGAGTGAAACATCATTAAATCTCTTAAGCAGTCAAGACCAAGCTACTTACGGGACTTGCGGTCGCGCACTATTGTAACTCTTCTTATAAAGTCGGTTTCGTCCTCCCGATTCAGCTTAAGAAACTCCTGGATAACGCCTGTATAAATATGGTATCGGCAACTGTTATTTCCACAGGGTATGGGTGATGAATGTCATAAATCTACAGGGAAGCTGTCATAAAACTATATAGATCCTTATCGAGCCTAAATACTCTCATTCCCTTCTAAACGAAAATCTTATAAATCTGTCTGGAACATATACCTCATCGCTATTAAAGTAGGACATACACTTTCATAAGTGACCTGCCCATGCATATTTTCTGTATAGGACTCAATCACACGACCACAACCCTAGAACTGCGTGAGCAGTTGTCGCTCAACGATGAGGCGATACGCTCGGCGCTGTCCCGTCTGGCTTGCGGGCATCTCACCTCATCCATTACAGAACTTGTCATCCTCTCCACCTGCAACCGCACCGAACTCTACGCAGCCTCCTCTCATGTTGTATTTACTGAGCTGGAGGCTTTTTTATCGGATGTGTGCGATGTTCCTGTGGAACAATTTCATTCCCAGGCCTATCGACTACAGGATGTAAAGGCCGCGCAGCACCTCTTTGAGGTGGCTGCGGGACTGGATTCGCTGGTGATCGGTGAGCCTCAAATACTGGGGCAGATCGTCCATGCCCTGGAACTCTCACGCGGACAAAATATGGCGGGTCCTGTCTTAAACCGTCTCCTCCAATCGGCTCTTCATGCAGGGAAGCGTGCGCGGACGGAAACCGGCATCAGCCGCAACCCGGCATCGGTTTCTTCGCTTGCCGCGTCGCTTGCCGAACAGGTTGTGCGGCCCATCGCCGATGCACAGGTCGTGATCGTGGGCGCCGGCGAAATGGCTGAGCTTGCGGTGGAAGCGCTGCGCAAGCGTGGAGCGAATCGCGTACTGGTCGTCAACCGCACTCTGGAACGCGCTCATGGCATTGCAGACCGCTGGGACGCGCAGGTCGCGACGTTCGAAAGTATGGAGGATGCTCTGGCCTCGGCCGACATCCTGATCGCCTCCACCGGTGCGCCGCACATTATCCTCTCCGTTGAGATGGTCGCACAGGCCATGCAAACACGCCCGCAGCGGCCCCTCTTCCTGATCGATATTGCCGTCCCGCGCGACATCGACCCGGACGCAGCAAACGTCCCGCATGTAAAGCTCTATGACATCGATCACCTGAACGTAAAGCTCGAGCATTCGCTAGCCGGGCGCATGGATGAAGTGCCGCGGGTCCGCTCGATCCTGGAACAGGAGATCCGGGATTTTGCAGAGTATCTACGGTCACTGGACATGATCCCCATCATCGCCGATATCCGCCAGAATGCGGAAGCCATCCGCCAGGAACTGCTCGAAAAGACCCTGCGCCGCCTGCCAGAGCTTACAGAGGACGAACGCGACCGTATCGAGGCCATGACCCAGGCGATGGTGAAAAGAATATTACAGGCGCCCACACAGCGTTTACGAGCCGAGGCATTATGCCCGCATGCGCCAGAGTATGCTGCTGTTGCCCGTACGCTGTTTGGCTTACAGAAGGAGGGCCTGTGCGGTTTCTCCGGTCAAGTCTGTCCCATCTCCCACGCTGCCGATTAACTCCATATTACTATGAAACTTGTCTTCGCCACCCGTCCTTCAAAACTCGCCCGCTGGCAGACCCGGTGGGTAATTCGTGCCCTGCAGGAGCTCCACCCCGATCTTGAATGTGAGGAGAAAGTCATCTTAACCCAGGGTGACAAGATCCTGGATAAGCCCCTGCCTGAAATTGGCGGCAAAGGCCTGTTCACGCAGGAACTTGAATCCGAACTCTTAAGCGGCGCCGTGCATTGCGCAGTCCATTCGCTGAAAGACCTGCCGGTAGAAAACCCTCCCGGATTAACAATTGGATGTATTCCCGCCCGGGCGGAGGTCCGTGACGCATTGATCTCTGCCAGCGGTTATACGGTTTCCACACTCCCGGCAGGCGCGTCTGTCGGGACATCGAGCCTGCGCCGCGCGGCCCAGATCCTTGCCCTGCGCCCGGATGTCCGCATCCAGTCGCTGCGCGGTAACGTGGATACCCGCCTGCGCAAGGCACAGGACGGGCAATACGATGCCATCATCCTTGCCGGTGCAGGATTAACACGGCTGGGATTGGAAAACTCTGTGTCGGAATGGCTGTCTTTGGATGTGATGCTGCCTGCACCCGGGCAGGGCGCTCTTGCGGTTCAGTGCCGCGCAGAGGATACAGCCACGCTTGCGCTGCTCGCTGCGCTGGAAGATGAAACAACGCGTAGATGTGTCACGGCAGAGCGAGCCTTCCTCAGCAGGCTTGGCGGCGGATGCGCGGTACCCGTGGCGGCATATGCAGAAGCAAATGATAGAGATCAGGGGTCAGGGATCCGTCTGACCGGCCTGGTGATCTCCGAGGACGGAAGGCAAGTTGTCAAGGTCCATGATAAAGGAACCGCCGCGCTGGAGCTCGGTCACGAGCTTGCCGAAAAGGCGATCCGGCAGGGCGCGGATGAAATTCTCAATACCATTGCTGCCCGCTAATGGAGGATGCCATGAAGATAGTGATCACCCGTCCCCGCGCCCAGGCCGATGAATTCGCAGAGCAGCTGCGTTCCGCCGGATTTGAGCCCATTTACTTCCCTGTAATCGAGATCCGTTCGATGGAGGACAATACAGCACTCGACCGGGCTCTCGAGAAACTGGATTGCTATGAGTGGGTTGTGTTCACCTCTGTCAATGCAGTGAATGTCGTCTTTGGCAGGCTTCCGGCCTCCTTCAACATCGGAGCGCCGGGTGTGAAATTCGCTGCCATTGGTCCGAAAACGGCCAGGTCCTTGAAAGAGCATGGTATCACCCCCCACTTTGTCCCGGACGAATATGTCGCTGAGGCAATCCTGCCCGGGCTGGGTGACGTGCGCGGAAAGTGGGTTTTGCTGCCGCGGGCCGAGATCGCCCGCAAGGCTTTGCCTGAAGCGATCTTCCAGGCGGATGGCATTCCGCATGAGATCTCCGTGTACAAGACACTGCCCGCCGAGCCGGACCCGGACGGGCTTGCCGCGTTGCGATCCGGGGTTGAGGTAATTACCCTTACCAGTCCATCCACGGTGCAGAACTTTATTGCCATCGCCCGCCAGAATGGGCTCGACCCGCTGCACCTGCCGAACAACCCTGTATTTGCCTGCATCGGTCCGATCACGGAGCAGGCTGCCAAAGAAGAGGGATTGGCCAACCTCGTGATGGCCAAAAAATACACCACTGAAGGCCTGACTGAGGTCATATCCCGTTTGGAGAAATCATGACAATACTGGATCTTGAAAATCGCCAATCGCTGCTTTCAGCCCGCAGAACGATCCGGCCGCGCAGGCTGCGCGCCAACCCGGCCATCCGTGCCATGGTTCGTGAGACGGAGCTGAATGTACGTGATTTTATATATCCGCTTTTCGTCAGGCATGGGCCCGGTCGCAGCGAGATCCGCTCGATGCCGGGCGTGTACCAGCTCTCGGTGGAGGAAAGCGTCCGTGAAGCGGAAGCCGCTGCAACGTCCGGCGTGAGCGCTGTCATCCTGTTTGGCATTCCCCGGGAGAAGGACCCGATCGGTCTGGAGAATTTTGCAGCAGACGGCATCGTCCAGCAGTCCATCCGCGCGATCAAGAGGGAGATTCCCGAAATGGTGGTTGTGACCGATGTATGCCTGTGTGAATACACCGACCACGGTCACTGCGGCATTTTGAACACCGGCGAGCATTTCCATACAGGTCTTCCCGAAGGATATGTGCTGAATGACCCGACGCTGGATGTGCTGGCGAAGGTCGCCCTTTCCCATGCCGAGTGCGGAGCCGACATCGTTGCACCGAGCGGCATGCTGGACGGCATGGTGGGTGCGCTCCGTGAAGCGCTGGATAATAAAGGATACGAGAACCTTCCGATCCTGTCGTATGCCGTCAAATATGCGTCATCGTTCTATGGCCCATTCCGTGAAGCCGCAGAAGGCGCGCCAAAATTTGGCGACCGCAAGTCTCACCAGATGGATCCGGCCAATGTCCATGAAGCATTGCGTGAAGCAGCATTGGATGTGGAGGAAGGCGCTGACATGCTGATGGTTAAGCCTGCGCTGGCCTATCTGGATGTTATTCGCGTGGTCAAGGATGCCTATCCGGAACTGCCCATGGCAGCTTATAACGTCAGCGGTGAGTATTCGATGATCAAGGCCGCGGCGGCGAACGGCTGGGTGGACGAGGCAAAAGTGACCCTCGAAACGCTGACATCCATCAAGCGGGCCGGTGCCGATATCATCATTACCTATCACGCCGTGGATGCGGCGAAGTGGCTGGCCTAATTCGATGTTCGAGACTGGATATTCGATAATCGTGTATCGAATATCACTACAGGAGAACCCATGACTCTAGACAACCTGGCTCCCCGTGCCGCTTCCGAGCGTTCCTTTCATAACGAGCGGATGGTCCATGCCGATTTTGACAAGGCGCCCTTTACCATCGCCTGGGAAGTGACGCGTGCCTGTGCCTATGCCTGTGTCCACTGCCGTGCAGATGCGATGCATACACCGGATCCAAACGAGTTGAATACCGAAGAATCCCTGCGCCTGATCGACCGCCTGGCGGAATTCGGCTCACCGATCCTGGTCTTCACCGGTGGCGACCCGATGATGCGCAGGGATCTGCATGAGCTGATCGCCTATGCCACCGGAAAAGGGCTGCGCTGCTCCCTGACCCCAACGGCTACAGCGCTGCCCACCACAGCGCGGCTGGAAAAGGTGCGCGAGGCAGGTATTCGGCGAATCGCTCTCTCGCTCGATGCACCCGTGCCGCAGATCCATGATAGTTTCCGGCAGGTAAAAGGCTCCTGGCAGCGCACCATGGACATTCTGCACCGGGCCCAGTCGATCGGGCTGAGCGTGCAGGTGAATACCACGGTTGCCAAACACAATGTCGATATCCTGGATGAAATGATTCCATTTTTACAGGAAGTTGGCGCGGTGCAGTGGTCGTTGTTCTTCCTTGTCCCCACCGGACGCGCCCAGGCCAGCAACATGATCTCACCTGAAGAGCATGAGCGCATTTTCAACTGGTTATATGACCTTTCCAAGAATGCTCCCTTCGATATCAAGTCTACGGCTGCGCCGATGTACCGCCGGGTGGCGATCGAGCGCAAGCGCATGGAACAGGGCAGCGACAAGCCTGTTACGTTCCAGGGCGCCGGCTTCCAGTATGCTGATGGACTCAACCGCCCGACGCGCGGTGTGAATGACGGCAACGGCTTCCTGTTCATCTCCCATGTGGGGGATATCCAGCCTTCAGGTTTCCTGCCGCTCACGGCCGGCAACGTCCGCAGCGATGATGTGGTCGATGTGTACCGGCATTCGAGTATCTTTACCGACCTTCGCTCCCCCGACAAGATCAAGGGACGCTGCGGTATCTGCGAATATCGCGATGTTTGCGGCGGCCAGCGCGGGCGGGCCTATGGCATTACCGGAGATTACCTGGAATCGGATCCTGCCTGTTTATATATTCCCAAAGGAGCGTAAATGACCACGGAGACGACCGAACCGTCTGTGCGCACGTTGAATCACTTCTCGCTGTTTTCCTTCAAGGATGCTTACTGGTCTTTAAGTGCAGAACAGCGTGCAGAATTCCAAAAGAACTGGCTGACCGCACTATGTAATGCTGCCCGGAAGGTGGATATCTTCCAGGGCACGGAACATGACGTGGATCTGGTCGTCTGGTCTGCCATCGAAGTGAACGACAACGGGGACGCGGCTGCCTTTTTTGAAAAATTTACGAAGTCGTTGACGCCTCATCGTCACCTGATCGAACAAAAGGACTCCCTGTGGGGCTTTACACGCCCGTCCCAGTATTCGAAAGCGCGCTCCAGGCAGGAGATCGATCCCTTCTCTGCAGAGCGCAGGACCTACCTTGTCATCTATCCGTTCTCGAAAACAACGGAATGGTACCTGATGGGCCGCGAGGCGCGCCAGGGAATGATGAATGAGCATATCCGCATCGGCAAACAGTACGACGAGATCAGCCAGCTGCTGCTGTATTCCTTTGGCTTGCAAAACCAGGAGTTCGTGGTGGTGTACGAAACCGATGATCTGGCCCGCTTTTCCGACCTGGTCAACGAGCTGCGCGATACCGAAGCTCGTCGTTATACGCTGCGCGATACCCCTTTGCATACTGCCAGTTATCATCCTGCCGAAGAGACCCTTGCCTGATGGAAATGAACAGCCGTTTTTTACAGGCCTGCCGGCGGAAACCTGTGGATGCCACGCCGGTCTGGTTCATGCGCCAGGCGGGACGCTACATGCCCGAGTACCGCGCCATCCGCGAGAAGTATTCCCTGATCGAGATCTGCTACCGGCCGGAGCTCGCTGCCGAAGTAACCCTCCAACCCGTCCGTGCCTTTGGTGTGGATGCGGCGATCCTCTTCGCCGATATTCTGCTGCCTGCGATCCCACTGGGTGTGGGGCTGGAGTTTGCCAGGGGTGAAGGTCCTGTGCTGCAGAATCCCGTCCGCACGATGGAGGATGTCCGGGCGCTGAAACCGGTGGATGCGGAAACAGACCTCGGTTATGTCATGGAAGCGATCCGTATCCTGCGCAGGGAGCTGAATGGAACGCCGCTGATCGGCTTTTGTGGCGCACCGTTCACGGTTGCGTCCTACATCATTGAAGGCGGCTCTTCGCGCGAATTTCTCAAGACGAAAACAATGATGTATTCCGCACCCGATGTTTTCCATGCGCTGATGGAGCGACTCGCCGATGTCTTCAGCGATTATCTGACCGCCCAGATCCGGGCAGGAGCACAGGCGGTCCAGGTCTTCGACTCGTGGGCCGGCGCATTGAGCCCGTCCGATTACGAAACGTTCGTCCTGCCTTACTCGCAAAAGCTCCTGACTGCGGCAAAGCAGGCGGGCGTGCCCGTGATCCATTTTGGAACGAACACTACCACATTGCTGCCGTTGATGAAGCGGGCCGGCGGAGATGTCATCGGGCTGGACTGGCGCATCCCGCTGGACGACGGCTGGTCCCTGCTCGGGGATGATGTAGCAGTGCAAGGGAACCTGGATCCGGCGGCCCTCTTCGCGCCTCTGCCGGAACTCAAGCGGCGCGTCCACGATGTGCTGCGCCGCGCAAACAGCAGGCGCGGGCATATCTTTAACCTCGGACATGGCATTCTGCAGCACACTCCGGTCGACCACGTGAAAGCTGTGGTGGATATGGTCCATGCATACAGCCTCGTCCAGGAGACAGCTGTATGATCGGTGTGCTGGTCATGGCCTATGGCGGACCCAACAAGCTCGAGGAGGTTGAGCCATACCTGCTGGATGTGCGCGGGTACCGCCCCACCTCCCCGGAGATCATCCATGAAGTGCGCGAGCGTTACCGGGAGATCGGCGGCCTGTCGCCCATTCTCGAACAGACCCGGGCACAGGCGGATGCGCTCGAAAAGGCTTTGAATACAAACGGCAGTACGTTTAAGGCGTTTGTGGGCATGCGTCACTGGCATCCTTATATCAAGGACGTGCTGGCGGAAATGCAGGGGCAGGGCATCGAGCGGGCAGTCGGCATTGTGATGGCTCCCCATTATTCCCGGATGAGCATCGGTGCCTACTACCAGCGGCTGGAGGAAGCCAATTCACCGATCGAGTTTGCACGCATCGAAAACTGGCATCTGCAGCCCGGTTATATCCAGGCGCTGGTCAGCCGTGTATGCGAGGCTCTGGAACGGTTTCCTGAAGAGGTACGCAGGGAAGTCCCTGTAATTTTCACGGCGCACAGCCTGCCTGAAAAAATACTGGAGTGGAATGACCCTTATCCATCGCAGCTGCATGAAACGGTCTCTGCCGTGATGGATCAGCTGGGTTCCCAGCCACACGAATTTGCATATCAATCCGCGGCCATCTCCACCATCCCCTGGCTGGGACCCGATGCAGGCGAGGTCATCGAGCGCCTGGTTTCAGAGGGCAGGAGGCATATTCTGCTCTGTCCTATTGGTTTTGTCTGTGAGCACGTGGAGATCCTGTACGATATCGATATCGTGTACAGGAATCTTGCCCGTTCCCTCGGCATTCATCTCGAGCGCATTGAGATGCTCAACACGGCGCCGCCCATGATCGAGGGCCTTGCCCAGTTGATACACAGGAAAGTGAAAGAAGGGGGCTGGCTATGAATCGCCTGGTCGTTATTGGCGGTGGCATCGCCGGACTCTCTGCTGCCTATTACGCGTATAAAAAGATCCCCAATGTGCATGTAACGCTGCTTGACTCCGGTCCCCAATGGGGCGGCAAGATCATCACCGATCGGGTTCCCTTCGATGGCGGGCATTTCATCATCGAGGGAGGGCCAGATACGTTCCTCGCTACCAAGCCGTGGGGTGTTGCTTTATGCAAGGAGCTCGGCCTTGGCGAGCGATTGCATGGGACCAACCCGAACAGGAAGAGTACCTATGTGCTGAACAATGGCCGGCTGCTTCCGCTTCCGGAAGGCCTGGCGATGATGATCCCCTCGGATATACCGTCCATTTTGCGATCGGGTTTGATCTCATGGCTGGGCAAAGCGCGCATGGGTCTGGATTTTATTAAGCCGGCAAAATCGGTCAATGGGGATGAAAGCCTGGGGGCGTTTGTCAGCCGGCGATTGGGTCGTGAGGCCTATGAGAGTCTGATCGAGCCTCTCATGTCAGGCATTTATGCTGGCGATGGAGACCAGCTTTCCCTTGCCTCGACATTTCCCTATTTGCGGGATCTCGAGACAAAATACGGCAGCCTGGCGCGCGGCGCTCTGCAAATGAGGAAACAATCCAATGGAAAAGCCGTTCAGGGCTCACGCTCTGCATTTCTAACTCCAACGACAGGGCTATCCGAGATGGTGGAGGCGCTGCTTGAACACTTAAGCTCGCACAGTGCAGATCTGCGGCTCAATTCGCGGGTTGTGAATATTACGCAGCGATACATGGGTTTTGAAGTTCAATTGGAGGAAGGCACAACCCTCGAATCGGATTTCCTGATCCTTGCCACACCGGCATATACAAGTGGACAATTGCTGGCTGCACTTAACCCTCAGCTTGGCTTTATCCTGCAAAGCATCCCCTACGTCTCGACGGCTACGATTTCACTCGCTTTCCGGCTGGCTGACGTCCCTCGCGATCTGGACGGGTATGGCTATGTTATTCCCCGGCGTGAAGGACGCAAGGCCCTGGCCTGCACCTGGACATCCACCAAATTCCCTCACCGTGCTCCGGATGGATATGCACTGATGCGGATTTTTGTGGGCCGGGCGGGCCAGGAAATTCCCTGGGATGAGCAGGAGCTGCTTGAGCTGGCGAAGGAGGAATTAAAGTCGACCCTTGGCGTCACCGCCAATCCACTGCTCTCCCGTGTTTTTCGGTGGGATAAAGCCATGCCGCAATATAACCTGGGTCATCCCGAACGGCTCAAGCGTATCGATGCAGCGCTCGAGCACCACCCGGACCTGGCGCTGGCCGGCAACGGCTACCGCGGGATCGGCATTCCCGATTGCATTCATTCCGGTGAGCTGGCAGTCGAACGGATTCTCAAGTTTATCCATTTCAATGTGGAAACACAAAACTAATCTGACGGAGCCATCATGGACATCACTCGATCCATTTCCCTGTTTCAGGAAGCGCAGCAAGTATTTCCCGGCGGCGTAAACTCACCCGTACGCGCCTTCCGTGCCGTGGGTGGACAACCCCTCTTTATCGAGCGCGGTGAAGGTCCATATCTTTATGATGTGGACGGCAATCGTTACATTGATTATGTCCTATCGTGGGGTTCGCTCATTACAGGGCATGCCCATCCTGTCGTCGTAGCGGCCATTCACCGGGCTGCGGTCAAAGGGACCTCCTACGGCGCGCCCAGCCCGTTGGAACTGGAGCTGGCGAAGAGCATTATGGAATTCATGCCCAGCCTGGAGATGATCCGCTTCGTGAATTCGGGGACGGAAGCGACCATGTCGGCCCTTCGACTTGCTCGTGCGTATACCAAGCGGGAAAAGATCGTCAAGTTCGATGGTTGTTATCACGGTCATGCCGATATGCTGCTTGTGCAGGCGGGCTCGGGTGTTGCAACCCTCGGGTTGCCCGATTCACCGGGCGTACCGGGTGCAGTCGCTTCGGATACCCTGGTTGCTAATTACAATGATCTCGAGTCTGTGGAGGCTTTGTTCACGAAGTACCCCGGGCAGATCGCCGGCATTATTGTTGAGCCGGTGGCGGGTAACATGGGTGTAATCCCGCCACAGCCCGGATTCCTGGAAGGATTACGGAGCATCACCGCGCGCGAGGACGCAGTCCTGATTTTTGCCGCGGTCATGACCGGTTTCCGAGTCCACAAGGGCGGGGCACAGACTCTGTACGGGATCAAGCCAGACCTCACTACGCTGGGCAAAGTGATCGGCGGCGGGCTGCCTGTCGGCGCGTACGGTGGCAGGAGGGACATCATGCAGCTGGTTGCGCCTGCAGGACCCATGTACCAGGCGGGGACCTTATCCGGTAATCCACTTGCGATGAGTGCGGGGATCGCGGCATTGAGCCTGATCCAGGATGATGACTGCTGGAGGGAAATGGAACAAGCCGCGGCTGCGCTGGAAGCGGGCGTTTTGTCCGCAGCACAACATGCCGGAATTCCCATCCAGCAGGCGCGAGTTGGCACCATGTTCACCACATTTTTCAGCGAAACAAAGCCGGTTGGCTGGAGTACCGTCAAGGTGGCAGATAAAGCCCAATTCGCGAAATTCTTCCAAAAAATGTTGCAGAACGGTGTCTATCTCGCCCCCTCCCAATTTGAAGCGGGCTTCCTATCCATTATGCATACAGATGTCATCATTGAAAAGACACTTGATGCAGTCACCGAGGCATTTAGAACATGGTAACTGACAAGGAAATCTACAACACTACACTGTTCAAGTATCGTTTAGGTATCATCCTGATCTGGATGGGTGTTCTGACGTGGCTGCCATTTCTCGTATTGCGGATTGCAGGTGAGAAACCATCCCTGTTCTGGTATCTGCCGTTTCATCTCGTAGGAGTTATAGGCGGATCGCGCCTGCGCGCGGCCGCGTGCAGGGAAATGAACCTTGTACTTCCTAAAAAGAATCTATTCCAGGTTCTTGGACATGGAATGATCCTCGCCGGAATCCTGGCCTGGGCACCGTACTTTTACTTGAGAGCTGTCGCTCATCTACCTGTCGAGGTGATGGATTACCTGCCCTATCATCTAACCGGTATTTTTGGTGGTATTTCACTACTCGGTTTCAACTACCTGATTTCACGGCGGAGTGGAAAACAGCTCTAAAACAGTACGCCTGGGTGAACGTTTCGAACACATCGACTATCTATATACCACGTAACAAGATCGATGAGAATTCAAAAGCAGGGCAAGCCGCCAAGCTTGCCCTGCTTTGTTATAAGCTGTTTGTCACATAAAGGGGCCGGTTCAATCAATTGTACGGGATTGAATCCCGGCCGGTCCGCTTTTCCTGGATGGTCTGTTTCAAGTCGTCTGCCAACTCTTATTGGACAAGGATCTGGACGTATAACGCCTTGTCGTCATTGCCCAGGAAGGTAATGCCTTTATCGTTTTGCAGTGTCCAAAAGCTGAAGTAACTACCGACGAGATCGGGAGCCGTGAATTGGACGGAGACTTCCACTTCCTGGCCGGGAGCAACGGCGGCTTCCAGCGGCTGGGCTTCTCCCTGCATTTCCTCGCCATAGCTGAATACCAGCTCATAGCCTGCGCCCCAGGTGCAGGCACCGATATTCTTGATCTTCCAGGTCTTGATGAAATCCTGACCGGGAGACATGATGGTGTTATCCGGGATGTTGACATCCACAGTGTCCAAATCCCAGGCGTATTTGTCGCACAGGGTGACCACCGTGCCTTCGGCGTTGGTGACCTGGGCAATGGCGGCGGTCGTCTGGGTGGCTGTGACATCCGGTTCAGGGGTTTCGGTGGGAGCACCAACCGTGGGAGTAAACGCAGCCGCTGTCAGTGTGAACTGCGAGACCACGGTGCTTGCGGCAGAAGTACGCACCGCGGCAACGTCGGGGGTAGGCTCGGCGGGTGCGGTTGCAGACGGTCCACAGGCCGGTGCCAAAACAGTGACCAGGAAGGTGACGAAGATAAGCTTAAGTTTCATAAAGCTTTCCTCTTAGCAGTCATCCGTGACTTTTACATAGACGGAGACGACCGTGCCAAAGTAGGCGCCCTGGTCATTTCTCATTCGCCAGTGCCCCTCATATTCCCCAGGGTCGCAGGGAGTCGTCAGTTGGACAGAGAGATCCGCGGTCTCACCGCCAGTCACAAAATCGTCAGCGCTATCGAACTCAAGGTCATATGGATCCAAATTCGGATTACTGCCACCGATATACACAAGCTTGTACCCCTCATCCCATGTACAGGTGCCCGTGTTTCTGATTCTCCAGGTCTTGACGAAATTTCGTCCGGGCTCCAGTACGGATCCGTCCTCAATGGTAACATCGGCTTCGAAGGCACTGTTATTACAGGCATCGCCCAGGGAGGTTGTGGCCGCCGGGGCAACCGGGGAGGCCAGGGCTGTAAAACCGGGCAGTGGAGTGGTGGGTGTCGTGTTGAATGACACTGTCGGAAGTGCACCACTGGTCGTTGGGGCAGGAGATCCCGCACCGGCAGTCGGAAGAGCAAAAGTAGGCAGGGGAAGCGCCGTATTTGTCGGAAGAGTAGTGTTGGTCGGTGCTGCAAGAGCCGTCTGAGTGAATTGGGCAGAAAGCTGGCCCATGGCGGTGGCCACAGCAGCTGTGTTAATGGCATTTACGTCCACTGTGGGTTCGGGTGCGGCTCCCCCCGAACAGGCTGCCAGCACGATGGCTGCGGTCGCCAGGACAAGCACAGCCTGCCGCAGCGATTTTCGAACAAACATAAGTGTACCTCCGTGAAGATGCGGTCAATTGTCATGCTGGAAATATTAACCAATTAATATTTCCAGCATCATTATACTGCACGGCCTGTAGGCTCGGCAGGACGTAATCGTATAGCCAGATCAGGGACTCTTCGTCGTTGGAGTTGCGGTCGGCGTATCGGTGGGGGTCGCGGTGGCCGTGGCTGTAGCCGTTTCGGTCGCCGTTGCGGTTGCGGTAGAAGTGGCCGTGGAGGTGGCCGTACCGGTCGCTGTGGGTGTGTTGGTTGCCGCCTGAGTGTTCGTAGGGGTGGCGGTCGGGGGTTGCGAGCTCAGGCGGGTGATCCGCGGGTTGATCCACAGGGCAAAGTCCTCGTGGGAGGAGCCGTTCGCCAGGACCGTCAGGATGAACTTGACCCGCTCGCCGGCCAGGAAGGAAAGGTCCACATTGATGTTATACGACCCGCCCTCGTAGAGCTCCCGCCACTGGCCCAGAGTGCGGATGGAGCCATTGCCGATCTGGTACTGCAGGCGGTAGATCATGTCGCAGTCGTTGGCCAGTTCAAGACAGCCGATCGTGGCCTGGAAGCGGTCGCCGCCCTCAACCCGGAAATTAGGATATTTGCCGGTGATGATCCCGTCCCCGCCCCGTTCGGGGTAGGTAAGCAGGCCGTTGCCGATGGATCTGCCATCTTCCATTTTTGGTGATGTGCGCACGACAAC
>DASUOS010000249.1:0-18265 GCA_036276515.1 Anaerolineales bacterium | reverse complement strand
ATCAGAGTCCCTGGCTGAGATCGACGCCTTCCCGGCCTCGAAACAGTCGGCTGGTAATAAAATTAAGGAGCGCGATCGCAAGCATGACAAACAGGATGATGAGGGTGGAATAGGCAGCCGCGATACTCACCCCGCCCTGCTCCCATTCGCTGAGGATCGAAGCAGTGACAATCCTCCATTTTGCGCTGACAAGGAAGATGATCGCAGAAAGACTCGTCATATGCCTGGTAAAACTGAATATCAATCCTGCCAGCAAGGCCGGGAGGATGAGCGGCAGGGTAACTTTCCGGAACGTATATTGCGCATCCCCGCCCAAAATATTGGATGCTTCTTCGATGGACGGGTCAATTTGCTGCAGGGAAGCCACGCCCGCCCGTACAGAGGCCGGCAGACTGCGGATGATAAATGCTGCCATGATGATGTAGGCGCCGCCAACGAGTGCAAACGGGATTTCCATGAACGACATGGCACACGGAATCATCAGCGCCAGAATCCCCCCCACGATCCGCTGTCCGCGGTTTTGCAGTGCCTGCACAAGAAGGATCCCCGCGAAAATCAGGAAGATCGCCAGGAGTGAGGGAGGGGGTTGAAAGAGTACCTTAATGTGGTCCGAGACTTGAAAGATCGCGTTGCTCCAAAAACCGCGCTCGATACTTCGGCTGAAATCGGCGATCGGCTGGGCAATTGCATTCGCCCAGTTTGTGCTCATCACATACAATCCCAGCATTACCGCTGACAATGGACCCCCTATTTTTTTTCTGCTGAGGGACATGATCAGCCCCAAAAGGATATAGAAACCTCCCAACAAATAATAAACAGTACGTGCCTCCAGCGTTGTCAGGAAAGCACCGGCGGCTGTACCCAATAGCAGAATGACCAATCTCTCGCGGGCATCCCTGCCTACCACAAGAACAATGAACAATGCCAGAAATGCGTATATCACGACCGCCAGGGCAAGAGGAGGTTTGTTGAAGACGAGCACAAATCCAATTCCCAGTATCGTACCGGGCACAGCTCCACCCAGGTTTGAGCTGAAGTCCAGGACTTCTTTCCCGCTGAAGTTTTTCCTTACCACCAGCCAGGCAATGATCATCCCGAGGAAGGCTGCGAAAGGCGTGGCCAGAGCGCTCAAGAACGTTGTATCCAGGATCGCTTCCACACCGCGTGTGACAACCATATTCCAATGCCTGAGTGTGGGAGTGAAATCCACTCCCCAGGTAAAGCTGAAGGAGCCGTAGATGATGGTGGCATACAGTAAAACCACGAATGCGCAGATCAAATAAGCCGCGATATTAAACCCCCAGCGTATGACCGGGTCCTTCTCTGTGATCTGGGCACCGGAGGGCTTACCCGTCACGGAAATGTAGGACCGCCGGTTTACATAATATCGCTGGACCATGAACAACACTAAGGTTGGAATGATCAGAATCAAGGATAATGCTGAAGCTTTCTGGTAGTCGTATTCACCAATTACAGCCAGGAAGATCTGGGCCGATAGGACAGTCTTATTCCCGGCGATAAAGAGCGGATTGCCGAGGTCGGCCAGGGATTCCACAAACAGCAATAAAAACGAACCGGCAATGCCTGGAATGAGAAGAGGCAGGGTCACAGTGCGAAATATATGCATCCGATTTGCACCCAGGCTCGCAGCCGCTTCCTCCATGGAAGGATTGAGGCGTTCAAGCATGGCCCGCAGGATCAGATATGCAACAGAGAAAAAGGTGATCGTTTGAACGAGAACCAGCCCATCCAGTCCATAAATATCGTTCATGCCTGGAACAAAGGTGATCCCCAGTACTTTTTTAGTAATCAATCCACTCCGCCCGAATAACAGGATCACACTCAGGGCAAGCGCAAAAGGCGGAGAGACGGTTGGCAGTAAAGCAAGCCAGTGCATCAGATTTTTTGCAGGAGGATTACAGCGAACGCTCGCGTAGGCAAAAATAAAGCCTACCAGTGTCCCAAAAATGGCGGTGAGCAGACCCATGATCATGGTATCGAGAAAGGCTTGTCGCAATCCCGGACCGTAATAATCATCAAAGTAACGGGCAAAATAGCTCAGATCCAGTGTGCCTTCACCGGAGAAAAATCCGCCTGCAATGGTTCGCAGGATAGGCACCAAAACAAAAATAAAAATAAAAATTCCAGAGAACAACAGGCTCATAAAAAGCACTGGATCTCTGAAGATGATCGAAAATTCCTGAAAGCGGCGCCGTACACCGACGAACTGCATTTTTGGCGATTTCGGTAATGCGATGGTCGTTTTCATGCTCCTCCGCGAAACAAATTCTGGGCGGCACTAGTGCCGCCCAGAATTCATGGCCAAGTGTTTATTCCTTTAAGTTGTCGGCGGTCGCAAGTTCATTTGTGAACCTGTCAACGAACTCCTTCTTATGCTCGCCTGCCCAGATAAAGTCATAGTCAATCAGGTTGACCTCGAGCAGCTCCGGATGGGATAGCTCGACGCCTCCCACGGTGGGTGCTTGGTAGGCCGCATACACGGGTCCCAGCGCCTGTGCTTCGGGCGTCAGGGCCCAATCGAACCACAGTTTCGCGGCCTGGATGTTTTTGGCGCCTTTCAGGATCGCCATACCACCGATTTCGTATCCGGTTCCTTCTTCAGGGAAAGTCAAAACCAGCGGCATTTTATTGTTCTCAATCTCATTCACGATATCATGCGAGAAAACAATCGCCACCGCAGCTTCGCCCTGGCCAACAAACTTGGCAGGCGCGGCGCCGCTCTTGGTGTATTGAGAAATCTGGGCGTCATACTTTTCCAGATATTCCCAACCTGCCTCCTCACCGCGCAGCTGCAGGACGGTCGCCAGCGCCGTATAGGATGTGCCGGAAGACGACGGATGGGCGACCATCACCTGTCCCGTGAACTCGGGTCTCAGCAGATCATCCCAGGAGGTCGGAGCTTCTACACCGGGATTGGCCGCCAGCCAGTCTGTATTGGTTGCAAACCCAAGCGTTCCCACATACACGCCAACCCACTGGTTATCGACATCCTTCATCTTTACCGGGTCCGTCAGGTTTGCGTAATTGGGTGAGTCGTAGGGCTCGAGCAGTCCTTCGCCCTTCGCGGCGACAAAGCTGTCGATCGGGCCTCCCCACCAGATATCGAACTGTGGATTATCTTTTTCGGCCTGGACACGGGCCAGGGCTTCACCGGAGGACATTCGGACATAGTTGACGGTGATGCCGTACTTCGCTTCGAATTCCTGCTTCATCCCCTGGCACCACTGTTCCTGAGGTGTGCAGAGAACATTCAGCTCCGTATCGGTGATCTCAGCGGGCGCTTCCGTGGCTGCAGGTTCTTCTTCTGCCGGCGCTTCTGTGGCAACCTCGGGCGGCTCGGTTACTGCCGGTGGGGCATCCGTTGCAGCGGGTGCACAAGCGGCAAGGATCGTAACCGCCAGCAAAACGAAGACCATCAAACTGCTTACTCTTTTTGCGGACATTTTTCTTCTCCTTAAAGATAGAGTTGAGAAGCATGATCGCATGCCTCATTCCTGATGGATGTCAGTTCGTACGAAGCAGCTTTGGGCAAATAACAATCAGCGCATCATTTGAAGATTGTCACTATTCAGGCTTTATCAAAAGTGGGGAACGATCGAAAGAACCTTTCTCGAGCATGGTGTTGATAGGCACACACATAACATGAGGAACGTCAAAACAAAGTATAACACAGCAGAATCGATGCAGACCCTTCAGCTCCTGAACAGGAGCTGGCATCATTTTCTCCGGTCATTATCATTAATGAGGTCAATAGTTAAGTATCGGAACCAATCTATGTACACCCTGGAGATCCGTCAAGCGAGCCGGGATGGCCTATATCAAGGCTATGCAGCGCAGGGTGACTTGACTCCTCAACGAAAAACGACCGGGGGCTCCCGGTCGCTGTAGTTGTATCGGTTACAGAAATGGAATTTTCCGTTTACCTGTTACGACAGCCTATTCCTGTTGTCGAGGAACCAGCAAATGCAGGGCGCGGGGCACCAGCGTGATGGTGACCGGCGTCGTCCCCACTTCATCGCCGTCACCCTGGATCGGCACCGCGCGGCTTGCATGGATACGTACCTCACGCCGGGCATCGGTGCAGTTCAGCTCTCTTTTTTCCTCTTTTGGCGCAACAATGATCTTAAGTGCAACACGCACGTAATCCCAGATGGTTCGGATTCGTGCATAACAAACAGACATCCGCCCGGTATCAAGATCAGCATGTGGATCAAGTGTAAACCGCTCAAGCCCCAGCAGGATTCCGCTGTTGGCAATGAACAGCTCGGAGGCGCGTATGTAGGTGAGGGTATTATCGATGGTCACCTGGAACCGGAACATAGGCAGGTCCTTCTTCCGCCGTAGCGCGTTCCGGATAAAGGCCAGCACCCCCAGCCGGTTGATATCCTTCCGGTCCACTTCATGGACAATCTCGGCGCTGACCCCCACACTGATGTTCATCAGGAAATAACGGTCCTTTATCTGCATGACATCGATCCTGCGGATCTCACAGTCTGAGAGCCACCAGCCGGCGGAATTCTCGATGCCGATCGGAATCCCGAGCTCGCGTGCCAGGGCATTGACCGTTCCGGCCGGCAGGATCACCAGCGGGATTTCGGTCTTGACCAGGCCGCTTGCCACCCCGGAAACGGTCCCATCCCCGCCTACTGCAATGAACTGTTCGAATCCCTTCTCGATCGCCGCTTTGACCACTTCTTGCAGCTGCTCCTTGCCTGTGGTCTCATAAATCTCGTAGGGGACCTGGTGATCATCCATCACCTTCAAAATATGTTCTCGGACGAGCTCCGTTTGCGCCTGGCCCGAAACGGGGTTGTGGACCACGTACGTTTTCAAAACCTTATTCGTATTCATGTATGTAGGCTCTTCTCCGGATATGTATCCCAGCTTTTATCTTTTATGAGTGGCACGATATATATCCAATATAACGAAAAGAGGCCCCTTTTGCTATATCCAGAATGGAGTGAAAAATGAGAGAGACAGACTATGAAACCACGTATCAAACCGGCCGCGGCAGTTCCGGTCTGGTAGCCTTCCTGATCGGCGGACTCATCGGTGGTACGATCGCCCTGTTATATGCTCCCCGCTCAGGCCGTGAGACTCGCGAGTACCTGATGACCGAGGGCAAGGACACCGCCGAAAATGTCATACGGACGCTGCGCGAGGCGCAGGACAGCGTGCTGGCCACCATTGAGGATGCCCAGGTCCGCCTGGAAGCAATGAACCGGGAGACGCGCGATCGCCTCCAGCGCCTGCAGGAGATCGCTCAGGACACCATCGAAGAGGAGAAGCAGGTCCTCCAACGGCGCTACGGCCAGGTCAAGGACGCAATGAAGGAGTAATCCTTCATCCGGTTCTTTTTCAGGAAAGGAGGCGCCATGCGCCTGATTAAAGGAGCAGATGTCTATTCCGCCAACGGTGACAAGCTCGGATCTCTCGGCCGGGTCATCATCGACCCGAAATCGCACGAGGTGACCCACATCGTTGTCGAAAAGGGAATGCTGTTCACGACGAATAAACTAGTGCCGATCGACAACATCGAGCCCCGGAATGAGGAGATGATCATTCTGACCTCCTCAGAGCGGGACCTGGAAGAGTTGCAGGATTTCGAAGAGTCGGAGTATGTCAACCTTGACGCTACAGAATATCCTGAAGGGGAGGTCGAATCGGGGCAGGTGGAAACTGCGCTGTGGTACCCGCCGATGAACTCGGCCTTGTGGCGGACGGGCCTGTACACCCCATACCCGTCCATGCCGGTCTACACTGTTAAAACCACGCCGAACATCCCCGAAGGGACGATCGCCCTGGAAGAAGGCGCACGCGTGGTTAGCAAGGATGACAGGCATATCGGGGACATCGAGCAGCTGATCGTCGAGCCGCAGGACAACCGGGTCACCCATATGGTGATCAGCGACGGGTTTTTGTTCAAGGAGCGCAAGCTGATACCGGTCCTGTGGATCACGGATATCAGCGAAAATGAAGTCCACCTGTCGGTCGGGTCCGGGACCCTCGAGCGTCTGCCTGCCTACGAGAAAGCCAGGTAGCTCTGTTCCGGTATTAAAGGATAGCCCTCCATGCGAGCCTGAGAGGCTCGCATGGAGGGCTAATTCCATGTAAAATTGGGGCCATGATCGACTTCTTCGCAGGCGACTATACGGGGCCGGCCTTCGAGTGGCTGGGTACGGCCCACCTGGCGGCGCTTGCCTTCCTGATCCTGCTCAATCTCTACCTGATCCGCTTCCGTTATGCATCCGATGCGACCAAAGGGGGGATCCGCTGGCTTCTGGCCCTGATTCTAGTAGTCAATGAAATAGCCTGGCATTACTGGAACCTTGTGACGGGCCGCTGGGCTCTCCAGACCATGCTGCCGCTGCACCTGTGCAGTGTACTTGTCTGGGTCGGCGCCTATATGCTCATGACCAAAAGCTACCGGGTGTACGAGTTCATGTACTTCATGGGTATCGCCGGGGCGATCCAGGCCCTGGCGACACCCGACCTGGGGATATTCGGCTTCCCTCACTTCCGTTTTTTTCAAACCTTCCTCTCCCATGGGCTGATCATCACCTCCGCCATTTACATGACCGTGGTCGAAGGCCTGCGGCCCACCTGGAAGTCGATGGTCCGCGTGTTCGTCTGGATGAACATATACGCCGGGATCATCTATTTCGTGAATATTTATCTCGGCAGCAACTACCTGATGATCAACCACAAGCCGGACCTGCCCAGCCTGCTCGACCTGCTGCCGCCCTGGCCGGTGTACATCCTGTATATGGAGATCATCGGCGTGATCTCGATGCTGCTGCTCTATCTTCCTTTCGCGATCAGGGATCGGAGGGAAAATTATCTGTTGAATCGGGACAACGCCTCCAGGCTGGAAAGCATTTCCAAGTGATATGCGATATAGATACTCCCCGAATAGAGGGGGCTTTTCTATTCTCCTGGACGCTTCAGATAATAGATCGTCCTGATCGTCACCCCCGAAAGGCTGTTCGTATCCACGCTGACAAGCTCCCAGCCCTGTGTCCCCAGCGCGTTGAGCCGGTCGGCTATGCTGCGGCTATCTTCCGGCGCATCGAGCCATACCAGGTTCTCCTTCTCGTTCATGACCAGCTGCAAGACCATGTATTCCCAATTCTGCATGTTAATCTCCTTCACCTGAGCATTCCTTACACAGGCTGAAGATTATACTGTTTTCATCCTGGGTGGCGCAGGCGACTATCCTTATACGGCAGTCTGTCACTACGAGATTCACGGCAGACTTTGATGGTCTGCTGTATTTGTTTGTGGGGATTATTCTATCCGTTTCTGCTGTAAAATCGCCTTATACAGAAAGGCGGCTACAATGCAGAAATGGGAATATCTGCGTGTGCAAGTTGTCTATGGCAAGGACGCTATTGACAGTATTATGGCCAATGGGGAACAGCTTGCTGGAAGCACAGAAGGACGAACTAAGCTGCATGAATATTTTATGGAGCTAGGGCTAGATGGTTGGGAATTAGTGTCTGAATGTCTGGGATCAGAACCGTGGATCAGTAGATTTACTTTCAAACGTCCCCTCGAATAACGGCTTATTTCAACGCCAGCCCCAAAACGTCACACGGGGCTGCTGTGAGGTTCTGTGCTTAAGCTGCCTTACCATGCAGCGCTCTCAAACACGACCTCAAATTTTAGGTATAATACCTAACACGCTGTTCCATCGATCAAGACAGCGATGTGCCGGGGCGATGGCGGAATCGGCAGACGCAACAGACTTAAAATCTGTCGGTGGCAACACCGTGAGGGTTCGACCCCCTCTCGCCCCACTCTATCCAATGTCATTGCGAGCCGCCGCACTGTGGCGGCGTGGCAATCTCCTTGAACAGGAGATTGCTTCGCTCCGGTCGCTCGCAATGACATTCGTATCTGAAAGGCCAACATGTTTTTCACCCGCCAACAGCTTGAGGAGATCGAGGATAAGAGTCTGGCGCCCTACGGCATGCGCAGCCGGGACTCAAAGGGCCGCGCCTATCTGGATAATGAGCCGCAGTACCGCACGGCCTTCCAGCGCGACCGCGACCGCATCCTGCACACCACCGCCTTCCGCAGGCTCGAATACAAGACCCAGGTCTTCATCAACTACGAAGGCGACTACTTCCGCACCCGCCTGACGCACACCCTGGAGGTTGCCCAGATTGGGCGCACCCTGGCCCGGGCCCTTGGCGGCAACGAGGACCTGGTCGAGGCGATCTGCCTGGCGCATGATCTCGGCCACTCGCCTTTCGGCCATTCTGGTGAAGTGGCATTGTCACGGCTGATGCGCGATTATGGCGGCTTCGACCACAATAGGCAGTCCCTGCGTATTGTGACCGAGCTGGAACAGCGCTACCCTGAATTCCCCGGGCTGAATCTGTCGTGGGAGGTGCGCGAGGGCATGGTCAAGCACGAATCGGAGTATGATATCTCCGATGCCCGCGATTTCAACCCGGACCTGCGCGGCAACCTCGAGACCCAGATCGCCAACGTAGCCGATGAGCTCGCCTACACTACCCACGACCTCGACGATGGTCTGCGCTCCGGCATGATCACCCCGCATATGCTGGATGGCATCTCGCTCTGGGAGATCCTGCGGGAGATGTACAAATGGCAGGGACCGGCCCTGAACGATATCGAGCGTCACCGCATGATCCGCCAGCTGGTGGGAGTGATGGTCACGGATATGATCGAAGCCACCGACCGGCGGCTGCGTGAAAGCCAGGTCAAATCTGCGCTGGATATCCAAAAGCTGAAACACAACGTGATCGGCTACAGCGAAGAGATGCAGCGCCGCAACCGCGAGCTGAAGGACTTCCTCTACAAGAATTTGTACCGCCACTATCGCGTGGTCCGCATGCAGGTTAAGGCCGAGCGGCTGATCTCGGATCTGTTCAACGCCTACCGCTCCGAGCCGCTCATGCTGCCCAATTCCGTACAAACGCTGGTCGAGAAGCGCGAGCTAGAACGGACGATCTGCGATTACATCGCCGGCATGACCGACCGTTATGCGATCGAGGAACATCAAAAATTATTCAACCCACTTGAAAAACCTTAGAACTGAGGTGCATCCATGACCCAACAACCCACCTATTTAACGCAGGAAGGCGAAAAGAGACTGCGCGCCGAGCTGGCCGAGCTGACCGGCCCGCGCCGCGAAGAGCTTTCCCAACGCCTGCGCTCTGCCATCCAGATGGGCGATCTTTCAGAGAACGCCGATTACCATAAGGCCAAGGAAGACCAGGCCTTTCTCGAAGGACGCATCCAGGAGATCGAAGCCGTACTGCGGATGGCCGTCGTCGTCGAAAAGGCAAGCACCGATGCTGTCACTGTCGGCAATAAAGTGACCGTCCAGGAAGAGAGCTCCGACCCTGAAGTATTCCACCTGGTCGGCGCCAAGGAGGCCGACCCGCGCAATGGCAAGATCTCGAACGAATCCCCCATTGGCAGCGCGCTGATGAACCACAAAGTCGGTGATGTGGTCGAGGCCGAGACGCCGGGCGGGAAGATCAAGTTCAAGATTCTGAAGATCGAGTAAAGGGTGCTACCGTAAAAAAAGAGGCCGCATCGATGATGCGGTCTCTTTTAATTCCAAGGTAGATATCGTCTACTGCCCGCTGCGAGGCCAGACGGCCAGCTCGAGGGTGATGCGCTCGAAGTAACTGTGCTGGGGAGCGGCTCCTGCGCCGTATTCCATATCTACGACGGTGGCGAGCAGCTGCAGAGTCTGGGTCTCGAGCAGGACCTGTTCCTGCGGCTTGACCACGATCAGCTCGCCTTTCGGCTCCAGCCGGGCACGGATGTTGGGATCATTGTAGGCATGCTCCGACATCAACACCTTCGTCGCCGTCTTGATATCGTTCTTATCGAACAGCCAGACCTCGAGCGCGGCGACCTTCTTCGGCTCGCCGACACCCACCGTCTCCGAAACGCCCACGCCATATTCGCCCAGGAATTCGCCGCCGCCCGTATCGATGCTGAACGACTCGTCATACAGGTCGTCGCCGAGGACGTAGGTAGTCATGGTCTGTGTGATCGGGGGAGCCAGCCCCAAGGACTGGAAATCGGTCCGTTCGGCATGGCGGCTGACCTCTGCCGCCTGCATGACCGGCGTGACTGCGCCAGAGCCTTTTCGCAGCAACCGGTAGGCTAAAAGGCCGCCAATGCCCAACAGGATGATCAGGATCGCTACAGAAGCATAAATAACCGCCTGGCTCATGGTGCCAGGATCTTCCGTGGTCCCCGGAGCTGGAGCAACGATCGGTGCCCCCGTCACACTTTGGACCAGCTGGCCGAAACTCTGCACATCGGCCGGATTCAGATACCCCGGGTCCGAAGCTACCTGGCCGTAGACCTGATCCCGGTTCGGGCCCAGGTTATTCCAGCGCTCCAATGCCCGGTTGGGATCGCCTGTCCGGTTGTAGGAGTCGATGGTCATCCGCAGGTAATCCTGCTGCAGGTCTGACCGCAGGACCTCCGGGGTTGCATCCGTCCACTGGACAGGCCAGAGTCCCCAACCGATGATCAGGCCGAGGAGCAGACCCAGGACCACACCCAAAATGAGAACCACTCGCATGTTCTTCAGGTAGTTTCGTGCGATTGCAGTTACAGCTTCCATGACGCATTCCTTTTTTATGAGAGGTCTGCTTTATTATATACCATCCCTTGCCCAAGACAACTGTCGAAAGTACCAGCGCAATTAAAGCGGGAGAGCTTTCATCAAATACAATACCCGCTCAGATTCATTGACGTTTACTGCCTCGTGGATCCGAAATCGGGATGTAAATGCCGTTTCGAACCCCTCACGCGTATAGCCGGGAAAGATGTCCTCGCGGGACGTTAGCAGCTTCTTCACCTGGCTGTCAGACTTGGGGACGAACTCGATCACCAGCCATTTCCCGGTTTCCGCAAGGAAGTCTGCCACCTGGAGGAGGGGTACGTTATTCGAGATTGCCAGATGATGGATGACCGCCAGGGCCAGGACCATGTCCGCTGGGCCGCGGTCCCTTAGGGCATCGCGTTCGCGATTCGCCCAGCCGATCGCGGGACTGGGGTTGGTCAGGTCCAGAAGCAGGGGCAACAGCCGGTCATGTTTCTCCGACTTCAGCTGGCGGTAGTTTTGCTCCACGGCGGCCGGGTCGATATCGAAGGAAATCACCTGCGCACCCACAGCAGCTTCCCCTGCGACACGGCTGAATACGCCGGTATTGGCGCCCAGGTCCCAGACCATTCCCGGCTGGGTCCGGCTTGTCCATTCGCGGACCAAATCCTTCTTGTGTTCGAAGGCTGCATCGGAATAATTTGTGATATCGTAATAATTACCCCATTCGGTGCCGCCTGGCTTCCAGTCCAGTTTGCGGATCGTGGACTCCAGGCTCTCGATCAGGCCGGTCATCGCCTGTTTGTTCATCGAGCCGCCGCGCACTTTGACGTCCTCGCCTGCATATTTCTTCTGCGCGCCGGCATGGATGTGGATATGTGTCAAAAGACCGAAGTTCAAGCGCGTCTTCGAAGGCAGGAGCGCGCTCGCCAGGTCAAGCGGCACACCATCGATATAGACCCGCAGCAGCTGGTTCAGGCGCACATCCTTGAGGGCCATAAGGGCCAGCGGCGCCAGGAAATGCTGGCAGAACTGGCGGTAGGCCACCCAGGGCTGCCCTTCCATATACAGCTCGAAGGATAGCGTGTCGATCAACATTGCTTTACCGCGCACGAACTGGATGTTGTAGGCGCTGGCATCCTTCAGAGACATCCCCGCTTTCAGCGCACGCTTCTGGATGGACAGTGTTGCCAGGGCCGCATCCTTCAGCTGCCCAAACGACCACTCATACGGGTACGAGATGAATGGCACCCGTTCCGGCCGGATGATTTTATAGGAGGGTTCCGACTCTGCCTGGACCTCGTCCGCTTCGACATGGGCGACAAGCCGCCCGGCTTTGACCAGTTTCTCGTACAGGCCCGAGCCCATCAACCGGGAATACTCCTGTTCGTACTTCGGGTTGATCTGCCTGTAGAGCACACCCTCGCGGCTGAACAGAAATCCGCTGGGATCGCGGAAGGAGGCGGAAAGTTGTCTCTTACTGGGCTGTATCGTCGTCATCGTCGTCATCGTCTGCTTTCGGTTTGACACCGAACCAGCCCTTGATCTTTGACCATGACGCCCGCACGGCAATCCCAATTCCCAGCAGTGCGGCGATCAGCATCTGGATCAAAAAACTGCCGGAACCGGGATCGAGATAGGAAAGTGGAGTAAAGTGCATCGAATCTCCTTCTTTATTTATACAACAACCTTGCGATGGTGTTCATCTTTCGCAAGGTTGTTTAACTATTCAACGGTCTCAGGAACAACGGCTTCCAGCAGGAAGGTTTCCTGGCAATTTGTGCATTGCGCTTCACGTTTGTTGGCAATCACCAGCAGGCCGCCGCACTTTGGACAGGGCGGCTTGATCGGCCGCTTCCAGGAGGTAAAGTCACAGTTCGGGTAATTCTCGCAGCCGTAAAAGGTGCGTCCCTTGCGCGTTTTGCGCTCGACCAGCTCGCCGCCATCCTTGGGGCACTGGATGCCAATCTTTTCCAGCCAGGGTTCTGTATAGCGGCAGGTGGGGAAGTTCGAACAGGAGATGAATTTCCCAAAGCGTCCATAGCGGATGACAAGCTCGCCGCCATCTTCAGGACAGATGCGTCCGATCGGTTCTGGTCCGCTCTTGGTGACGGGCATCTCCGCCTGGGCCCTCTTCAGATCCTCGGCAAACGGGTGATAGAACTCGTGGATGACCTCGGTCCATTCGGCCTGGCCGGAGGCGATCATATCCAGATCCTCCTCCATCCGCGCTGTAAACTGGTAATCGACAATATCCGAGAAGTACTGCATCATCAGGTCATTGACCTGCATGCCGATATCGGTCGGGATCAGGCGCTTCTCCTCGCGCACCACATAGCCGCGCGCCTGGATGGTTGAAATCGTCGGCGCGTATGTGGACGGCCGGCCGATCCCCTCCTCCTCCAGAGCCTGGACGAGAGATGCTTCGGAGTAGCGCGGCGGCGGCTGGGTGAAGTGCTGCTCGGGGATCAGGCGCACAAGCTCCTGCTTTTGCCCCTCGGCGATCCCGGACGGGATGCGGACGTTCTCCTCATCCTCCTCCGTTTTTACATCTTCGTTCTTCGCCTCCTCGTACACCACCAGGAAGCCGGCAAACTTTACCGAGAACCCGGAGGCGCGCAGAAGGTATACATGCTCCGTTGTCTTTCCGGTTACTTCGACCTGCAGGGTATCGTACACCGCGGCCTCCATCTGCGAGGCGACAAAGCGCTGCCAGATCAGGCGGTAGAGCTTGTACATGGCAGGCTCGATGAATTCCTTGACCTGCTCCGGCTCGCGCATCACCGACGTCGGGCGGATGGCTTCATGGGCTTCCTGAGCATTGGCGGAACGCGTCTTGTACTGGGTCGCTTCGGCAGGCAGGTAGTCCTTGCCATACTTGTTGCTGATATACTCGCGCGCTTCCTGCTGGGCTGAGGCGGAGACACTGGTCGAGTCGGTACGCATATAAGTAATGAGACCCGTTGCCCCGCCGTTGCCTACATCCTGGCCTTCGTACAGGCCCTGCGCAAGCGCCATGGTACGCTTGGCCGTGAAGCCGAGCTTGCGTGAAGCGTCCTGCTGCAGAGTGGAGGTGGTGAATGGAGCCAGGGGCTTGCGCCGCCGCTCACCGCGCTTGATCTTGGTGATCGTGTATGCGGCGGTCTCCATATCGATCAGGATCGGCCTGACCACTTCCTCGTTCGGAAGCTCGGGATCCTTATCGTCGATCTTCGCCAGCCTGGCAAGGAAGGCGGATTTCAAGCCCTCCGGCTGCAGCTCGGCATGGATGGACCAGTATTCCACCGGAACGAAATTTTCGATCTCCCGCTCGCGCTCGACGATCAGCCGCAGCGCCACCGATTGGACGCGCCCCGCCGAAAGGCGGCTGCGCACCTTCTCCCACAGGATGGGGCTGATGCTGTAGCCAACCAGCCGGTCCAGGATACGGCGTGCCTGCTGGGCATCCACCAGATCGCTATTGATGGAGCGCGGGTGGGCGAATGCTTCCTTGATGGCCGGCTCGGTGATCTCATGGAAGACCACGCGCCTGGCGCGCTCCGGGTCGATCTGCGCCGCTTCGAGCAGGTGCCACGAAATAGACTCGCCTTCGCGATCAGGGTCGGTCGCCAGATAGACCTCCTCCGCCTTCTGGGCAAGCTTCTTGATCTCCTTGACCACTTCCTTCTTCTCGTTTGGCACGCGGTACTTGGGCGCGAAATTATTTTCCACATCCACCGAGAGCTGTGACTTCAACAGATCGCGGACATGTCCCACCGAGGCGCGGACGGTATATCCCTTGCCCAGGTAGCGCCCCACCGTTTTGGCCTTGGCCGGCGATTCGACGATCACCAGCTTGCCATCGCGCTTTTCCACCTTTACCGGCTTGGGCGGCGGAGTCAGGCCTTCATGGGCCGGTGTCCTTCCCATCTTATAAAGTTTTGTCCCACACACAGGACAGGTGCCAATCGTGACAGGCGACCCCTTGGCATTGAAATCCGCCACGGGGTTCTGCACTTCACGCTTGGTCTTGCATTTCATGCAATAGGCTTCCATACATTAACCTTTATCAGTGTCATTGCACGCCTGCTTCGGCGCGTTCGTCAAAGGAACTCAATGACAGTGCTACAGATATTTCTCCTGGTTATGTTTTTTCAGGTGTTCAACCACATCCCGTACCCGCTGGGACTGGTCTGTTTTACAGATCATCAGAACATCGCCTGAATCGACGACGACCACATCATCCAATCCAATGGTCACGATCAGCCGCTCATTGCTGTTCCCATAGACCAGGGTATTATGCGTATCCAGCAGCAGGTGCTGGGCATTAACAGGCACATTTCCGTTGGCATCCGGGAACAACACTTCAAAAAGCGAGTCCCAGGAACCGACATCGCTCCAGCCTAATCCACCCGCTGGGAGAACGGCTACACGCTCGGCCTTCTCCATGATGCCATAATCGATGGTCTGCGATTTGAGGTTCTGCCAGCGGGCGTTCAATACCTCTTCCCGGCCAGGCGTGTTCCAGGCGCCGGAGATCTCGGTGACGGCCTGTGCCAGTTCCGGCATCTGCCGCTCGATCTCTGCCAGGATCGCATCCGCCTTCCAAACGAACATCCCGCTGTTCCAGGAATGATCACCGGAGCGCAGCATTTGTTCGGCGGTCTCCTGGTCTGGCTTTTCACGAAACCGCCGGACCTGGTAAACAGGATATTGGTACGGGCCGTCCAGCGGCTCGCCCTGCTCGATGTACCCGTAGCCTGTGGAGGGAAATGTGGGAGTGATTCCCAGCGTCACCAGATAATCCTTTGCTGCCACCTGCAGGGCAGTATGGATCAAATAACGGAACAGGTCCCGATTGCGGATGAAATGGTCAGCGGTCAGGATGGCTATGGCCGCTTCGGGGTCGCGCTTCTTTAGAACGGCAGCCGCTAATGCTACCACAGAAGCCGTCCCGCGCGGCGAAGGTTCAATGAGATAGTTTTCCGCCGGGATCTCAGGAGCCTGGACCTGCATTTGCCTGGCCTGCTCGGCCACCGTGACAACAAGGATCCGTTCCGGTGGAAATAAATTGTCGAGCCGGCGCACTGTGCTCTGGAAAAGCGTCTCCTGGCCCAGAAGGGGCAGAAGCTGCTTGGGGCTTTCCTTTCTGGAGACAGGCCACAACCGTGTCCCTCCGCCTCCAGCCATAATGACCGCATACGAATGCTCCATATCCTATATCCTATATCCTACACCTTGTAATCGGATTGTTCTTCACGTACGGATACATAGTTCATGCCGCCCACCTGCCGAACCATTCCTTTGAGCTCCATCAAAGCCAGCGCTGCAGAAACTTTCTCGATTGGCAGCTCGGTCTGATTCCGTATTTCGTCGACATGCAGCGGCTCGGCACTCAATACAGTCATCACCCGCGCTTCGGTTTCATCTGCAGGGATGATTTTCCGTGCAGCTTTCTGGTCGCCCATGCGAGTCAGATCCAGGGCCTGAATCAGGTCGTTGACGCTCAAGAGAGGCAACGCGCCCTGCTGGATCAGCTTGTTGGTGCCTTTGCTTTGAGGTGCAAGTATACTACCGGGTACTGCAAATACCTCACGACCCTGTTCGGCCGCAAACTCGGCTGTGATCAGGGCGCCGCTGGTCTCGCCCGCCTCGATGACAACGATCGCCAATGATAACCCCGAAATAATACGATTGCGCGGAGGAAAATTGGATGCGTCCGGCGGCGTGCCTGGAGCATAATCACTGACGATGGCACCGTTCCGCATCATCTGCTCCGCCAGCTGGCGATGTTCCGGCGGATAAATTTTATCCACACCGGAGCCAAGCACGCTGATCGTCCGCCCTCCTGCTTTCAAGGCGGTCTGGTGGGCAATCGCATCCACGCCGCGCGCCAGGCCGGAGATCACAGTTATCCCATGGCCGGCAAGGTAGGAAGAGAGTTCTTCCGTGATCTGGCGTCCGTAGGGGGTCACCCGCCGTGTGCCGACGATGGCTACTGCAAAAAGATCATCCGGAAGATACTCACCCCGGATGTAGAGCACCGGGGGCGGTTGTTCGATCTCCTTCAGCCGCTGGGGATAGGCGTCGTCCATCCAGGTCAGGATTTTGATCCCCTGGGATTCGATTCGATCCCAGACTTTATCCAGATCCACCTGGGTACGCGCCTGGACAATGCGCTCGATCACTTTCAAGCCCATGCCGGCTCCCGCCAAATCGACGGGCGCGGCCTTCCAGGCAGACTCCAGATCGCCAAAATGCTGGAGTAGCGCCTGCATACGCACCGCACCGATTCCTTTGATCAGGTTAAAGCCAACCCAGTATTTCTTCTCTTCCATCTCTATTCTCTAGACGCCGCCCATCGCCAAATTAGACCAGCCCCTCGAGCAGGTGGACGCGCACTAGACGGCGCTCCGTATCGATATTCAAAATGACCGACGGGATCGCCGGCAAAAGCAGTTCGCCTCCTGCCTCATCCTTCACAACATACACGTTATTCGCACCCGTCTCCAGGATTTCCACCAGCTCGCCCAGGGGTCGTTCCGTATCGTCCACGACCTGGAACCCGAGTAGTTGATGCTGGTAGATCTTGCCTTCCGGCAGCGGTGGCGCTTCACTGGCTTTGATATACACCCATTGATTGCGAAACTGTCCCGCTTCTTCGGCAGAGTTAACCCCCTTGAACTTCACAAGCAGCCCCGCTTGATGGGGGCGGACGCCGGTAAGTGTGAAAGGTTTGTGCCCCTCACCCACCAAAAGCTTCCGGCCGCTCTTCATCCGTTCCGGGAAATCGGTATGCAGGTCCATGATAACCTCGCCGCCCAATCCATGCGGGCGGCGCAGGAATCCAACCGTCAAATAGACAGGCTCGCCGTCTGGCGAGCCTGGGGTCTTTTTGTCGTCTGCCATTATTCTGGCTCTACCACATCGAGAGTGGCCTGTTTGCCTTCCCGCTCCGCCGCGACCCGTAACAGGGTGCGGATGGAGTTGGCTACCTTGCCGCCCTTGCCGATCACCCGCCCCATATCATCCTTCGAGACGCTCAGCTCGATACGGACACGGGAGCCGCCTCCGCTCTCGCGCACCTGCACTTCTTCGGGATGATCTACGAGCGATTTGGCAATGTATTCGATCAGGTCTTTCATAAATACCTTACTCCCCACCCCTCCTGGTGAAGGAGTTGGGGATTCGATGTATTACTGACTTGTCTTTACAGATGCGCCGCGCTTGACTTCCGCTTCTTCGGCTTCCTTGATGAGGGTCTCGAGAGACTCACCCTTCTTAAAACGCTCGAAGCGCTCCAGTATGCCAGCGCTCTTGAACACCTGCGCCACCGATTCGGTCGGCAGGGCGCCGTTCTTCATCCAGTGATAGGCGCGGTCTTCCTTGACGTGGATTGTCGCCGGATGGGTGCGGGGATTATAGAAGCCCAGGATCTCCAGAAAGCGGCCATCGCGCGGTGACTCCTTGTCGGCAGCCACAATGCGGTACGTGGGTTGGCCTTTCAGGCCAATACGACGTAAACGGATACGAACCATCTTGCTTTTATCTCCTTGAAATGTTTTGCGTTTCAGACAGGCATAGAGAGGTTGCGGAAAGGACGCATGCGGGCTGAAAGCACAGGCGGATATTTTACCAGATAAACTACCCGGGAAGCGT
>DASUOS010000248.1:0-2662 GCA_036276515.1 Anaerolineales bacterium | reverse complement strand
CCCCCTCATTCAACGCGTAGTGGATCGATTATCGCCGGTCGCCGACGAAGTGATCGTGACGACCAACCGTCCCGAGGACTATGCCTTTCTCGGGCTGCGCCTCCTGCCGGACCTCAAGCCGGATCGCGGTCCCCTTGGCGGCCTCTACACTGCGGTCGCTTCCGCCTCGTATCCCCTGGTTGCGGTGGTCGCCTGTGACATGCCCTTCGCCTCGGCACTCCTCATCGAAGCGGCCACCCGGCTGATGGTCCGGGAGGAAGCGGACGTGGTCATCGCCAGGACAGAGGAAGGCTACGAGCCGTTCCATGCTCTCTACCGACGCGCCACCTGTCTCCCCGCTATCGAAGCAGCCATCGACTCTGACCAGTGGAAGGTCATTGCCTGGTTTCCGCACGTTAAGGTACGCATCCTAACAACGGAGGAAATTCAGCAGTACGACCCGGCCGGCCTTGCCTTCTGGAACGTTAACACACCGGAAGAATTTGTTCAGGCAGAACAGCTCGCCCAAACGGACAACTAAGACGAGCGAACTATCGAACTACTAATACAGGGCAGGGCGCATAGGAAACCACCTTCTGGCTGGTGCTACCGAGGACCAGGCCGGGCAGTTTACCCAGACCGCGCGCTCCCATAATGATAACATCGCTGTTGCGCGTCCGGGCCACTTCGATGATGGTCTCCGCCGGGTTGCCTTCGATCATCTCGGTATAAATCTGGGCCGAAACGTTCCAGACCACCTGTACGACGCGGTCGATGACCTCCTCCGTCTCGACGATGCGGGTATTGATGGCGTTCTGCATGTAAGGATCGCCGAGGTGTACGGGAATGGCATCATAGGCGGCAACGATCCGCAGCGTTTGGGAGTTCATCGCGTTTGCCAGGCTGGCCGCCATGCGAGCCGCGTTCATGGCATGCTCCGACCCATCGACCGCCAGCAGGATGTTCTCAAACATGGTGTGTCCTTTCGGTGGAGTACAATAATCGAAGTATACAATCAATCCGGTCCATATTCAAACCCAGGAGTTTGTTCATGCCCATCGACCCGAATCCTGTCCGCCAGCAGTTCCCTTCCCTCAACCGCCCGGCCATATTTCTGGACAACCCGGCCGGGACGCAGATCGCCCGTCAGAGCCTCGACCGCATCAACCACTACCTGCTGGAATGCAACGCCAACCACGAGGGTATGTTCGAGACCAGCCGCCGGTCGGATGAGATCCTGCATGAGGCCCATGCCGCCATGGCCGATTTTCTGAACGCCTCGCGAGCCGAAGAGATCATCTTCGGCAACAACATGACCACCCTGACCCTGCACATCTCCCGCTCATTGTCACGCAGCTTACAGCCAGGGGATAACATCCTGGTGACCCGGCTGGACCACGACGCCAACATCTCGCCCTGGATGCTGGCAGCGGAAGATAAAGGCTGCAACCTGCTCTGGGTGGACATCGATGTGGAAGAGGGGACGCTTGACCTGGAGGATTTTGAAAGAGCCCTCGAAAAGAAACCGAAGATCGCCGCCTTTGGCTATGCGTCGAACCTGCTGGGAACGGTGAACCCTGTCAGGAAGCTGACCCGCAAGGCCAAAGAGGCCGGTGCACTCGTCTATATCGACGCCGTGCAGTACGCTCCGCACGGCCCGATCGATGTCCAGGATATCGACTGCGATTTCCTCGTTTGCTCTTCCTACAAGTTTTTCGGTCCGCATGCGGGGGCGCTGTACGGGAAGTATGAGCTGCTTAACGAGCTGAAGGCGTACAAGGTGCGTCCCGCATCAGATGAGCTGCCCTACAAATTCGAAACGGGAACCCAGAACCATGAAGGGATCGCCGGTGTGCTCGGCGCCCTGGAATACTTCGAGTGGCTGGGACAGGAATTCGGCAGCGACCTGGCTCAGCCCTGGCAGCAGGCCGGGTTCACCGGCAGGCGTCTTCTCTACAAACAGGCGATGACCGCCATCCGCAATTATGAATATGAATTGTCCAGGGCGTTGATAGGAGCGATTGAATCCGTCCCGGGAACCCGGGTCCACGGTGTAACGGACCCGGACCGGCTGGATGAGCGTGTTCCCACCGTTTCATTCACCCTAGATGGGAGAGATCCCGAGAAGATCGCCGACGCGATCGGTAAGCAGGGTGCCTACGTCTGGAACGGTCACAATTATGCCCTGGCGATTGTGGAGCGGATGGGTTTGCTGGAGGCCGGCGGGATGGTCCGTGTTGGACCCGTCCATTACAACACCCTGGAGGAGATCGAGCGCTTTCGGGAGATATTGCTCGACGTTGCAGGTTGATACGGATTGCAGGAGAAATGAAAACGGCCGGTAGAGACGTTGCATGCAACGTCTCTACCGGCCGTTTTTTGCCGTTAAATGACGAACACCAGGGTGAGGGGGGCACCCTGGTGTTCGTCGATGCAAATAATACTACTTTGTGGGTTGTCTGACAAGGGTAAATCGTATTAGAGTTTGGTTAACATGCCCCGGGCGGGAA
Organism: Anaerolineales bacterium; assembly: GCA_036276515.1. Lineage (GTDB taxonomy): Bacteria > Chloroflexota > Anaerolineae > Anaerolineales > Villigracilaceae > Defluviilinea. Next base: position 173 of record DASUOS010000248.1, on the reverse strand, counting down.
TCGAACCCACATCTAAGCCTTAGGAGTGCCTTGTTCTGTCCATTGAACTACCGAGGCGCGGGGAGAATTATAACAAATAATGTGTAGAGACGCAGCATGCGAATTGCCTCGTAAAAAAGGTAACTTTGGGAAGGATCGTTGCCTCAAAAAGGATGTTACTTTACGGTGGTGCG
>DASUOS010000247.1:0-4151 GCA_036276515.1 Anaerolineales bacterium | reverse complement strand
CCCATCAAGAGTGCAGCCCGCCGGCGGTCGAGAAAAAGCAAGTAAGCCCCTGTATGCTCAAAGATATATCATGGCGATACTTTGATTTCTGGCTGTTAGGAGCGGTTGTTCTGGCAACGGCTTTCGGAACAACCATGATCCGCTCCGCGGTCGCCGGGAATGAAGTCTTGCTGCCGTCCATCAATCGCCAGATCTATTTCGCTCTGGCTGGCCTTGTGCTGATCTTTGTTGTCGCCGCCATCGACTACCGCTACTGGATGGCGCTATATCGCCCGATGTACCTGGTCACTCTGATATTACTGGTCACGCTGACAGGCTTTGGCCAGACCGCCTTCGGCGCCCAGCGCTGGTTCCAGTTCGGTGTGTTGTTCCTCCAGCCCACGGAGTTTGCCAAGATCATTGCCATCCTGGTGCTGGCGCGCTACTTCGATCATACCGAGAACCGCCCGCGCGATCTGCGCTGGCTGGCGGGAGCTGTATTCTGGGCAGGGGGAATTATCCTTCTCATCCTGCTTCAGCCGAATTTGAGCAATGTGGTCGTGCTTTCCGTGATCCTGGCATCGTTGTTGTGGTTTAATGGAATGCAGATCAAGCACATGATCGTCATGGGTGCGGTTGGTCTGGTCGGACTCGGATCCATCGTCGGGCTGACCATCGTCGGCATCCGCATTCCATTTTTACAGGAATACCAGCAGCAGCGCATTGCCACTTTTTTCCTGCCCGATCCGGATGCCACCTTCGGCGCTACCTATAACGTGCAGCAGGCGCTGATCGCGATCGGCTCGGGCGGCTGGTTCGGCCAGGGGTACGGCCACGGTACACAGACCCAGCTGCGTTTCCTGAAAGTGCGCCACACGGACTTCATCTTTTCCGCGATTTCAGAGGAGTTTGGCCTGATCGGTGCGCTTCTGGTAATTGTCATCCTGGTGCTGGTGATCTGGCGCTGCTTGCGTGCCGCCCAGAAGGCCCGGGATGTGGCGGGTATGTCCATCGCCTATGGGGTTGCCACCCTGATCTTCTTCCAGGGAATGATCAACATTGGCGTCAACCTGAACATCGTGCCAGTCTCAGGCCTGCCGCTGCCTTTCATCAGTTATGGCGGCAGTGGTCTCACCTCACTTATGCTGGGTATTGGCCTTGTGGAAAGTGTGGCCATGCGCCACAGGCAGCTTGATTTCTAATCGATTCTGATTCTCCATTAACGCCATTTTGGAAGAATTTGTTTACAATCCAGTCAAACGATAGGAAGAACCATTTTTGAATACCAAACCCGCCCGAACCCGACTCGCTCCATCACCTACAGGCAGATTTCATCTCGCCAATGCACGGAATGCCCTCTATTCCTATCTGGTCGCCCGTCAGACTGGTGGACAGTTTATTTTGCGCATTGAGGATACAGACCAGAGTCGTTTCGTACCTGGAGCCGAAGAGGTCATTGTGCGCAGCCTGGAATGGCTGGGCATCGCACCAGATGAAAGCCCTTACCGTGGTGGAAGTCACGGCCCTTACCGGCAGACTGAGCGAAGGGATATTTATCAACAGTACGCCCGCGAACTGGTCGAGAAGGGCCACGCCTACCCCTGTTTCTGCACGCCCGAACGTCTGCAGCAGATGCGAAAGGAGCAGGAGACGAGGAAAGTGGAGCGTGTCAGATATGATGGCCTGTGCAGGCAACTTGAGCCGGGCGAAGCCGCGCGCCGAGTGACTGCAGGGGAAAAATACACGATCCGCTTCAAAATGCCACAGGACGGATCGACGACCGCACACGACCATATTCGTGGTGATATTACGGTCGAAAATCAATACCTGGACGATTATGTCATCGTAAAATCCGATGGATTGCCGACGTATCATCTGGCTGCCATGGTGGACGATCATGAAATGAAGATCACCCACGTCCTTCGCAGCGCGGAGTGGCTGCCAACATTTCCCCTACACGTACAAATCATCCGAGCCTTTGGCTGGGATGAGCCGGTCTGGGTACATCCCTCCATCCTATTGAAGCCAAGCGGCAAAGGCAAGATGAGCAAGCGTGATAGCGCCGCGGCAATGCAGGATGGACACTCCATCTTTGTCGATGATCTGAAAGGCCTGGGATATACGCCGGAAGGGGTTCTGAACTGGATCGCCCTGATGGGCTGGGGCGTGGCCGAAGATGATGTGATGACCCTCGGCCAGATGACCGAGCGCTTCAGCATCGACAACCTGACTCCGTCTCCGGCGGCGATCAATTTCCAAAAGCTGGATCACTTTAATGGGACTCACATCCGCCTGCTCACCACGGAAGATCTGGCCGGGCGTATCAAGCCCTATCTGACCGGAGCCGGGCTCGAGGTCCAGAACGAGACGCTGCTCAAGGTCACGCCGTTGATCCGCGAGCGCCTTGTCACGCTGGATGACAGCCTCACGTTTGCCTCTTTCTTCTTTAAGGAGAGCGTGGAGCCGGAGCCCCAGGACCTGGTGGCAAAGGGACTCGATGCCAGACAATCCGCTGCGATCGCCCGAAATTCTTTGGAGATCCTTTCGCCCCTGCCGGATGTTTCCCACTCCGTTGCAGAGCCCCCCATGCGTGAATATGTGGAACGATCCGGTTTCAATGCAGGCCAGGTGTTTGGCATCCTGCGCGCGGCCGTCACCGGGCAAAAAGTCAGCCCGCCGCTCTTCGAAAGCATGGAGATCATCGGACGTGAAAAAGTACTGCAGCGGTTGAAACATGCGATTAACATACTGGAAGGTATGTAACTCCAGACGCACCCAAAAACAACCCCGTACCCGATAGGACAATGGTATGGGGTTGTTTTTAATAAAGCAAAATAACACAACCTTCTGCTTCTCGTTATAGAAAACATGAAGTAATCAGCAGTCTGCGGGGAAGAAGGACTGCCAGACCACTAGTTTGCCGCCCCAGATCGTTCCCTAAATGGGAGTGGTGCCGACCATGGCTGGTGCGGCCTGCGAAGGATGTGACCATGAAAAGTAAAACCATTTACACTCTGACGTTGTTCGTGCTTGTCGTCATGTGGGGTATCTTTTTCGCTACCACTCCTGCGAGTGCGCAGCCTGCCGCCCAGGAGACGGTTGTCCCGCCGGAAGTGACCCTTATTCCGCCGGAGGTAAACGTCACGGCGATCGTGCCGGTAACGGGCGATGAACCGGTTGGGCCGAACCTCATGACCCTGCTGTTCTACGGGTTCCTCGGCCTGCTGGCAATCGTGTTACTCGTAGCGTTGTTCGCCTCTGCTAACCGGACAACCTATGTCCGCCGCGATGGCCCCACTGACCACGACCATCTCCCGTAACTGTAGAAAGTAACCAAAACTGCGTGCCAACCCGGCACGCAGTTTTGGTTTAATCGAATTCGTATTTCAATACTCTCCCGCTTCATCCGCCATGCGGACAATGCGCGGCATAAATTTACCGATCACCTCCACCAGGTCCTGCTGGGCGGCGATGATAGCTTCGATCGGCTTGTAGGCCTGCGGCGACTCGTCCATGCCGCCGCCCAGCAGGGTCACGCCGCGCTGGTTGAGATAGTCATCCCGCTCCAGTCTGCCGATGGATTTGATCGCCACCTTACGGCTCATCCGCCGCCCCGCGCCGTGAGAGGCGGACTCAATCGACTCTCCCGCGCCCCGGCCGCGGACAACGTAGCCGGCATCGCCCATCGAGCCGGGGATGACACCCAGCATACCTGCGCCTGCCGGAGTGGCTCCCTTGCGGTGGACGATCACGCCCCGGCCATCGGGCAGCTTCTCGGCCCAGGCAAAATTGTGATGGTTTTCCACAACGGCCGCTTCCCTGAGCCCGGCTGCCCTGGCAACCCGGTGGTGGATGACATAATGATTCGCGGAAGCAAAACGTCCGGCCAGCTCCATCGAGAGCCAGTATTCCTGTCCCTCTTCGGACTCCAGTGGAAGCCAGGCCAGGTGACGGACACTCTTATCCAGGTCCGGGTGCTTTTCCATGGCCAGTTTGCTGTACCGGTCGGCAATTTTGAAGCCTACGCTTCGTGAGCCGCTATGCGAGAGCAGGGCAAGATAGTCCCCTGGCTGCAGCCCCTGGAGCGGCTCATACAAGTGGAACGAGCCCCACTCGACAAAATGATTGCCCGTGCCGCTGGTCCCCAGCTGGCGATATGCATTGTCCTTCAG
>DASUOS010000246.1:0-2721 GCA_036276515.1 Anaerolineales bacterium | reverse complement strand
CGGCGAGTCGCTGATCGTGGCGGGCACCAGCCGGGACAACCTGGGCGCCTCTGGCAACACCAGCTTCAGCCTCGAGTACCTCGAGCTGGACGGCAGCGGCATCCGCTCGCCCCTGCCCGGCCTGGAGCCGTTCGATGGCGGACGCCTGCCCTATGACATGCGCTTCTCACCGGACGGGACCTGGCTGTCGTTCTCCACGTCGTTCCACCTGAGCGCCTGCGCCTCGCCGGGCGCCTATTACATCACCAACGCCGATGGCAGCAGCTTCCAGGCGCTGGTCAGCCCGTCCATGCAGGCGGCCATCGATCCCGCCCGGGAGCATTACCACACCGGCCTGAGCTTCGACTGGCTGCCCTCCAGCGATGCGATCGTCGGCCTGGGCAACGTGGTCGACTGTGACTTCAACAGTCCCACCTCGGGCCAGATCATCGCCGGGCCCCAGATGTCGATCATCGGCCTGGACGGCAGCGAGCGGACGATCATCCCTGGCTTCTTCTACGGCATCAGCGTCGACCGCAGAGGGGCGCTGATCGCCGCCTCGCACCATACCCAGGGCTTCAACGACATGAACCCGAACGTCGAGATCTACTCGGCGCAGACGGGGCAGCTGGTGCTGTCGCTGGGGCCGGGGAATCTCCCGCAGTTTCAGCCGTGAGAGGATTTTGGATTGGAGATTTTAGATTGGTGATTGCGGCGGTTTAGCCGTCGAGGGGGCTTTTGACGGCCAGGCCGCCGCGGTTGAGGACGTGGGTGTAGATCATGGTGGTCTTGACGTCCTTGTGGCCGAGCAGCTCCTGGACGGTGCGAATATCGTAACCACTCTGCAACAAATGCGTCGCAAAGGAATGGCGAAATGTATGCGGTGAAACAGATTTGTCCAGCTTGGAACGCTGAGCGGCATCTCGCACGGCACGCTGTAAAACACTCTCGTCCAGGTGGTGACGGCGAACAGTCTCAGATTGCGGGTCGGTTGATCGTTGGGACGCTGGAAAAACGTACTGCCAGATCCATTCGCGTCCGGCGCTGGGATATTTGACATTCAGCGCATAAGGCAACCGGGTTTCTCCATATCCTTCCCGTACATCTTTTTCATGCAGCGCGCGAACATTGTCTAAATGATTCCTTAACTCCATGACAATGCTTTCCGGTAGAACTGTGGCGCGGTCATTCTCCCCTTTTCCGTCTCGAACAATGATCTGGTGATTCTCAAAATCGATGTCCCTGACGCGCAAACGCAGGCACTCCATAAGCCGCAAACCGCTTCCATAAAGCAGCCTGGTCATTATTCTGGTTACACCCGTCATTTGGGCGATCACCCGCGTCGCTTCCGATTGTGTCAGAACCGTGGGCAGCCGCTTCGGACGGCCCGGACGCACCAATGAAGGTGGCATTTCGATCTCTTTTTTTACTACATATTTGTATAGAAAGAGAATTGCACTGAGCGCCTGGTTTTGGGTTGAAACCGCAACTTTACGCTCGACAGCTAAGTGAGTGATGAATGCTTCGATCTCGGCAGAGTTCATATCTTTGGGATGGCGTTTCCCATGAAACAAGATGAAGCGCTTGATCCATGCCAGATATGTTTCCTCGGTACGGTACGAATAGTGTTTGAGGCGCAGACTGTCGCGAACTTGATCCAGTAATTTTTTCCCCTGTGGTTTTGAGGGGGGCTGTTGTGTTTGCATCGATGTTTCCTCATTAGATATGCTACAATTATTTTGTAATTATTCTTATTTTAATCCATTGCAGCCTATACGCCTAAAGAATTTAGGGAGATTAGGCTGTACAAAATAGATAAGTTATTAAGGCCAAAAGTAGCTAAACACCTAGTTGGCACGCCCCGTGCAAAATAAGAATCTGTAGAAGAAATTCAGTTGAAGCGATGTAAAATTAGAGGTGGAAAAGGAGTAAAAATGGCTCTTCAACAAATTACGATTGAAATTCCAGATAAGGTATTGCTTGCCGAAAAGACAGATGCCGAATCTTTTGGGCGTGAAATTCGCATGTTGGCGGCTGTCAAGCTATTTGAGATGGGCAGGCTGTCTTCTGGGCGTGCATCGGAACTGGCAGGAATGTCCAGGGTTGAATTTTTGCTCAGTCTGAGTCGCTACAAGGTTTTTCCCTTTACGTCTGAACTTGACGATCTAGAAAACACGAATGCTTAAAGCCATCAGTAATACATCGCCACTACTATACCTTTATCGAATTGGAGCAATTGACTGGCTTCCTAAGTTATTCGATGAAGTTTGGACACCCGAAGCAGTCAAAAATGAATTGCAGGAAGGGCGCAGCAAGGGCTACGATGTGCCAGACCCAGCAGATTATCCTTGGTTGAATGTTGTCAATCCAAAATCCATGCCTTCTGAATGGCTTGCGTTGGATCTGGGCGCTGGCGAAATTGCTGCAATGGCTCTTGCTTTGGAAAATCGTGATCGAATCGTATTGCTTGATGATATGCTTGCACGACGAACTGCACAAGTAGCGGGTTTACAAGTTTGGGGAACTCTAAAGGTGTTACTGGAAGCAAAATCTCAGGGCTTGGTTGACAAGATCGAACCTTATGTAACAAATTTAAGTGCATCAGGCATGTGGGTTTCCGCTGAAGTTCAACAACGTATTCTTAAATTAGCAAGCGAGTCTTAAGATCAAAAGCGTGCCAACACAGCGTCCTCAGAAACCGTCCCACCACGAGCGCCAATGACGAGATCTTTTGAGCCGAGT